>DHLZ01000304.1 GCA_002405515.1 Planctomycetaceae bacterium UBA4655
GCAGCCCCGAACCAGCAGCGATCAGGCCTTCCAGCCGGTGAGCGTGTTCATCGCGGCGACGAGTTCCTTCACCGCGGCGATGCTGTGGTCGAGGGCGGACCGCTCCGAGGGCTCGAGCGAAAGCTCGATGATCTTCTCAACGCCGGCCGAGCCGAGCACCACCGGCACGCCGACGAAGTAGCCGCCGACGCCGTACTCGCGGTCGCAGTAGACGGCGCAGGGCACGACCCGCTTCTTGTCGCGGACGACCGCCTCGACCATCTGGGCGGTCGCCGCCGCCGGGGCGTAGTAGGCGCTGCCGGTCTTGAGCAGGCCGACGATCTCGGCGCCGCCGGTCCGGGTGCGGGAGACGATCTGCTCGAGACGGTCGGGCTTGATGAGTTGGGTGACGGGGATGCCGCCGACGCTCGTGCAGCTCGGGATCGGCACCATCGTGTCGCCGTGGCCGCCGAGGAGCATGGCGGAGATGTCCTCCACGCTCACGCCGAGCTCCATGGCGAGGAAGCCGCGGTAGCGGGCCGTGTCGAGGATGCCCGCCTGACCGATGACGCGGGCGGACGGGAAGCCGGTCACCTGGAAGGCTCGCTGGACCATGGCGTCGAGCGGATTGCTCACCACGATCACGACGGCCTCGGGGCTCGTGTCGCGGATCTTCGCGGCGCAGTCACCGACGATCTTGGCGTTCGTGGAGAGCAGGTCGTCACGGCTCATGCCCGGCTTGCGGGCGATGCCCGCGGTCACGACGACGACGTCGCTCTTCGCGGTGGCCGCCCAGTCGGTCGAGCCGTTGATGGCGGCATCGAAACCCATGATCGGCGATGCCTGAAAAAGATCGAGCGCCTTGCCTGCGGGCATTCCCTCGGTCGCAGGGATGTCGAGCAGGACGATGTCGCCGAGTTCCGCGGCCGCACACCAATGGGCGGTGGTGGCACCGACGTTTCCGGCTCCGATGACCGATATTTTCGCGCGTCGCATGAGAGGCTCCTGGGGGTTTTTCGGCTGGTTTCCTACTTGATTTCGACGCGATCGGGCAATGCCTCGCGTTTTCTTCGGCCGCTTTTGCGGGACATCGACCATCCCGCCACCATCATGGCGATCGCCAGCGTCGCGGCGAGGCCCATGAACACCCAGCCGAGCGTCGAGGTGACTTCCTTCGACGACGGGGCCGGCTTCCAGACCGCCTGGCGAGCGATGAACAGCGGCGTCTCGCGCCGCTCCTTCGCCGCAGTCCCCGGTTTGGCGTCGCCGGCTTTGCCATCACCGCCCTTGCCGTTGCCGTCTCGCGGCAGCTTGTCGTCCCCGGGCAGCGTGTAGGCATATTGCTTCATGGCGAAGCCGTCCACCTCGACCCACTCCGACATCGAGTCGCCGTACGGCATGTCCGACGGCAGCGACCGCACGCAGCAGACGACCGGAAAGCTGTTCTGGATCGTTGTGCCGATCTGGATCGTCGGCGTCGGCATGAAGACGTAGAGCTCCCAGTAGTGGTCGGAGCCGATTTGGGCACGACGGGCCGGGTCGTCCACGGCGATCCGCATCGCCCGCCTGGCCACGCCCGACAGCCGCACCGGATCTCCCCGATGCGATTCCATCCACCTCGCCCGCGGATCGATGAGCGGGATCGGGTCCTCGATCGGCATCGTGACCTTCTCGATATCCGCCCTGGTCGCCCGTCCCACCGCCGCGAGCATCGCGTAGAAGGCGTCGGCATCGGCCGCCACGAGCTTCGCCCCATCGACGACCGTGTCGAAGAGCCCGTAGTCCATGCCCAGCCGGCCGAGCGGCGTGTCGGGGAACCATGCGACCCGCGTCGCCACGACGAGCAGCCTCCGCGGCTCGGCGGGCCAGGCCGCCTGCGACGAATCGGGCGACGTCGGCGAGGGGCCGACCGCCCCCTCCGCCGCGAGCCCGCTCGCCGCGACCCCGACGGCCGCCGCACGCTCCTCGATCGCCGCCCATCGCTTCCATGACTTCGGCGCCGCGTCGGTGACGACATCGACGACCACTCCGTCACTCGCGACGATCCTCACGAGATCGAACGAGCGTCGGTCGTGGAGCTCGGCCTGATCCGGCGGGAGCTTCACCGGCGCCACGAAGACGGCGCGGCCGTCGACACGGACGAGCCGGTCGCGAAAAAGCTCCGGCGAGCGGAGGGCGTCGGCGAACGGCCCGGCATGCGCCCGCCACTCCGCCGCGGGCACGGACGGCGCCGAGAGGAGCCGCATGAGCAGCCGCAGGCAGAGGTTTTGCTTCGCTTCCGACCAGCCCGCTTCCGCGTCGAGCGATCCGCTGGCTTCGGGCCCGAGCTTGAAGGTGTCGAGGTAGGTCGCGAGCGACTGGCGGACCCGCAGCGGAGCTTCCGCGGAGCCCTCGCCCTCGGCCGCGGCGATCACCGACGCCACCGTCATTGCCACGACCGCCGACATGCCGACCCGACGCAGATTCATCCGTCGCTCCTTTCATCCAGCCGCGACCGTGCCTCCGTTGACGACGCGTCGGCCGCCGCGGGAAAGCCTTCCCGCGAGAGCCGACGAAGCGCCTGCTCGGTCGATTCCGTCTCGACCGCCTCGAGCTGTTTCGAGAGGTCACCCGAAGGCTGCTCCACTCTCCTCGGGGGTCCGCGGTTCGCCAACCACGCCGCCACGGCCGAGAGCACGACCACGGCGAACATCGTCGCCATGGCGATCGATCCGATCCAGTCCATCGGCGAGGATTTCGTCACGCCTTCGATGGAATACGGCATGCGAGAGACGACGAGCGGGGCCGTGCGGATGGCGTCGGTGGCCTGGTAGGCCCACCGCTTGAAGAAGTAGCCGACGACCTCGATCCGCTCCTCGATCCTCTCCCCGGTCGGAAATCCGGGCGGAACCTCCAGGAAATACACGACGATGGGGGTCGGGGGACCGAGGTCGGGCCGCACCCACGCCTGCCAGTAGCCGTCGATGTTCGAATCGTTTGCCGGCGCCTCGACGTACTGTAGCCGCTTGACGAGCCCTTTGAATCTCACGAGCCTGCCGCGGAAGGCCTTGGGCTGGCCGAAGAGTTCCGCGAACGAGACGCTCGTGGCCGGCGATTTCCGGAGCACCACGGGGTCGGTGCTCCGGAGCGTCTGCCAGAGCGAGAACCAGGCCTCCCTGTCGCCGTCTCGGAAGACGGTATCGTCCCGGACCGTCGCCAGCGACCGCGCGGGGGCGCCGAGTTCGAACGCCGTTTCTTCCACCGCTTCCGGCTGTTCCGGCCCGATCACGACCGCGTCCGGAACCTTTTCTCCGCCAAACGGCACCACCGTGTCGACCTGTTCCATCCCGGGCGGGTCGTCGCGGCGAACGTAGGTCCGCTCGAGCCATCCGGCCACGAGCAGGACCACGAGGGCGAGCGGCATCCAGGTCCAGAAGAGCCGACGCTGCTCACCCCGACCGAGATAGTTGCGGGGCGGACCGGATTTCGTCTTCATGATTTCTGCAGGCTGGCCGGCGAGTCCGGGGCTGCAGCCGACTCGCGCCGCATCCGCCGCATCTCCCGCCAGACATAGAGCCCGAAGGAGCCGGCCAGGGTGAACGGCATTCCCAACATGATCAGAATGCTCAACGCATAGCCGCGGGCGACGTTCATCGTCTCGCCGGACGATCCGGCGAGCGAATCCTTGCAGTTGGGGCAGGCGACGCACGCCCCCGACCATGCCGCGACGGCCAGGACCATCGCCACCACCAGCAGGGCTTGTCTCGCGATCTTCCGACTCATGGACCGGCTCCTCGACCGACCTAGTATAGGCCGGCCACGGCCTCCGGGGCGGGGCCCGGAAAGAGGTGGTAGAGCATGAGGTAGATCACCACGCCGGTCACCGAGACATAGAGCCAGATCGGCATGGTGACGCGGCCGAGCCGGCGGTGGGCTTCCCAGCGGCCCCGCCAGGCGAGCACGAACATCGAGATCGCAAGCAGCGGCACGAGGGCCGCGAGGATGATGTGCGAGACGAGGACCGTGAAGTAAACGATTCTCGCGATGCCCTGCCCCGCGAACGGCACGTGGCCGACGAGCCAGTGGTAGGACAGGTAGCAGGCGAGGAACACCGCCGACACCGCGAACGCCGCCACCATCGCCGCACGATGGGCCTGCCAACGCCCCTGCCGGATGAGGCCCCAGCCCACGACCAACAGGATCGTCGCGACCGCGTTGAGGATGGCGTTGACGGTGGCCAGTGGATGCACGGCGAGGAACGCCGCCGCCGCGATCGATCCAGAAAGTGATGCAAGGGCCGTCGTCATGCGGCTTCCTTTTCCCTGTCCTCGGCGAGCACCTCTCGCAGGAGCTTCTTCATCTCCCGGACACGGTCGGCCTGCAACAGATGGAAGCTTCCTCGGAGCCGCCCCTTCCGATCGAACACGACGCCCCGCTCGGAGTGGATACCAACCTCGGCCGGCAGCAGGAACGTCTTGTTGGCGACCTCCTTGATGACGGCCATGTCGCCGGTGAGGAATTTCCACCGCGCGGGGTCGGCCTCGAACCGCTCGGCGTAGCGACGAAGCATCTCGGGAGAATCGTTTTCGGGATCGCAGGTGAGGCTCACCGCGATGAGCGAAGGATCGTCGAGTTCCCTCAGGATCTCCGAGATCGACTGGTTTTCACGGAAGCATGGACCGGGGCAGTTGGCGAAGAAGACGCTTCCGATCCAGACTTTTCCCTCGAGCGTCTTCGAGTCGAAGGGCTCTCCATCCGTGCCGACGAGCGTGAAGGCCTTGGCAGGCTCGCCGGGGGCCATCTTCTCCGGTGCCGGCAGCGGCATCCCTTTCGGGGGTTGGACAGCCGCCGAACCCGACTCACGGCCGCAGCCGGCCAGCAGGACCAAAAACAGCGTCAGCAGGACCAAGCCCGAGGCTCCCGGCCGCCCGGGCATGTCCGACGCGTCGCTGGGGCGGATCCTGCTCAATGCGCCGCCGGCTCCGCGAGTGGCGAGTTGGCCGAAGCCCGCTCGAGGAGCAGTCGATCGCTCGGCTTGGCCATGTAGAGCAGCCTCTCCTGCGAAAGCATCCGCGACCGCATGCCGATGTCTGGGATCAGCATGATCACGAGGAAGATCGCCATCATGGCCGCCGGAATCGTGAGGACGTATTTCCAGTTCGCCTCCCAGAGCACGTGCATGAAGAACAGCACGACGAGCATCGCCTTGGTGCAGGAGACGGCCATCATGAAGGCCCAGCCGACCTGCGGCTCGTCCCGCCACGGCCAGTACGGCGAATACGTGAAGAACGACAGGGTCGTCAGGCCGCAGAGGGCGAGGAAGACGGCGAAGTACGTTCCCAGGCCGCCATGATGCTCGCCGCCATGATGCTCGCCGTGCTGATCGTGATGACGCTCGTCGGCAAGGTTCGCGAGGTCGCCCGGCCGGGTGACGGGCCCGTGCTTTCCGGCCGTGTCGTCCGTTGGTCCGGCGTGGGATGGTCCGCCGTGGGATGGACTGTTGTGCATGAATGGGATTCCGCGGGTCAGAAGAGGTAGAGGAGCGGGAACAGAAAGATCCACACGAGATCGACGAAGTGCCAGTAGAGCCCGATGTTCTCGATCGCGCCGGCGCGTTTCGCATTCAGCGTCCAGGTGAGCATGATCGCGAACACGAGCAGGCCCACGGCGACGTGCACCGCATGGAAGCCCGTCACGAGGAAGTAGGTGCTCGCCCACATGTTGCCGCCGGGAATCACGATCGGCAGCTTCAGCCAGGGGAAGACGTCGTTGGGCCCGCCACCATGTTCAGAAGACCCGTGATCCTTCGCCCCGTGGCCTCCCTCGGCGGCCAGCGGCATCACCTGGTCGGCGACAACGGCCATGTCGAAGGCGCCCTGGTCGGGATTGGCGAGCATCTTCCGGATGTCGGACAGGCTCTGCCGGCCCCGGAGTTCCTCGGCGGAGAGTTTGTCGGCCGTCGTCTCGTCGAGCACCTTGAGCCGGTCGACGATGTCCGCTTCGCCGAGCCGCGCACGGACGGCCGAGCCGTAGTAGAGATCGGGCTTCTCGTGGATCCGGCTCCGCGGCGCCCAGGGGAAGATGCCGTGGGAAAACTTCGCCTGGTACTCGTAGCCCTTGATCCCGAGGAAGAGCGAGCCGAGCAGCAGCGTGAGGAGCATCCAGAGCTTCGCGGCGCCCGCCTTGTTGGCCCGGGCCGACTCGAGCGCGAGCACGATCGTCACGCTCGAGCAGATCAGCACGAACGTGTTGAAGGCGCCGATCGGCTCGCTCAGGTGCACGTGGTGGGGCTTCGGCCAGACGAGCGCACCGAATCGCAGCACGACGTAGCTGCCCAACAGCGCGGCGAAGAACATGATCTCCGTCGAGAGAAACAGCCACATGATGAGCTTGCCGCGGGAGAGCGGCAGGCCGGGCTGGTACTGGAGGTGCACATGCCCTCCATGCTCATGGCCGCCGCCATGGGATCCGTGACCACCACCATGATGCGAGTCGTGTCCGTGGCCGTGGGAGCCGCCGAGGGCGATCGAGGAGGAGCTCATGTCTGCTTTCGAGGGGTGTACTGGATCCGAAATCCTACCCGATGCGACCGCCCAGGAGCATGCTCGCCGAGAGCAGGCCCAGGAGCGTTCCGAGCGAGGCCAAAAGGAGCCGCCGAGCGGAACGGTCGTCCCGGCGGATCGCGAATTGGATCGTGGCCGCGAGGTAGAGCACGGCGAGCATCGCCGCAGCGAAGAACAGCCTCGCGCTGCCGGTCGGGACGGCGAGCACGAGGCTCGCCGGCACCATCGCCATCGCCGCGGCCATCGACTGCCCGGCCGCCCGCAGGCCGCTGGGATCGACGGTGGTGAGCATCTTCAGGCCGGCCGCCGAGTATTGCTCGCGGTAGAGCCAGGCGATCGCCATGAAGTGCGGAAACTGCCAGAGGTAGAGGATCGTTCCCAGGGCCGCGACGGCGAGTGCCTGCTCGAAGCCGCCCGCCGCGAGCCGCTCCGGCCCGCCCGCCGCGCACCAACCGATCGCCACGGGCATCGCGCCCGCGATCGCCCCCACGGCGGTGTTGAGCGGCGTCGTGCGTTTCATCGGCGTGTAGGCCACCAGGTAGAGAAGCCACGTGAAGCCTGCCGCGACCGCCGCCCAGGCCCCGGCCGCGACGACGATCATTCCCGCTCCCACCGCGAGCGTGGCCGCCGTCCAGCCCCAGGCCGCCGCGGGGCTCATGCGACCGGCCGCCAGAGGTCGGCGAGCCGTGCGGGGCATGAGGCGGTCGGTGGACCGCTCGAGAATCTGGTTGGCGATGCTCGAGCTCGCCGCGACGAGCGCCGTCCCCGCGAGGAGCATCGCGACGGCGAGCCTGCCGGGAGCCGGGCCGACGGCGTCATCCTGCGGGCCGGCGACGGTGAGCCCCATCGCGGCCACGACGGTGACGAGCACCATCACGGCGATCCTGGGGCGGACGAGCATCGCGATGTCGCGGAACGTCGAGCCGACGGGAACCGACGCGGCGGCTCCGGGAATCGACGCATCGGCGGCGAGGGCGGATCCGACCGGCTTCATGCGACGGCCCCCGCCCGCTGCGGCTTCGCGGCTTCCAGGGCGAACGGCGCCGCCCCGGCCCGGATCGCGAGCACGACGCTCGCCGCGAGGATCGCCATCCCGAGCACGACGTGGAGCGTCACCACGACCGAGCCCTGGAGGCTGCGGGCCACGACGGGGCCGGTGGGAGCGATCGCATCGAGCATGGTGCCCTGCGCGACCGCGGGCACGCCCCAATTGGCGACCCACGCCGCTCCGCCTAGCAGCACCTGGCAGGCGATGAGCAGGAAGACGACCGTCGCCCATCCCCGCTGGGCCGGGCCCGGCCGCCGCCATGCCGCCGCGGCCGAAACGGCGGACAGCACCGCCACGACCGCCGCTCCCACGAGGTGCACCACGACGATCTGCCGAAACGTCTGCGGGTCGAGCGAGGCGTCGAGGTGCCGCAGCTGCGCCCCCGCCACCAGCTGGATGTAGCTTGCGGCCACGAGGCAGGCCGAGGCCGCCGGGAGCACGTTCGCGTCTCCCGCTCGAACCGCTGGCTCGCCGTCCGACCGCCGGGACGGCTTCGAACCGCTCGCCGTGAGGGTGGCGATCGCGACGGCGACGGCGAAGAACAACGGACCGGTGCAGGCATGCACCTTCGCGATCGTGCGGTCGTCGAGCAGCACCCTCGCGCCCCCCAGAAGCCCCTGGACGATCACGAGCGCCACCGCGGCCACGACGAGCCAGCGGACGATCCGCCGTCGCTCCTGGAGGAACGTCGCCGCGGCGAGCACGAGCGCCACCATTCCGGCGGCGGCGCCCAGGAGCCTGTGACCATGCTCGAGGAAAAGGTCCCACGGTCCGTGGAGCCATTCGGAGAGCGGAAACAGGAACATGTTGTGGCCATACGTCGCCGGCCAGTCGGGCACCGCCATCGCGGCGTCGAACGTGGTCACGAGCGCCCCGAAGCAGAGCAGCACCGCCGTGACCGCCACGAGCAGGCAGGCGACGGCGTGGGGCCAGTGGATGGAGCGAATGGACATCGAAGGATTGCCCCGACCTCGCCTAGTGCGCCATCGCTGGGTGTGCAACTGCGGGCATCGCCACGGGCGGATCGGTCTGCATGAGATGGTCCTTCTCCATGCCCGGAACCGAGAACTCATACGGCCCGCGGTGGACCACCGGCTGGAAGTCGAAGTTGCCGTGGCCGGGAGGGCTCGGGGCGGTCCATTCGAGCGTGTTCGCGTTCCACGGGTTCCGCCCCGCGACCGGCCCGAAGAACATGCTCCAGAAAAAGTTCACGGCGAAGATCGCCTGGGAGGCCACCATCCCGATCGCGCACCAGGTCATGAAGGCGTTCATCGGCTGGAGATGATGGAACGTCTCGTAGTGGTAGGCGTCGGCGAGCCGCCGCGGAAAGCCCACCGCCCCGAGGATGTGCATCGTGAAGAACGTGCCGTTGAGGAAGACGAACGTCAGGAAGAAGTGCACCTTCCCCCAAAACTCGTTCATCGTCCGCCCGAACATCTTCGGGAACCAGTAGTAGATTCCCGCCCAGACGCCCATCGCGGTGCCCGCGAAGAGGACGTAGTGGAAGTGGGCCACGATGAAGTAGGTGTCGTGGATGAAGATGTCGACCGGCGTCGCGGCCATGAAGATTCCCGACAGGCCGCCGATGATGAACATCGACACGAACGACATCGCAAACAGCATCGCCGTCGTGAACTGGATGCGGCCGCCCCAGAGCGTGCCGAGCCAATTGAACGTCTTCACGGCGCTCGGCAGGGCGATCATGATCGTCGACACCATGAACGTGATGCCGAGGGCGGGGTTCATGCCCGACATGAACATGTGATGGCCCCAGACGATGAAGCCCAGCCCAGCGATGCCCGCGATCGAGTAGACCATCGGCCGATAGCCGAAGAGCGGCTTCCGGGCGAAGGTCGTCATGATGTCGGAGACCATTCCCATCGCCGGCAGGATCATGATGTAGACGGCCGGGTGGCTGTAGAACCAGAAGAGGTGCTGCCAGAGCAGGGGCTGCCCGCCGCCCGCACCAACCATGGCGTTGTTGACGACGTTGCCCTCCGGGGAGAAGAACCCCGTGCCGAGCATCCGGTCGCCAAGCTGCATGAAGCCCGCAGCGGTGAGCACCGGCAGCGCGAACGCCTGAAGCACGGCCGTGATGAACATCGCCCAGATCGTCATCGGCAGGCGGAACATCGTCATGCCGGGAGCCCGCATCAGGATGATCGTCGTCATGTAGTTCACGCTGCCGAGCATCGAGGAGACGCCGACGAACGTCAGGCCCACGAGCCAGAGCGTCTGCCCCATGCCGCTTCCGGGGCTGGACGCGGGGTTCGTGGAGAGCGGCGGGTAGCTGGTCCAGCCGCCCGCGGCCGCCCCACCCTCGACGAAGAAGCTCGCCCCGAAGGCGATGAACGCCGGCCACATGAACCAGTACGACAGCATGTTGAGCGTCGGAAACGCCATGTCGTCGGCGCCGATCATGAGCGGAATCAGGAAGTTGCCGAACGCCCCCGCGAGGATCGGGATGATCACGAGGAAGATCATCACCGTCGCATGCATCGTGAAGAGCATCGTGTAGAACTCGGGGCTCATCTGGCCGCCCTCCTGGGCGAAGAGCTTGCCGAGCACCGGAACGTCGGACCACGGCCAGGCCACCTGCCAGCGGACTGCCAGCGCGAGCAGGCCGCCGATGAGGAACCAGAGAAGCGTCGAGAAGAGGAACTGCAGGCCGATGACCTTGTGATCCTTCGAGAAGACGTAGGTCGAGAGGAACGCGGCAACCGGACGGGACCTGGGGGCCGGTTTCGAAGGCAGGGTCGCCGGGGCTCCGGCGGGAATCGTGGCGGTACTCATGGCATTGCCTCTCCGTTCTCGGGCTGCGTCGCTTCCTGCTCGAGGTACATTCGCTCGAGCCAGGCGTCGAACTCGGGCCGGGTCACGAACGTGACGCGGCCCTTCATCTTGTAGTGGCCCCAGCCGCAGAGCTCGGCGCAGACGAGGTCATACTCGCCCGTCTCCTTCGCCTTGAACCAGACCGGGATCTTCATGCCGGGCACGGCGTCCTGCTTCACCCGCAGGTTGGGCAGGAAGAAGCTGTGGAGCACGTCCATGCTCTTGAGCTGCACGAGCACGTCCTCGTCCACCGGCAGATGGAGGTCGTTCACCAGAAAGAGATCGTCGGGCGTGCCGAGCTGGCCGTCACGGCCCGGATACCGCAGCCGCCACTCGAACTGCCTCGCCACGACCTCGACCGTCGGCGCCATCACCGGCCGCCGCATCTTCACGTCGGCCCAGGTGTTCATCTGGTAGATCGCCAGGAAGAGCAGCACGACCGCGGGGATGATCGTCCAGACCACCTCGAGCGTGTGGCTGCCATGGATGTAGGTGGCAGGCCCCTTCGCGATCGACTCGTCGTACTTCCAGATGAACCAAAAGAGCAGCAGCTCCGTCGCGATGAAGACGACGCCCGTGAGCGCGAGGATGAAATAGAAGAGCCCGTCGATCTGGCTGCCATGTTCGGACACGTCCTTCGGGAGCCAGACGTCGATCGACGGCGCCACGGCGAAGACCGCGACGCCCAGCACCGGCACCGCGAGGAACAACAGGCTCCAGAAGATCCCTGCGAAGCGTTTCATGGACCCGGCGAAGCCTTTCGTGAGGTTGTCTGCGAGGTGAGAGGAGTCAGCGTCCGGAGGCGACCATCGACCTGTCGGCTCCGAGTTCGCCGTCGAACTCGTAGGGAAGCGAACGGATGTAGTTCACGATGTGCCAGATTTCCTCGGGCGGAATCGTCCCCTTGGCGGCCGGCATGGGCGCGCCATGAATGCCTGCGTGGATCCGGTAGTAGAGGTCGAGAGGCCGCCGACCGCCTCGATAGACGGCCTGCCGCAGGTTCCGCGGCGGAATCGTCCGCGGCCGGAGCGAGTCACCGTCGAGCACCTGCCGGCTCTTTTCGAGCCAGGCAAGCGTGGCCTTGTGCTCCGCCAGCTCGTCGGGGCTCATCTCGGCCGTGGAGGTCTTCGCCGCCTGCTCGCGGCTGCCCGCGATCTCCCTGCCGAAATCCACGATCGCCTTGTTCCAGTCGTCGTAGTCGTTGGCCTGACCATCGCCGAGCGCGGTGACGCCATGGCACTTCACGCAGTTCGCCTTGTCGCCGTGGAACAGCTCCTTCCCCTTCGCGATCGACGCGGCCAGATCGATGTCGGCCGGCATCTCCGGGACCGGGATCGCCGCGTCGGCCGCCGACTTCCACTTTTCCGCCACGCCGGCAAGCACCTCGTCCACGAGGAACTCCCGCGTTTCGGGCAGTTTTCCCTGCGCGTCGTCGTCGAGCTCGAAGTAGGCCTGCATGAGCTTGATCTCCGTCTCGCCCCGCATGCTGAGGTACTTCACGTACTCGACGAGGGCATCGACCTGGGCATCGCCGAGCAGGGCGAAGGAGGGCATCGACGTGCCGACGATGCCGTTGTGGAGAATCCGCTTCAGGTCGGCGTGGGTCGGCTTGTCGGCCCGCTCCGTGCTCTTGAACTTGAACACGCCCGGACGGTAGTCGCGGGGATAGGGATTCAGGAACGCCGCCGTGGGGCCGAGCCCGTCGCCCGTGATGCCGTGGCAGTGAACGCAATGCTCGCGATAGAGGCCGTTCTTTCGACCCACGATGTCGCTTCTGACCGGCCCGGCCGCGAGCAGCAGCTTCGCCTCGTCGAGCCCCGTCTCCGGCAGCGCGACCGGTTCGTCGGGCGTGCCGAACATCGCCTCGACGATCGTCGCCACCTGCCGCTCCTGATCCGTGGTGAGCCGCTGCTTTGCGGCCATCACCATGTTGGTCCGGAACGATGCGGCGGGGGTCGGCCCACAGCCGACGGCGAGGACGGTCACCAGGAGGCCGAGAGACGCCGCAACATGGAGCGACAGCACGGGGCGGACCGACACGGGCTGCGTGGACGTGTGCTTCGACATGGCCTTCGTCATCAACCTCCCAGGAGAGCGGCGGGCACCTCGATCGTGCCGAGATCCATGGTGCCGTCCGGATCGATCTTCACCTGAAACCTGCCCTTGGCGTTCCACTTCACGGACGGCACATCGAGCCCGAGCACCTGGTTGGCCGCCATCGACCGGGGGTGCCAGGCCTGGAACTCGATCGTCTCGCCGGCCGGCAGATCCGGAATCGTGAACGACCCATCGCCGCCGCTCACCGCGACGTAGCCGTCCTTGCGGAAGATCATGTACGCCTTCATCCAGGGATGAATGTTGCACGTCACCGACTGCGGCATGCCCATTTCGCCCGTGGGAACATACGAGACGGTCTTGCCCACCTCGATGATCTGGTTGAACGCCGTTCCGGCGATGTTCGTGTTGTGGCCGATCGGATCGCTGTTCTTCACGGCGATGGGCCGACCGACGCGGGCCGCGAGCACCTGTGAAAGGAACTCGCATTCCTTCTGGTCGAAAACGACCGGTTCGGAAGGGGGCGACGCATCCTTCACGCGGCTGGTCTTGCGGGCGAAGACGACGACGTCGGCCAGGCCCTTGGTCGACGGATCGACCCGAAGCGACCTGTCGAGAAGCTTCTTGCCACCCTTCGTGCACACCTCCGTATCCTTGTCGACGACGAGCGGCCGGTCAGCCGGCACGGCGCCGACGAAGACGAAACGCCCCTTGAGCGCGCCCCAGCCCGATCCGGTCGAAACGACGGCCGCCGCCTCGCCGCCGCCGGTCGATGCCGTCACGAGTTTATCTCGGATGGCGGTGGACGCCTGCCGGTCCGGGCCGGGAGTGGCCACCCTCGGCTTGCCGCAGCCGACCGAAGCGACGGCGACGAAGGCCACGCTCGAGGCCGCAAGCCGCACGGCCGTATTTCCGCGACTATTTCTGAAACATCTTCCCATCGAGCACGATCTCTCCAAGGTCGTTTTCACCGGCCGCGATCTTGAGCTTCTTCCGGCCCCTGGCCATCTTCTCGGCCTTGCCGCCGACGGTGGCCTCGCCCAGGTATCCGGCCTTCTCGTGCCAGAACTGGAATTCCAGTTCCCCGGCGGGCAGGTTCTTGATCTCGAACGAGCCGTCCGGCTTCGACACGGCCGCATACGGATTGTCGCGGACCACGACCCAGGCCTTCATCCAGGGATGGATGTTGCACGTGATCGCGGCCGGGATCGCCTCGTCCAACTTGAACGTGGCCGTCGCTTCGCCGTTGGCCGGAATGATCTTGTTTTCGGCCGGATTCTTGATCGTCTGGACGTTGCTGTTGTGGCCGACCGTGTCGGAATTCTTGATGACGAACGGCTGGCCGGTCTGGACGAACACGACGTGCGGCTCGAATCTGCAGTCCTTGTTGTCCATGACGGCCTTCACGTTCTTCAGGGCCGCCATGTCGGGATGCACCTTCACGTCCTTGTCGCGGACGAACACGACGACGTTTGCCACGCCGCCATCCGCCCCGACGACCAGCTCCTCGGAAACCAGCTTGTGCTTGCCGCAGACCTCGGCATCCTTGTCGGCCTTCAGGGCCGCCGCCTGCGGGGCCGCTCCGCCGAACTTGAACCGCCCCTTGAGCGTGCCCCACTCCTCGGCGGAGACAACGGTCGAGCAGAGAAGAAGAGCGACTGCGGCGAAGGAACCGAATTTCATGGCTGTCTCGCTTTCAATGAGGCCCAACGGTCACTGCTGCGGAGCCGGCCGCGCCGTCCCCTGAATCGGACTGACGCCGACCTCTTGGATTGTACGTTCAGGCACCCGCAGGGGGAGTGTCGGTCGGCCGCCGACACGCGAAGAAGCTCCTCGTTCGTCTGCCGGCTGCGGCCTCGACGACTGCGGAGCCGCCGCTGGCGAGGCGGCCGGGGCCGGCTGCCTGAGGAACGCTTCGAGCGAGAGGTTTCGCTTGGCGAACGCGTCGAAGTGCATGAGCAGATCGGTGAGCGCGGCGACCTGCTGCTCGCTCGTGCCGCGGTAGAGATCCTGGCTCACGGGCTGGTCGAACGGAATGTTCACCGGCATGCCCGTGTACGGCAGGAACCGCTTCGGGTTCGCGATCCAGTCGTGGGTGTAGTCGGGCCTGAGCCTCTGATGGATCCGTTCGAGCTGCGGAGCGAGCGCCTTCGGATTGCCGGGCGGTGAGTAGCTGCCGAGCAGGTGGCACTTCACGCAGTAGTTGCCGTTGGTGACGATCTTGAGCGCGTCGGAGAGGTGGCCCGGGTGCGACGCCTCCGCCGTAGCGAGCGACGACTGCTCGTAGCGGGCATCGTAGTCATACGGGAAGTCGGCCCCGTCGACCGCCGCGAAGTAGTTCACGAGCTTGCCCGACTCCTCCGATCCGAAATGGAACTTCGGCATCCGCAGCACCGCCGCCGGACGGATCGTGTGCGGCTCGAGCAGGAAGCGGTGAAGCCAGCCGGTCTGGACCTTGAGACCTTCTCCCGCCAGCGGGGGCGGCAGCCAGCCCCACGCGTCGTCGGGCTTCACGTTGGGATTGATCGCCTTCTCGTCCCGGATCACCACCGGGAAGAGGAGCCTCGCGAGATCGCCACCCCGCGCCGGATACCGCTTGCCGGCCGCAAGAGCGTCGTCGGGCACCAGCAGGTTCTGAGCGCCGACCGGCCGTGGCTTGCCGTCCACGAGGGCGTCCTTGAAGAGCATGAACGGATGATGGACAACCGCCTCCGCATCCCCCTCCTCGACCGGCACCCCATCCTCGTCCACCCGCTGCGGACGGCCCGTCTCGGGGTCGAGCACCGGCATGCCATGGAGCACCGCCTTGCGGCGGCCTTGCCGGTCGGTCGCGAGTGACTCGTTGACCTGCTCGGACGTGAATCGCGGAGCGAGGAACGGATAGTCGGCAACCTTCGGCGAATCGCGGAGCGACTCCGGCCTGTAGCGGATGTCCCAGCGGTCGAGTTCGAGCGAGTGGCAACCGCCGCAATTGTATTGCTCGGCGACCTTGAGGCCGTCGAGCCTCGCCTGCTCCCGCGGCCCCGGCGTGTTCACGAACTGCGGCGCCGGCGGCTCGGCCACGAGCCCCAGAACGAACGTCATCACCGCCTCCCGCTGCGCGTCGTTGAACGGGAACTTCGGCATCCGGTATCGCTCGTTGTACGACTTGTTTTCGGCCTTCTTGTAGTCGTAGCTCCGCGGTGCCCGAAGTTTCTGCCAGAGGAAGCCCTGGCGGTCATGCGCGAGCAGCCGCGAGAGGAAATAGCCCGTGTCGGGATCGACCGACTCGGGGCTGACGTGCGGCTCTTCGGTGCTCGCGTAGGCCAGGTCGGACGCCACCGTCGGATCAGGAGGGACGGTCTTTCCACTCTTGTCCATGGCCGCCGGCCCATGCGCATTAGCGTGGCCATGATGACCGCCGCCATGGGGATCATGCCCGGCAAGCTGCGCCATGACGAAATGCGAGACCTGCTCGAAGGCGATCTTGGACGATTCCTTCCGGCCCCAGTCGGCGAGCGCCGCACCGGCCGGCTTGGCATCCTCGAAGCCCGGAATGTCGTGGCAGGAGTAGCAGGCTAGCTTCGCGATCGTTTTCTTCCCGACGTACTCGAGGAGTTTGCGATCGCGGTCGGCGGCGTCGGCCGTGAGCCCCAGGAGCATCCGTTCGTCGCCCTGGATCGAGGCCATCTCCCGCGGAAGGCCGCCCTTCGCATACTCCTCGGCCTTCACGGCCGGAAAGCGGTCCTTCAGATACATCACCGCCAGTTCCTCGGTCGCCTTCCGCTCGTCGACGGTCAGCGAGTCGGCCGCGGGGATGCCGGTCGGCTTCCAGCCATCGTTCGACGCCATCAGGTACGCCGTCGCGTCGGCGGCCGGGTCGCTCAGCCGCCCATCGGCGAGCTTCACCGGCTCGAGCAGGACGTTCGGCATGATCGTCTTCGGATGGTAGCGGGCGGGCTCCCGGAGCCAGCTGTAGAGCCAGGCCGGGCCGTTCTTGTTCGAGGCGACTTTCGCCCCCATTCGCGACAAATTCGGGCCGTGCGTGCTCTTCGCCTCGGGAAAATCCGAGTGCTGGTGGCAGGCCAGGCAGCCTCGAACCTGGAACACCTTCTTGCCCCGCTCCACGTCGGGAGCGGCGGTGATGCCCTCATAGGGCTTCACGAAGTCGAACGGTTGGCTCGACGCCGACAGGTAGCTGATCATCGAACGGATCTCGATCGGCTCGTACCGCTCGCTCTCCTCGAGCCCCTTCCCCGAGAGATGCTCCCAGAGGCCGAAGAACTTCGGCATCTTCGTCGAAGGCCGGAAGTCGGTCGGATCGCGGAGCCACGAGTAGGCCCAGTCGAAGCCGACCTTGTCCTTCACGTGTCGCAGGCTCGGGCCGACCTTCGGCAGGGAACCGGGCGTCTCGGGATCCTTGAGCAGCACGGCAAGCTGGTGGGAACGCGGCGACAGCTTGGCCTCGTCTCCCGCGCGGGCGTCGATTTCGATCGCCTCGCGGAGCCGCTCGCGGGCCACGCGGCCGTCCGGCCCGCCCTCGACATCCTTCGCCCACCGCTCCGCGGTCGGGCCGAGCTTCGAAAGCCCCGGATCCGAGAGCACGGCCTGCGCCACCTCGTGGTAGTTGGGGGAGAGCCGCATGTCGGGCCCGATCCGCTTGTCGGGACCGGCGTAGCCGTTGATCTCGTGGCAGCCGTAGCAGCCGTACTGACGGATGAGGTGGTAGCCCTCCACGAGCTTCGCCGCCGGCGGCTCCGGAAAACGCGGGCTCGGCTCGAGGTCGACCACCTGGTGATGGCACTTCAGGCAGCTCGACTGCTCGAACCGGTTCGACAGCATCGGGAAGATCCAGTGATGGTTGTCGAACCACCCGTGCTCGTCGTGCCACTCGCGGGCCTGCTTCGGGCTGTTGGGCGTGTGGCTGGCCCACTTGAAGCTCGTCGCGCTTCCCTGCCCCTCGTGGCAGATCGTGCAGCCGAACGACTGCATTGGATGCGGGCTCGTGGAGCCGACGAACAGGTCGAGCCGGGGATGGGATGTGTAGGGCTCCGGCACGCCGCGACGCACCTCGACGGCGACGGGAGCGGACCATTTCGGCGGCGACAGCAGGCTCGAAACCGCCATCCGCCGAGCGAGGGTCTTCGTGCCGGCAACCTCCACGATCACGTCGCCGACCTTCACGCCGGCCTGGGCCGCCGGACTGCCCGGCACCACGACGCTCACCGTCGGATCCTCCTCGCGGAACAGGCCCCGCGGCGACAGCCGGATGCCGTAGATGGCCTGCAGCCGGTCGTTTTCGACGTCTTTGAGATTCTTGCCTGCTTCTTTTTCGGCCTTGGAATCTTCGCCCCGCTCCTTCTTGCTCCCTTCCTTTTCGGAATCTTCGACCGCCCTCGGGGCCTCGGCTGGAGTCGGCAGGGAGATCGCCACCGATTCCGTGCTGCAGTAGAGCGGCTCGCCCGGGGCTCCCGGCGCCGACTTGTCGATCCCCTTGTGGCAGGTGACGCAGCGGTCGAACCGGGCGACGTCGCGGAAGTTGTTGTTAATCGTGAGCTTCGGCAGCCAGATCTGGTCGATCTTCAAGGGGCTGTTGAACGCGTCGAGCACCGGCAGCTCGAGCAGCGACTTGCCGACGTTGGGCGCCCGGTCTGCAAGCGCCTTCGAGAGCATTGCGAGCTGCTGCTCGTGATCGGCAAAGGCTTTCTTCGCCGCATCCTCTTCGGCGGTAATCTGCCGCAGGAGCGAATCGAGCGATTTGCGGTGGGTGTTGGCCGCCTGCTGCGCCAAGTTCTTCTCGCCCACCTCGGCACGCTTCGCATCAGCGATCGCCAGCAACTCGGAGAGCCGCTCCTGGGGTGCTTCGTTTGCGACGGCAAGCTCGTAGTCAGCGCGGGCCTTGTCGAGTTCGGCCTTGGCCAGCTTGAGGGCCCCCGCCAGCAAGTCCTCGTGAAACTTCGCCCGCTTGGCCGCATCATGCATGCGGGCAAGCCGATCGCCGCGAAGGGCAAACCGTCTCTTGTCCAGCTCTTCGATCTTTTTGTTCAGATCTTTTATCTGCTTCTCGATCTCCTCATCGAGCTTTTTGCCGGCGATATTTTTGCTCTTCAACCTGGCCGCCAAGCCGCGCAACTCCGCAACCTGCCCCCTGAGCTCCTGAAGCGTGGCGAGATCCTGCTCGAGATTCTCTTCGATGAACGCGGCCGCCTGGGCATCCTGCGGAACCACCGCCACGGCCGCAGCGAACTTTCTGATCAATCCGCCGTCGAGCGGAGCCAGGCGGGCCTCGGACAACTCTTCGGTCAGACGCTCTCCCTGCGTGCGGTAGTCGGCCAAATTCTGCTGGTCGACCCGCGCCGCGGCCGTCCAGGTCTCGAGCTCGCGAAACTCCCTCTGGTACTTCTTCCACGGACGGGCGTGGTCTGCCGCGAGCATCGCAACGGTGGCCACGAGCAGCGCGACGGCCGACACGCCGAAGACGACGTGCAGGATCTTCAAGTCTCGCCAGGTTTGTTCTGTTGCGGGCATGGTGTGGAGCTCCGACGGGGGAGCGGCGTCAGAAGTTCAGGGAAAACTCCGGAATGCTGATGATGTACTTCAGGTTCACCGTCCAGCGGAGGATCATCTTCAGCGGCAGCGTGAGCATCAGCAGCATGAGATTCATCATCACCATGTAGCGGATGAATCCCATCTTCTTGAAGAAGCCGCGAAAGATCGTCACGGCGAGGAGCGGCGGCAGGAGCACGAGATAGGCCCCCATGATCAACAGACCGGGAGCCTCCCGCAGCAGGATGTAGCCCACCTGCGTGAGGGCCCCGGCCCCCTGCGGCGGCCGGGGCAGCGGACGGTCGAGCAGGTTCACCCAGAACATCTGCGGCAGGTCGACGTTGTTGAGCACCTCGACCTTGTAGGGGCTCCAGTACTCGAACGGACCGAAGAAGTTCCAGTTCGGGCCGCGGAGGAACGTGCCCAGAATGATCAGCGTGATCCACAGTTCGAGGAAACCGAACTGGAATGTGAGGTAGCCGAACTTCCGCTCGGCGATCGAGTAGTAGCCGTTCCCCTTCTTGTTGTAGTCGAGATAGGGAATCGCCATGAGCCCGAAGATCACGAGGCTCGGCAGCACGACGCCCGCATACCACGGGTCGAAGTAAACGAGCATCTCCTGGAGCCCCAGGAAGTACCACGGCGCCTTCGAAGGGTTCGGCGTCTTCACGCTCGACGCCGGCTCCTCGAGCGGCGCCTGCAGCAGGATCGCCCAGGCCAGGAGGAACGCCGACACGGCCACCATGCAGATGAGTTCCGTGTAGACGAGGTCGGGCCAGACGAGCACCTTTTCGTCGTCGAGCTTCTCCATCGGCGGCTCGCCCCGGGCGATCCGTTCGTCGTTCACGACCGCCTGCTTCGTGGCGACCCAGGTGAAGAAGGCGAGCAGGAACACGAGCCCGACGATCGGCACGTTGTCGGGCTTCATGACGATCGACGCGAAGTTGGCGTCGGCCATCGAGAGCCCCATCGCCAGGAGCGACACGTTCAGAATCGTCCAGGCCACCATCGGCTGCACGAAGAACTTGCGAAACACGAACAGAATCACGAGCAGGGCCGTGGTGCCGAGCGTGTAGATCACCGGGCCGGAGAGGGCGTTCACGGCCGCACGCACCGCCGCCGGCAGGGCCGGCACGAGCGACGGGCTGCCGGTGAGGGCCAGGCCGCAGAGCACCATCATGACACCGGCGAAAACGGTCCAGACGAGGGCCCATCCGGGCTGGTTTTTCTTCTGCCAGAGGATCAACGCGGCGATCGCGTTGGCGATCGCGATGGCGGCATAGTAGCCGCCCAGAAAGCCGGAAACGTCCTTCAGAAACAGCTCGGGGGAATGCATGGTTTCTCTCAGAGCGGCCCGCTGATGCCGCCGTCCTTTCGCACCCGCCAAAAGTGGATGGCAAGCAGGAGCGCCACGGCGAGGGGGATCGCAATGCAGTGCAACACGTAGAACCGATTGAGCGTTTCCTCTCCCACGAACCTGGCCCCCAGCAGCCCGAAGCGGGCGTCGGAGCCGTCGGTGATCATGTCGATGCCGCCGATCGAGAGCAGCTGCTGACCGGGCCCCTCGTAGCCGAGAATCGGCGTGGCCCTCGCCATGTTCGAACCCACCGTGATCGCCCAGATCGCCAGCTGGTCCCAGGGCAGCAGGTAGCCGGTGAACGAGAGCAGCAGCGTGAGCAAAAGCAGGATCACGCCGATCACCCAGTTGAACTCCCGGGGCGGCTTGTAGCTCCCCGTGAGAAACACGCGGTACATGTGGAGCCACGTCGTGATCACCATCGCGTGGGCGCCCCAGCGGTGCAACTCACGCAAAATGCCCAGGCTGGTCACATCGCGGAGCGCGAGGATGTCGTTGTAGGCCCATTCGAGCGTGGGGCGGTAGTAGAACATCAGAAGCACGCCCGTGACCGTTTCGACGAGAAAGAGAAAAAACGTCACGCCTCCCATGCACCAGGTGAAGGAGAGGGCGATACCCTGCTTCTTGATCGACACCGGATGGAGGTGCAGGAAGAAGTTCGTCAGCATCACCACGATCCGATTTCGCCGGTCGAGCGGCATCGGGTGCCTGAAGATGCTCTTCCAGATCTGCGAGTTTCGGATCGTTTCGCCGATGGCCATGGCTGGACTCGGATTCCTTTTCGTGCTGGGAGTGCTTGTCGTGCCGGGAGTGGGGGTCGAGCGAGGCCTTGACTAGACGGTGACGAACGAAGAGGGATCGGCCCACTGCCCCAGTTCTTCCTGGAAGGTCCGGCTCTTGTCGACCTCGAGCTGGCCGTCGTCGGCCACCTTGATGGCGTACCGCTCGAGCGGCCTGGGGGCGGGGCCCTCGAAGTTGACGCCGTCCTTGTAGAAACCGCTGCCGTGGCAGGGGCACTTGAACTTCTGCTCGGCTTCGAGCCAGTTGGGAGTGCAGCCCAGGTGCGTGCAGACGGTCTTCAGGGCGTAGATCTGCTGCTGCCCCTGAACCTCGCTGTTGACCACCCAGACGCCGTACTGCGCCACGAACTTCGTCTCCACCTTGCCCGAAGGGAAACCATCCTTGAAGCCGACCTTGAACCGGCTCGGCGGCTCGGCCAGCACGTTCGGAAAGAGAAACCTCGCGAGCCCCAGCGTGAAGAGGCCGCCCGTGACCGAGAGCGCGGTGAACCCCACCGCCATGAACGACCCGAGCGCGATCTCGAGAAAGCCTCGCCGATCCTCCCCTTCCACGGCGGCCTTTTTCGCCGGCTGCGGCTTGGCGGGCATCTTCGGCATCGGCATTTTCGGAGCCGCCGCGGCTGCCTTCTTTTCCGGGGCCGACCGGGGCTTCTCCGGCCTCGGCGATATCGACGCGTCTGACTTGCTCACCGGCCCAGGTTTTGCGGCGGCCCGGGCCGAGGCGAGGATGCTCGCCGTATCGAGCGACGTGAACGGCTTGGCGGCGGCCGGCTTCGAGGCTGCGGGCTTCGCGGCAGCTGCCGGCTTCGGGGCTGCCGGCTTCGGGGCTGCTGCCGGCTTTTCGGCGGACACAGCCGCCGCCTCGCCAGCCGGCTGGTTTTTTCGTGCCATCGCGAGGATATCTTTCACGCTCGGGCGACCGCCGGCCGCGGCACCAGCAGCGGGCTTCGCGGCCGGCTTGGCCCCGGCCGGCTTCGGGGCCGCGGGCTTCGGGGCGCCAGAATCCGCCGCCGCGGGCGATTCCGCCGCCTCGGGCGAATCCGAAACCGCAGATTCTTCAGCCGGCGTCGGCTTCGCACCGCCGCCCGCTTTCTCCGCCCGCGCGGCTGCCAGAATTTCGGCGACCGACATTTTCTTCCGCTCAGCCATCGACACCCCTCATGGAGAACCCCGAATGGCCAAATTGTCCGGGGTTTTTGAAGTTCGTGATTTTTTTCACGATGTCCTGTTTAACTGTATCGGCACCGCTAGGGCTGTCAATGTCGTTCGTCCGCCGAAGCCGAGGGGTGGGCGGGATTTGCCGGTGCAGGACCCTCGGGACGATCGTGGGGTGGCGACAGCCGGCCGCGGAAGGGCCGCCCCTCGGGAAGGCTTCGAAAATCGCTACACTCCGCGGGCCGCCGTCGGAACGGATGACTTCGGAATGATCGGATGGTTCGCGTGAAAACTTCGAAGCGGGTGCTCGTGATCGGAAACGGCGGGCGGGAGCACGCCATCGCCTGGAAGCTTGCGAAGGACGGGGCGGAAGTGCTCGTGGCGCCCGGCAACGGCGGCACCCTCGAAACGGCCGAGAACGTGGCCGTGGCCGCCGGCGACATCCCGGCCCTCGTCGATCTGGCGAAACGGCGGGCGGTCGATCTCACCGTGGTCGGCCCCGAGGCCCCGCTCGTCGCCGGCGTCGTCGATGCCTTCGAGGCGGAGGGCCTGCGGATTTTCGGCCCCTCCGCCGCAGCCGCGAGGCTCGAGGGCAGCAAGCTCTTCTGCAAGAAGATTCTCCATCGAGGCGACGTGCCGACGGCGCCGTTCCATGAGTTCCGCTCCGTCGCCGCGGCAAGGGAGTTCGCGAAGGCGAGAGAGGGCGAGCCGATGGTCGTGAAGGTCGACGGGCTCGCGGCCGGCAAGGGAGTCTTCGTCTGTCGCGATGGCGACGAGGCCGTGCGGGCGCTCGACACGCTCGCCGGCGAGAAGAGCCTCGCCTCCGCCGCCGGAGGCATCTTGATCGAGGAGAAGCTCGACGGTGTCGAAGTGAGCGTGATGGCGATCACCGACGGCCACGCGATCGTGACGCTGCCCCCCCTCCAGGATCACAAGGCCGCCCACGACGGCGACGTCGGCCCCAATACCGGCGGGATGGGGGCCTACTGCCCGACGCCATTCGTCGATGCGGCATTGCTGGCCGAGATCGAGGAGCGGATCCTCGTGCCGACGGTGCATGCGATGAAGCGGAGCAAGGTGCCGTTCTACGGCGTGCTCTACGCGGGCCTGATGCTCACGGCGCAGGGACCGAAGGTGCTCGAGTTCAACGCCCGCTTCGGCGACCCGGAATGCGAGGCCCTGCTCGTGCGGATGGATTCGAGCCTGCTGGAACTGCTCGACGCCGCCGTCGATCGCCGCCTCGACTCGGTCGCGCCGCCCGCGTGGCGGCCCGGCGCCAGCGTGACGGTCGTCATGGCCTCGGAGGGCTACCCGGGCGAGGTCACGAGGTCCGGCCCGATCCGCGGCCTCGCCGCCGCCGCGGGCCGCGGGGGCGTGCAGGTCTTCCACGCGGCGACGAAGCTGCTCGACGGGCGGGTCGTGTCGTCCGGCGGCCGCGTGCTCGCCGTCACGGCCACCGGCGAGTCGCTGGGGAAGGCGAAGCTCGCCGCCTACTCGGCCGTGAGGGAGATCCGCTGGGATGGGGCGTGGTGCCGCAAGGACATCGCCGACAAGGGGCTCGCCCGCGAGCGGGTCATCGCGGCCCAGTCCGATGGCGCCGTGGCCGCGACGACGGATGGCACGACGACGGATTGACGAAACCGGGACCGCCTCGAGGCGAACGATGAAACTCAGGGCAGGCATCGTCGGGCTCGGCAGCCAGTGGGACCAACGGTACAAGCCCGCCCTGCGGGCGCTGGCCGACCGCTTCGAGGTCCGCGGCATCTGCGAGCAGGTCGCGCACCGCGCGGCGAAGGCGGCGGCGGAGTTCGGCGCCGTCGCCGTCGACGGCTATCGGGCGCTCGCGGCCCGCGACGACGTGGACGTGATCCTCTACCTGGCGGACCAGTGGTGCGGTCCGATGCCGATCCTCGCCGCCTGCGACCACGGCAAGGCGGTCTACTCGGCGATCTCGCTGCCGATCGACGTGCCCGAGGCGGAACAGCTGCGGGCGAGGATCGACGCCTCGGGAATCGCCTTCATGGCGGAGCTGCCGCGACGGCACGCCCCCGCGACCGTGCGGCTGAAGGAGCTCATCGCGACCCGGCTCGGCACGCCGCGGATGCTCTTCTGCCACCGCCGCGTGCCGCTCGGAAGGCGGTCCGCCCCCAGCCAGCCCCGCGACCGTGCGAGCGAGGCCCGCGACCTCATGGAACTCGTCGACTGGTGCCGCTACGTCGCGGGCGCCGAGCCGACGAGCGTGGTCGCCGTGCGGCACGCCGAGGCGCCGGGCGGCCTCGACGACTACCAGATGATGAGCCTCGACTTCACGCAGGAAGGCCGTCCCGGCGACGGCGCGATCGCGCAGGTGAGCTGCGGCTACTACATGCCCGAGCAGTGGGAGGAGGCTGTGGGATTCCGTCCCCCCCCCGCCCTGCAGGTCGTCTGCACCAACGGCATCGCCTTCGTCGATCTGCCCTCGAGCCTCGTCTGGTTCGACTCGTTCGGCCGCCACCAGGAGTCGCTCGACAGCGACCGGCCCGTCGACGAGCACATGCTCATCCAGTTTCACCGCAAGGTGACGAGCCTCGTGCGGGCCGTGAGCGGCCTCGACGACACGCTCCGCGCGATGAAGATCGTGGCAGCCGCCTCCGCGAGCCAGTCCGAGGGCCGCCGCATGCCGCTCGGGTGAGCGATCATTGCTTGACGGGACCGTCGGCGACTTCGATCGGTTTTCAGGGAACGTCAACCCTGCGGGGTTTGGGGCTGCCCGTGCCCATCGCCGGACGTTCGCCGTGGGTCAAACGTGCTGGGGTTCGAGGCTGCCCGTATGCCGCTCGCCGGACGCTCGCTGCGCCCATCCTGGGCTTTCGCTCGCTCGGAGCTGCCTGCGCTTCGGCATCCTGCCTCCGCTGGTCAGCTACGCCGTCTCGGGCACACGGGCAACCCCGAACCGGTCAAACGTGGGGCTGATCGCAGCACACAGGCACTCAGATGCTGAACGCCGGGGGAGCGGACGTTGAGGAGCATCAGGTGTATCCTCACCGTAGCGACGATGCGTCTGCTCCCCCGGCGGCAATGCGGTATCGCTCAAATGCGCCGGAGCGGTTCGCTTCAGCCGGATTCGTCACCGGGAATCCACTCCTGGGACAACATCAACGCCCCTCTCGGCTCGCGCCTCGGGCTTCCGGTGCGCGGCGGATGCTCGTATCACAACGACGCGACGACGAGGTCGCCGACGGCCTTCGTGCCGTGGCCCATCTTGCCGGCGGCCTGGCCCTTCATCTTCGTGCCGGTGACGTGGGCGACCGCCCGGTCGATCCGGGCCGCCGCGGCCGGCTGGCCGGAGTGCTCGAGCAGCATCGCCATGGCGTTGATCGCCGCGATCGGGTTGATCACGTCCTGGCCGGTGTATTTCGGGGCGCTGCCCCCCATCGGCTCGAACATGCTCACGCCCCGCCTCCCGTCGGAAGCGACGTCGGGGTTGAGGTTGCCCCCCGCGGCCACGCCCATGCCGCCCTGAATGATGCCGCCCAGGTCCGTGATGATGTCGCCGAACATGTTCGTGGTGACGATCACGTCGTAGGCCTCGGGGTTCTTCACCATCCACATGCAGCAGGCGTCGACGTGGTTGTAGTCGGTCTTCACGTCGGGGTATTCCCTGGCCACCTCCTGGAAGGTCCGCCACCACAGGTCGTGCCCGAAGGTCAGCACGTTGGTCTTCGCCACCAGCGTGAGCGTCTTCTTCGGGCTGTTCCTCTTGCGCGTGTATTCGAAGGCCCAGCGGATGCACCGCTCGCATCCCTTCCTCGTGTAGACCGCCTGCTGGACGGCGACCTCGTCGGCCGTTCCCTTCTTGAGGTGGCCGCCGACGCCGCAGTAGAGGTCCTCCGTGTTCTCCCGGACCACGACGAAGTCGATGTCCTTCGGCCCCCGCCCGGCCAGCGGCGTTTCCACGCCGGGCAAAAGCTTCACCGGCCGCAGGTTGACGTACTGGTCGAGCTTGAACCGAAGCTCGAGCAGGAGGCCCTTTTCGAGGATGCCCGGAGCCACTCCGGGATGGCCGATCGCGCCGAGGAATATCGCGTGCTTCCCGCGGAGCAGATCGAGCCCTCCCTCGGGGATGATCTCGCCGGTCCGCAGGAATCGATCGCCACCCCAGTCGAGCGTCTCGACGTCGTAGGAGAAGCCCTCGAGCTTCGCCACGGCCGACAGAACCTTCATCGCCTCGGCGGTCACCTCGGGGCCCGTTCCATCACCGGGGATGGACGCTATGGAGAGGGTGCCGGCTGCCATGCATGGTTCCTGGAAAGAAAGTGAGACAGAACTGGGAGCGAAACGGAAGCGGAATCGGGTCAGTTGTTGCTGAAGTCGAGCTTCTTGCCGTGGCGGCCGCCGAGCGGGTTCTTCAGGAACATCGTGCGGCAGCCCTCGCAGAGATCGAACCGAAAGACGCGGGTCGCATTGTCGTCGAACGCATCACACTCGTCGTCGGGCTGCGACTCCTCGATCCGCTCGAGCATCGCGTGCACCTCGTCGAGGTGGTCGATCTCGTCGATGTCGCCCTCCTCGCAACAGTCGCCCTCCTCGCAACGCCCTTCCTCGACGGCCTGAAAAACCTCGATCTTCACGACGTGCCGCATCTCGGAGCCGACGTCGATCGGCCGTTTGCAGAGGTCACACGAGTAATGAAGCATGGTCGGCTCTCCGGAACGTGGCCTGAAAGGATCGAGACGGACTTCCCGTGAGTCTGCCTCCATCCTCGGAGCGTGGCAAGTGTCGAGGCGTTCACCGCGAAGACCTGCGGCGGCAGCCCGTCCGGCCGGCGTGGCGCATTCCACGCAGACAACGTGGCAAAAACTTGGCAAAGGCGATCCGCCGGCTCTACATTGGGGAAGAGCTGGCGGTGCTCAGGCTCCACGATCGAACGGTCCCATCATGAACGGCGCGCCGATGACGGTCCAGACGACGCCCCTTTCGCTCAGCGTGCTCGTGCTCAACCGGTCATTCGTGGCCGTGCACATCGTCAACGTCCGCCGGGCCCTGACGCTCCTTTTCCGCCAACTCGCGGAGGTGGTGCACATCGAGGAGGGGCAGTTCGCCGCCTATTCCTTCGAGTCGTGGCGGGAGCTTTCCGCGATGCGGGCGAGCTTCTGCGGCCCCGAGGAGGACTGGATCAAGGCAGTCGGCTACGAACTCCAGGCCCCCAGGGTGATCCGGCTCCTTTCCTGCGATCGGGGGCCGACGCAGGGGCTGCGGTTCAACCGCCGCAATGTCTTTGCGCGAGACGGAAACATCTGTCAGTACTGCGGCTGCAGCTTCCCGACGAGCGAGCTTTCGCTCGACCATGTCGTGCCCCGCAGCCGTGGCGGCACGACGAGCTGGGAGAACATCGTCTGCGCCTGCGTGAGCTGCAACGTGCGCAAGGGGGGCCGCACGCCGCACGAGGCCCGCATGCAACTCGTTCGGCAGCCCGTTCGACCGAAGCGGAGCCCGCTGCTCTCCATCAAGCTCGGCAACCCCAAGTACCAGAGTTGGAAGAGCTTCGTGGATAGTGCCTACTGGCTCGTCGACCTTCGGTGACGAGTGCAAAACGAAGTTTTGCGCGTGCGAATAGTTCATGGATGAACTTTTCGCACACCAGCGAGAATCGGGGCTCACGGATGAGCCCCCGGGAGCGAAGCTCCCGTGCAAAACGAAGTTTTGCGCGTGTGAAAAGTTCATGGATGAACTTTTCGCACACCAGCTAGCACAGCGGGTCTTTCTTCTCCGTGATGACCGGGCACTGCGGGGCCATCTCGGCGTTGAGTTCCTTGAAATCCTTCCAGTCGGCCGGAAGGTTGTCCTCGTGAAAGATCGCCTCCACCGGGCACTCGGGAACGCACGCCTCGCAGTCGATGCACTCGTCCGGGTGGATGTAGACCATCTTGTCACCCTCGTAGAAGCACTCCACCGGGCAGACCACCACGCAGTCGGTGTACTTACATCCAAAGCAGGGCTCGGCAACGATGTGCGTCATGGCACGTTCTCTCCTTGCAGCGTGTGGGACTGGACCGCGGAATGGTAGGGCGGGCACTCGGGGCTGTCAACGATGCCGACGCCCTACGGCGCGGCGTTGCCGGGCCGATTGGGATTGGCCAGGACTGCCCGCGTTTCCTACGATATCGGCAGGCGGGCGATCCATCTTTGGCAGGTGTCATGTGACCTTTCCCGATGACGAGCGCGAACTCGTCCGGGCCTGCCTCGACGGGGCCCCGGGGGCCTGGGAAGCGTTCGTGGGCCGGTTTGCGAGACTGCTGGACCACGTCGTCCGCTCCACCTGTTCCCAGCAGCGACGGCAGGCCTCGGCCGTGCAGTGCGAGGACCTCGTCTCGGAAGTCTTCGTGGAGATTCTCCGCAACGACGCGGCGGTGCTGCGTGGCTTCGCCGGCCGATCGTCGCTGGCGGCCTACCTCGCGGTGATCGCCCGTCGCGTGGCCGTGCGGAAACTCCACCGGATGCCGGTGGTCCCTGCCGGCCGCGTCGTGGATGACGTGGAATCTCCTCGTGGAACTTCCGCCGACCCGGCGGCCGCCGCATCGCGGAAGGAGCAGATCGAGGGGATGCTCTCGCTGCTCGACGACTCGGAGGCCCTGCTCGTGCGGCTGCACCACATCGAGGCCCGCAGCTACGGCGAGATCAGCCGACTGACCGGCCTGCCGCTCGGCTCCATCGGCCCCGCGCTCTCGAAGGCCCGCGAGAAGCTCCGCCGCGAGGGAGCGTGACCGAGCCTCTCCGGAAGCCCGAGCCGCAAGTTTCCCTGCAGGCCGAGTTGCGAAAATGCCCGGAAGCCCGAGGCGCGAGTTTCCCTGCAGGCGAACAGTTGCCCCATGCGAAAGCTGAGGCGCGAGCCGAGAGGGGCGTTGACGAGGCCCCGCGAGTGGATGCCCGGTCACGGCCCGCCTGCGCGACACCGCATTG
>DHLZ01000284.1 GCA_002405515.1 Planctomycetaceae bacterium UBA4655
TAGTTGTCTTGCAGTCGGTTGCTGGAAAGTCGCGTAAGCCCGAGGCGCAAGACGAGAGGGGAGGCAGGGTCTCGCAAAGAGCCTTGTTGATTTGAGAAAAACAGTGTCCATTCCGAGCGTTTCGTGAATGAATCGACGCCGCCTTTCTGCACATCGTCAACTCCCCTCTCGGCTTGCGCCTCGGGCTTCCGTACTGGGCAACTATTCGCCCGCAGGGAAACCTGCGCCTCGGGCTTCCGGGCATATTGGCAACTGTTCGCCCGCAGGGAAACTCGCGGCTCGGGCTTCCGCAGGGAGCGGGGTTGGGATCGGCTTGCGATTTTGGGCGTATGGCTGCGGGAAGCACACCTCCGAGTGGCGCGGTCGAGCAAGTTTGTTACAACCGCGGGTCGATGGCCCGTTGAGTGAGAAGAAGAGCGACGGATGGGATCTCGCAAGCAGGCTGAGCGCAGGAAGCGGCAGGCAGAGGTGGAGCGGCGGCGACGGGATCGGCTGCGCGATCCCGATGGCTGGCGGCCGCCCCCGCCTCCTGAGGCCGCGTCGCTCGGGCTCGGACCACTGGCCGCCCCGGAAGAACCGCTCGGGGACATCGCGGTTTTCGACGACGCCGCGCTGGCCTCACTTCCACCGGAGACTCGCGCGGAGGCGGAGATCGTCCGCGAGGCGCTCAATCTCGCTGCGGCCGGCGAGCCGGACGCGGCCCTCGATCGCCTCGGGCCGATCGGCCGCAAGAGCGTCTACGCCGACTGGCGGCTATTGGTGCGTGGGCTGGCCCCCTTTCAGAAAGGCGACCTGATCGCCGCCCGTGACGCCTGGAGCCGGCTCGCGGCCGACCGCCGCCCCGGCAGGATCGCCGCGGTGCTCACGACCGCCTGGGGGCAGGTTCGCGAAGCCCCTCGCGATGCAGGGCAACGGGCCGCGGGCGACGGTCCGTTGGCTGCCGCGGTCGCCGTGCTCCGCCGCAGCTCGCTCTGGACCGCAGCGAGGGAGGTCTTGGCGATCCGCCACCGCGACAAGGAACGCACGTTCTCGGCGTCGCAGGCCGCGCTCGTGATCCGGCTCGAGAAACAGTATCGGGCGATCGACCCTGACTTCGTCCAGGACTTTTCCGTGGCATGCCGGTTTCTCGCCATGGGGCAGGACGACGCGGAGCCGCTCTCGGCCCTCTGCCGGGGAACCGCCGGCCCGGCGGACGATCCGCGGAGCACGCGGCTGCAGCTGGTCTACCTCATGATGTACGACGCGGAGCCGCGCGAGCTTGTGGCCTGCATCCGCGACTATGTTGATCGTGATCTGGCCGGGGTTGATCGCGATCTGGCCGGGGTTGTGCACCTGCCGGCAGCACTGCGGGCGGCGCTGGCCAGTTGCGCCCTCTGTCGCACGGCCGAGAGCATCATCGCCGTGGAAATGAACGGTCCTTTCGGTGGACTGTCGCACGAGGAGGAGCAGATATGCGAACGTCTTCTCCGCGAGGCGATCGAGCGGTTTCCGCGCAACCCGCGGGCGCACGAAGTGCTCGTGGAACTGCTCCAGAACCGCGCCGCGGAAAATCTCGGCAGCCGAGATGCCGAGCGGGCGGTTTTCGCCGCCAAGACGGCCCTCGTCGAGCAGTTTCCGGACCGGCACGGGCAGGTCGTCGATCTCGTCAATCGCCTCGCGGGCAACGGGGAGTTTGACAAGGCCGAGCCGTTCGTCCGTCTTCTCGCCGATCAGCGGTGCACGGAGCCGGCGGCCCGCGCCATGCCCTGGCGCTTTCCGCTCATGCGGGCGTCGTGGCTGGCGACCAAGGAAGCAGGGCTGCCGCAGGCCCGCGAGGCGCTGGCGGCGGCCATCGCGGCCTGGCCGACGTGGATGTCGCGGCGGTGGATCCCCTTTCTCGAGGCGACGCTCCTGCTTCGCGAAGGCGACGCGGCCGGACATGCCGCGGCGGTCGAGGCCGCGCGGCAGGCGACGCCCCACCGCCTCCACGCCGACGTGCTCGAGTATGAGGCGGTTGTGAGGCTTGGTGGGCAGCCGTCGCACGTGAAGTCGCTTGCCGCGGCGCTGCGGTCCTCCGCCAAACAGGTTGCGATCGACGCGGACGTGGGCCCGTTGGTGGACGTCGGCTGCTTCTACCTCGATCTCGAGCGGTCGGGGCTCGATCTGATGGTCGGCCACGACCATCCGGCCCGGCCGCTCGGCCGGGCGCTCGTCAAGCGGCTGGGGGCGCAGGGGAAGCGGTCCCTCGGGGCGGTGAGCGGCGCGGCTGCCGAGTTGCCCGTGGATGAACCGGCCTTCTGGGCCGCGTTTCGCTGGCTGGCCAACCACGGGTTCTTCGACGCCTTCAAGCCGAAGCGGGAGCCGGCCGGCATCGCCCGCCTTGCCGACTCGCATCCGCGGGCGGCGGCCGAGGTGCTCTTCTGGCTCGCCTCGACGGACCCCGACTCGCTCACCACCCGCAAGTCGCGAAAGCGGCTGGCGCTCGTGGAGGGGTTTCTGCCCGGGGAGACGAATTCCGTGGTGCGGGATTGGCTCACGACCATCGTCGCACGCGTGCGCAAGGAGTTGGAGGGTGCCGAGCAACGCAAGCGACAGGCCCGCCGCGGTTCGCCTTTCGGATTTGGGCTACCGCGGCCGCCGGGATTGAAGCCGTCTTCCACGATGCCGCCCGTCGTCAGGCTCATCCTCGATCGCGGCGGCCCGGCTGCCCTGGCCGAACTGGTGCCTGTGATCATGGGGCCCCAGTCGGAGAAATCGGCCGACCGGCTCGCCGCGTTATGCAAGCGGTACGGCATTTCGCTCGAGGACATGCTCGAAGCCATCGACGAGACGATGCCCGATTGAGCGATGAACGAATTCGACGATTACTACCGGGAGCATCAAGTAG
>DHLZ01000290.1:0-3917 GCA_002405515.1 Planctomycetaceae bacterium UBA4655
TGGTCTTGCTAATCCCCCTGGCTCTTCTCTCCACCCTTACGCCCCTCTCGGCTTGCGGCTCGGGCTTCCGTATTGGGCAACTGTTCGCCTGCAGGGAAACTTGCGGCTCGGCCTTCCGGGAAAGTCAGCAGGCCGAGTTGCCCGCAGAATAATGTCAACCACTTGATGCTCCCGGCAGGAACTTCCCGCCATTCGATGCCGACTTTGCTTCGCAATCCTTGCGTCGCTCGTCGGCATGCGCCGGCTCCTGGGCACGGGCAGCCCCTCACGGTCAACGCCCAGGCATTTTGATGCTGAACACCGGATTCGGATTCCGCGGGTGATCTGTTGTAGAATGCCGGGGCTTCGAAACTGAACCTGTCGGCCCCTGGAGTCTCGCATGTCCGTTTCGCTCGACTCGTCCGCCATCGATCGCCTTCACGAGGCGCACGACCGCATCCTCGCGCAGCTTTCCAGGGTGATCGTCGGGCAACGGCAGGTGATCGACGAGCTGTTGATCAGCCTCTTCAGCCGAGGTCACTGTCTGCTCGAGGGCGTGCCGGGCCTCGCCAAAACCCTCATGGTCAGCACGCTCGCGAAGAGCCTCGACCTGTCGTTCAGCCGGATCCAGTTCACTCCCGACCTCATGCCGGCCGACATCACCGGCACCGAGGTGCTCGAGGAGGACCGGACGACCGGCGGCCGGCAGCTGCGGTTCCTCGAGGGCCCGCTGTTCGCGAACGTCGTCCTCGCCGACGAGATCAATCGCACGCCCCCGAAGACCCAGGCGGCGCTCCTCGAGGCGATGCAGGAGCGGCACGTCACGGTCGGCCGCGTGCGGCACCGGCTCGTCGACCCCTTCTTCGTGCTCGCCACGCAGAATCCGATCGAGCAGGAGGGCACCTACCCGCTGCCGGAAGCGCAGCAGGACCGCTTCATGTTCAAGGTGTTCGTGCGGTACCCGAGCTTCGAGGAGGAGTTCCAGATCGCCCGCCGCACCACGGGCTCCCAGTCCGATGAGCCGCAGGCCGTGCTCACGGCGTCGGAGATCGTCGCGCTCCAGAAGACCGTCCGCGACGTCCCCGTGAGCGACCACCTCGTGCGGTACGCGATCGCGATCGTGCGGCAGACGCGGACCGGGGAGAAAGGCGTGCCGGAATTCGTTTCCGACCAGCTCACCTGGGGCGCCGGCCCGCGAGCCGTGCAGTTCCTCGTCGTCGGGGCGAAGGCGCGGGCGCTGCTCGAGGGGCGGAGCCATGTCGCTGCCGAGGATATCCAGGCCCTCGCGGCTCCCGTGCTCCGTCACCGGATCGTGGTCGGGTTCGCCGCCGAAAGCGAGGGCGTCACCCCCGACACGATCATCGAACGCATCCTGGAGAACACCCCGAGCCGAGAGGACGAACTGACCCGTGACCCGCGGTTCCAGACGATATTTGCGTCCTGACGCGATCCATCGGATCGCCAAACTCGAGCTGCGGGCACGAGCCGTCGTCGAGGGCGTGCTCGCCGGCCTCCACAAGAGTCCCTACAAGGGGCAGAGCGTGGAGTTTCTCCAGCACCGCGAGTACGTCCGCGGGGACGACCTGCGGCGGGTCGATTGGAAGGTCTGGGGGCGGCAGGACCGGCTCTACGTCAAGGAGTTCGAGGAGGAGACGAACCTCCGCGTCTCGCTCGTCGTCGATTGCTCGGCGAGCATGGAATACCGTCGTGATGCGGCGACGCTGTCGAAGTACGACTACGCCGCCACGATCGCCGCGAGCCTCGCCTGGCTCGCGCTCTCCCATGGCGACGCGGTCGGCTGCACGGTCTTCGACGACGCCGTCCGCGCCGCCGTGCCCCCGCGGACGAAGCGGACCCAGCTCCAGAGCGTGATCGACGTGCTCGAGACGCCGCGGCCCCGGCGGCCGACCGACTACGTGCCGGTGCTCCGGGGCCTGGCCGAAACGCTGCCGAAGCGGGGCATGGTGGTGATCGTGTCGGACCTGCTCGGCACCGGCGAGACCGAGGGCTGGCAGGGCGTCTTCAAGGGGATGCGATTCCTGCGGAACCGCGGCCACGATCCCGTGCTGCTCCACGTGATGGACGACGACGAACTCGACTTTCCGTTCGACGGCCCGACGCGTTTCGACGGCATGGAGTTGCCCCGGCAGATCGCCTGCAACCCGAGGGCGTTGCGGGCGGGATACCTCGAGGCAGTCGAGGAGTTCCTCGGTCATGTCCGCCGGTCGGCCGCGGCCGCGAAGTGCGATTACTCGCTCATCCGCACCAGCGAGCCGGTCGAAACGGCGCTCGTGAAGTTTCTCTCCCGCCGCGCCTCGATGGCGGTCTGATCACGATGCCAGCCTTCGACTTCATGCCGCTGCTGCTCTGGGGCCTGCCGCTGGCGGCCCTGCCGGTGATCATCCACCTGATCAACCTGCTGAAGCACCGGGACATCCGCTGGGCCGCGATGGAGTTCCTCCTGGCGAGCCAGAAGAAATACCGCACGCGGGTCGTGCTCAAGCAGCTCCTGCTCCTGGCGATGCGGGTCGCGGCGATCGCGGGCGTGGTCGCGATGCTCGCGCAGCCGCGGCTTTCCTCGGCGCTCGGGCGTCTGCTCGGCGGGTCGCAGACGTCGCATATCATCCTCCTCGACGACAGCTACTCGATGGGGGAAACGACGGGCGACAGCAGCTGTTTCGAGCGGGGGCGGGCCGTCGTCGAGCGAATCGGCCGCGAGCTGGCGGCCGCCGGCGGCTCGCAGGAACTGTCGGTCGGGCGGTTCTCGCGGCTGGCCCGCGAAGGGGGCGATGACGTCGCCGGCTTCGACCTCGATCGGCAGCCGCTGTCGGGCGAACTCGTGGACCGCCTCGCGAGCCTGACGGCCTCGTTCGAGATCTCGGAGACCGATGCCGGCCCTCGGGTGCCGCTGGCGAGGGCCGTCGAGCGGACCGCCGCGGGGCAGGGAGACGCCTGCGTGATCTGGGTCGTGAGCGACTTCCGCAGCCGCGACTGGAAGGTCGCGGAAGAGGCCGCCGCCGCGATGAAGCGGCTTGCCGACGCCGGCGGGCAGCTGCGGCTCGTGGACTGTGCTCTCGCGCTCGACGCCGACGGCAGGGCCGCCGGCGCGACGGACGGGACCGCGAATCTGGGCATCGAGGAACTCGCCATGGCCGGGGGCGTGCCGGCGGCGGGCGTGCTCGTGCCGATGGAGGTGACGGTTCGCAACCACGCGGAGTCGGCCGTTCGCGACGTCGAGGTGGAACTCGAGGAGGACGGCGTGCCGCGGCCGGGAATTCGGATCGATCAGATTCCGCCGCAGTCGGCCGTCACCCGCCGGTTTGACGCGAGGTTTCCGGCGACCGGCAGCCGCACGATCGTCGCACGACTCGCGAGCGATTCCCTCGAAGCCGACAATGCCCGCACCGCCGTGCTGGAGATCGTCGATGCCTGCGACGTGCTGCTCGTGGACGGACGGCTTGCGAAGGCCGGCGCGGCCGCAGACTTCGCGGGTGACTCGTTCTACCTGGCGACCGCGCTGTCGCCCGGGGCCGGGGCCCCCACCGGCCTGCGGCCTCGCGTCGAGCCTCCGCGGGCGCTTGCAACGCTCGACCTCGCGGGCTTCGACTGCATCTACCTTCTCGACGTCGAGCGGCTCGACGAGGCCGAGATCCGTCCGCTGGAGGCCTATGCCAGGGCGGGGGGCGGGGTCGTGTTCTTCATGGGGCCGCGGTCCGACCCGGAATTTCTGACGGCGAAGCTCCATCGCGGCGGCGAGGGCCTCTTTCCCGTGCCCGTGGCGGGCGCGGTGGACCTCCTGCCGGACCGGTCGGGCGATGTGCCCGACGTCGTCGTCGAGGATCACCCCGTGGTGGCGGTGCTCTCCGGACAGCGGAACCCGCTGCTGGGCGCGGTCCGAATCGGCCGCATCATGGCGGTGGACCGGGAGTTCGTGCCCG
>DHLZ01000290.1:4099-26548 GCA_002405515.1 Planctomycetaceae bacterium UBA4655
TGATCCTCGAGAAGCCCTTCGGCGACGGCCTCGTCGTGGCGGTGATGACCACGGCAGCGCCCACCTGGAACAACTGGTCGCGGGGGAATCCGTCGTGGGTGGTCGTGATGCTCGAACTCGAGGGGCACCTGGCGAGGGCCCGCGCCCGCGCCCGCTCGCTCGCCGTCGGCGAGCCCTTCGAGGTGCCGCTCGAGGCCGGTCGCGACGAGATCGACGTCGATTTCGAACTGCCCTCCGACCGCGGCATCGTGCACGTCGCCGCGAAGCCGCGGGAGGACGGGGCGCTCGTGGCCGTGTTGTCGGATACGACGCGGTCTGGAAGCTACGCCGCGAAGTGGAGACGGGCGGATGGCACGGAGCGGCAGAAGCTCGTCGCGGTGAACGTCGATCCCGGCGAGGGCGAGCTCGAACGGGTCGGCCGTGAGCGGCTCGGTCGCACGCTCGCCGGCATTCCCTACCGCATCGATGCCGCTGACGATCTCGAGCCGGGTTCGCGGACGCTGGCGGGCACGTCGCTCGTGACGCCGCTCATCTACTCGCTGCTCGTGCTGCTGCTGCTGGAACAGGCGGTCGCCTATTCCGCGAGCTACCACATGCCCCGTCGGGGCGGCTCCGCCGCGGCCGGCGGAAGAAGGAGGGCGTCCGCGGGATGAACGCCTTCGCCATCGTGGAGCATGCGTTCCTGCCGGCAGGGGCCGTTCTGGCGGCGGCGGTCCGCGATCGCATCACGAGCGGACGGCTCGAGGGCTTCTCGGAGTGGTGGCAGCCACCGCTCGCGGCAGCCGCCTCGCTCGTCGTGCTCGCGATCGTCGTCTGGCTCTATCGCCGTGACGCGGCGGAGTTGTCGCCGGGCCTCGGGGTGCTGCTTGCGGCGCTGCGGCTCGGAGCGGTCGCGGCCATCGCGGTCGCGTGGCTCGACTTCGACCGCACGACGGAGACGGAGGTGGTTTTTCCCTCGCGAGTCGCCGTGCTCTTCGACTCCAGCGCCAGCATGACGCTCGAGGATTCCGGCACGGGGGCGGAGGCGAAGGCGGGTGATCCTGCGCGGACGTCCGGCCTGTCGCGTTCGAGCCGCGGCGTTCGGCTGCTCGAGGAGGGCGGCTTGATCGAGGCCCTGCGGCGGGTGCACGAGGTGTCGCTGTGGCGGTTCGACGCCGACGCCGAGCCGCTCGTCGTGTTGCCATCCCACGGCACCGGTGGCGCTGCGGCCCCCGCCGGCGCGGCCGACCATTCGGGTCAGGAGAAATCGGACGAGGCCTGGAAGGAAAAGGTCCTGCCGCGGGGATTCGAGACGCGGATCGGCGAATCGATCGATCGGGTGCTCGGGCGGGAGCCGCAGCGGACGCTCGCCGGCGTGATCGTGATCTCCGATGGCGGCTCGAACGCGGGGGTCGATCCCGCCGCGGCTGCCGCGGTCGCGGCGAAGGCGGCGGTGCCGATCGTCGCGATCGGCTTCGGCTCGGAGCGGCTGCCCGTGAACGTCCGCGTCGCGGACCTCGTCGTGCCATCGCGGGTGTATCCCGGCGACCGCTTCTCCGTCACGGGCTATCTCCAGCCGCAGGGGCTCGAGGGCCGAACGGTGAAGGTCGAGCTGGCCGAGGCGTCATCGGGGGAGAAGTCCGGGGCCGGGCGGGTGATCGACGCGAAGGAGTGCGTGCTCGGCAAGGACGGCGAACTCGCCACGGTGCGGTTCGACGTGCCCGGATTCGAAGCGCCAGGTCGCCGCGGGCTCGTCGTGCGGGTCGCGGCACCGCCCGGCGACAGCGTCGCCACCGACGACGCGCAGGCCTCGGAGATCGAAGTGGTCGACAGGATGACGCAGGTTCTGCTCATGGCCGGCGGCCCGAGCCGCGAGTACCAGTTCATGCGGAACGTGCTCGAGCGAGACAAGAGCTTCGCGGTGGACGTGCTCCTCGCGACGGCCCGCAAGGGCACTTCCCAGGATGCGAGGACGATCCTGTCGGAGTTTCCCCAGACCCCCGAGTCGCTCAACGCCTACGACGCGATCGTCGCGTTCGACTACGACTGGCGACGGCTCGATCCGCAGGAACTCGGGCGGCTCGAGCGATGGGTGAGCCGCGAGTCGGGTGGCTTGGTTCTCGTCTCCGGCAACATCTTCATGGATGCGTGGCTGGCGGAGCCGGCCTGCAGCCCGGTGCGAGCGCTCTACCCGCTCGATCTCGTGCGACCGGGAGCGGGCGGGACCGCCGACCGGGAACGATCCGGCGAGGAGGCGATGCCGCTCGATTTCTCGCCCGACGGGCTCGAGGCCGAGTTTCTTTGGCTCGGCTCGACCCGGGTCGCGAGCCAGGCGGCCTGGGCCGCGTTTCCCGGCGTGTACGGCTGCTACGACGCGACGGTCCCGAAGCCCGGCGCCACGGTCTTCGCCAGGGCGAGGCGGTCGGGCGGCGGCCGGCCGGGCGGCGGACCGGTGTTCCTTGCCGGACATTTTTACGGCTCCGGCACGGTCGTCAGCGAGGGCAGCGGGGAGCTGTGGAGGCTGCGTGGGATCGACGACGCGGCGTACGAGCGGATCGTGACGCAGCTCGTTCGACACGTGTCGCAGGGCCGGCTCCTCCGCGGCAGCAACAAGCTGAGGCTCCTCGTCGATCGTGACCGGTTTGCCGTGGGCGGCGTGGTCGCCGTGCGGGTCGTGATGCCCGAGGGGAACGGCTCGGGCGACACGGTTCCCGAGTGTCGGGCTCTGGGCCCCGACGGCGCCGCCGTGGTGGTCCGGCTGGAGGCAAACCCGTCGCGGCCCGGCGAGTTCTCCGGGAGCTTCGTCGCCGGCCGTGAGGGAACCTGGCGGATCGAGCTGACCGGCGGCGGCGACGAGAACGCCGTCACCCGCTCGATCCAGGCGCGGCTGCCGGAGCGGGAGCTCGAAAGGCCCAGGCTCGAGCGCGGGCTGCTCGAACAGATGGCCACCGCCGCGGGAGGGCGGGCGTTCTTCCCGGACGAGAGCGAATGGAAGGCGGCCGATGCCGAAGAGCTGATCAAAGTCCTTCCCGACCGCACTCGGCGGGAGTATCAGTCGGGCGCCCCCGACAGGTCCTTCAAGGAACGGCTGAACACGCTCCTGCTGGCCGCGGCGGCCGGTCTGCTGTGTGTCGAGTGGATCGTCCGACGTCTCGCGAGGCTCGCATGATCGATTCGGGAGCGACCCCGCCGACCGCCACCGGCATCGACATGGAGCCGTTCCGCCGGCTGTTTCGCCGGCTCCGCCGCCGCACGCGGTTGTGGATAGGGATCGAGGCGGCGGGATTGGCGATGCTCGCCGTCGCCGTCTTCTTCTGGGCGTCGCTCGCGATCGACTGGTGGCTCGAGCCGCCCGTCGCGGCCCGCGCCGCGGCGGTGGCCGCGATCGTCGCGGTGATCTGTTGGATCCTGGTCGTGAAGCTCTTCGGCCGGCTGCGGGTGCCCCTGGCCGACCGGGACCTCGCGATGCTCGTCGAACGGCATCACGCCGAGTTTGCCGACAGCCTCTCGACTGCGATCGATCGACCGGATGCGCCGACCGATCCGGATCTTCTGGCCCGCACGATCCGTTCCGCGATCGAGCGGCTTCCCGTGATCCGCATCGGCAGGCTTTTCCGTTCGGCAGCCCTTTCGCTGCTCCTCGCCGGGGGGCTGGCCGCGGTGGCGAGCATCGCGGCGATGGCCGCCGCCGCCCCGGCCACGACGAGGCTCTGGGCCAAGCGCGTGCTGCTCCTGCACGAGGATCGATGGCCGAGGGAGACCTCGCTCGAGGCGATCGGCTTCCGGGACGGCGTGCGTGTCGCCGCGCGGGGCGCCGACGTCGAGCTGCTCGCGCGGGCCACCGGACGCATCCCGCAGGTCGTCGATCTGCGGATCCGCTCGGCAGATTCCAGCCGCAGCGAGCGGATGGGAAGCCGTGGCGGCCTGACCGAAGAGGGTCAGGTCTTCGGCCATGTGATCGAGGGGCTCCGAGAGGACGTGCGGATCGCGATCCGCGGAGGAGACGCCCGGCTCGACGGACTGCTGCTTCGGGTGCTCGATCCCCCGGCCGCCAGCGGCATCGAAATCGGCTACACGCTGCCAGACTATCTCGGCGGCGGCCGCAGGACGGTGCCGGCGTCGGCGGTCGTGCAGGTGCCTCGCGGCGCCACCGTCGCGGTCAGGTGCGATTCCACGAAGCCGCTGAAACAGGCCCTGATCTCGACCCGCTCGGCGTCGCAGCCGTCGGCGGCGGGCGGGGAGGCGGGGGCGTCGGAGACGCTCGCGGCCTTCGACGGAGCCGGTTCGCATGGGCCTGCGTCCGCCGCGGCCAGTTCGATCTCGGGCGCGATTCCGCGTCTCGACGAAGACCGTCTCGTCACCGTGAGTCTCACCGACACCGATGGTCTCTCGAACCTCCGCCCGATCGCCTTCCGTCTCGCCGCCGTGCCCGATCAGCCGCCGCAATTGGCCCTGCGGATGCTCGGGATATCGAACGCCGTGACCCCGAAGGCGAGCATTCCGATCGTCGGCACGATCGCCGACGACCACGCCCTCGGTTCGGCGGCCGCCGTCGTCCGCCGCCTCGGCAGGAAGAGTGGTCCGGCGGCCGTCGCCGAGAAAGGTTCCGCCACCCCGCCGCTCGAGCGGACCTTTCCCGTCGGGCGACTCACGGCCGGCAGCCCGAGGCTCGATCTCCCCGAGGCCGATCCGCACGCCGTGCCGCTCGAGGCGGTCGGCGTCGGCGTCGGCGACCTGCTTGTCGTGACGGTGACCGCGGCCGACACGTGCACGCTCGACGGTGCGCCGCAGGTCGCTGTGAGCGATGCCTGGAACCTCGAGGTGGTCACCATCGACGCGCTCGTGGCGATGCTCGAGGCACGCGAGCTCATGCTGCGGAGGCGGTTCGAGAACGTGTTCGAGGAAATGACCGCCGCCCGTGGCCAGCTCGCGGCAGCCGACGGAGCCGCGGCGGCGTCGCGCACGGGCGAGGCGGCCGCCCGTGCCGCCGGAGAGACGGGGGAGATCGCGGAAGCCTTCCTCCTCATCCGTCGGGAGTTCGCCAACAACGGCCTGCTCACCCCGGAACTCGACACGCGACTGTTCGCGCAGATCGCCGCGCCGCTCGGGGAGATCGCGGCCTCCGACCTGCCTCGGCTCCAGGCCTCGTGTCGGCAGACGGTCGCGGCCGCGATGAACCGGTCGGCCCTCCTCGCCCAGGCCGACGCCGTGCTCGAGCGAATGCGTGGCGTCCTCGATAGAATGCTGCAGCTCGAGACCTTCAACGAAGTGGTGGAGCTGCTGCGATCCGCGATCCGGGCGCAGGAGGCGATCCGGGAAGAAACGCTGAAACGGCAGAAGGAGCGGGCGCGAGAGCTGCTCGAGAGACCGTGACCCGTCCCCGATTCACCCTCCGTGATCTCGCTTTTGTCGGGATGGTCCTGGCGGTGATGGCGGTCGGAGAGTCGGCGCGGGCGGTGCCGGAGCCGCAGCAGCCGCTCCAGGAACGTCAGGAGTCGCTCACGACGCAGTTCCGCGACCTGGAGCGGTCGCTCCTGCGGCTCGCCGATCTGCTGGCCACGAGCGATCCGCGGCGGGCCGGTCTCCTGAGGACCGCGTTCGAGCGGTCGAACGATCTCGACATCGATTCCAGGCTCGCGAACATCGTCGGGCTCCTCCAGGAGGGGCAGCTGATCAAGGCCGGGGCTGCCCAGGGGGCCGCGATCGAGAACATGCGGCTGCTCCTCGAACTGCTCGAGTCGGGCGATTCCGATCGGCGGTTGTCGAACACGAAGGAGGAGGTGAAGCGGCATCTCGCGAAGCTCGCCAAGATCATCGCCCGGCAGCGGGACATCGAGGGTTCGACCGAGTCCGGGGCGCCGCCGGGGCCGCTCGCGGAGAGGCAGGCCAAGCTCGCCGACGACACGCGGGGGCTCACCGATGAGATCGACGGCTTCGCCAAGCGGCTCGACTCGCGGAACCCGTCTTCAGGCAAAGAGTCTTCAGGCAAAGAGTCTTCGCCTGGGGCCGGAGATGGCGAGGCGGGTGGCAAGGCCGGCGAGGATGGCGAGGAGCAGACGGAGGGGGCAGGGGCGTCGGGTTCGAACGAACCGCAGGGCGACGACGAGGCCGCACGGGCCCGACGAACCGGGAAGCGGCTCGAGGCCGCCCGGAAGCGGATGAAACAGGCGGAGGAAAGGCTCGAGGAGAGCAGGGGGAAGCAGGCCAGGGAGAACCAGGAGAAGGCGATCGAGGAGCTCGAGGCCGCGAGGGCGGAGCTCGAGGAGATCCTGCGGCAGGTGCGTGAGGAAGAGATCGAGCGGCTGCTCGTCCATCTGGAAACGCGGCTGCGGTCGATGCTGCGAGCGGAGAAGGCGGTGCTCTCCGGCTGCGAAAAGCTCGCCGCGGCGGCGGCAAGCCTGGCGGGCGGCGAGACTGGCGGCCAGATCCGTGAGCGGGAGCTCGAGGCGGCGAGGCTGTCACGAGAGCAGTCCGCGGTCGCCGCCGATGCGGCGAAGGCGCTCGTCCTCGTCCGGGATGACGGCTCGGCCGTGGCGATCCCCGAGGCGCTCGAGCAGGTTCGGCTCGACTGCCTGCAATCGGCGTCGCGGCTCGGTCGGGGAGACGTCGGCGGCACGACCCGCGGCATCGTGCAGGACGTCGTGACGAGTCTCGAGGAGATGCTCGCGGCGCTCGAGAGGGCGCAGCGTGAGCAGTCGCAGAAACGCGATGAGGGGCAGGGGGGGGGGAGGCCCGCCCAGCCCGGCGAGCAGCCGCTCGTCGACAAACTCTCCGAGCTGAAGATGATTCGAACGCTTCAGATGAGGATCAACACCCGCACGAAGCGGTTTTCCCAGCTGCTGGCCGACGGCGTCGAGCAGGCCGAGGAGCCGGAATTGGCTGATGCCATCCGGCGGCTGGCGGAGCGGCAGGTGAAGGTCGAGCGGGCGGCCCGCGACATCGCGACCGGACGGACCGAGTGACCGGCTTCGCGGGTCGGTTTCGCCGCCGAAGGGGGGCTTTTCTCGCCGCCGAATACCGCTCGCGGTATGCTTGGGATACCGTCCGTTCGGCGAGGCGGACGGAGTCCGGCGAGGTTGACCATGACCCGTGAGTGCGGAAGGCGTGCGGTGATCGTGGCATGGGCCGCGGCGGCCGCGGTCGGCCTCGACATGCCGGCCGTCGCCGAGAGCACCGCCGCCGAGCGGGCGGCTGCGAGCTGGACGAGCCCGTCGGACGACGATGTTCGCGGGCGGTTGGAGCGGTTCCTCGAGACCACAGCGGCCGATCCGCAGACGCGACGGAAGGCGGTGGAAGCCTTCGTGACCGCCGATGGATCCGACCGTCTCGACCGGGCCGTCGCGGCCCTCGCGGTCGTCGATCCGCGGGTTCAGAAACTCGCCGACACGAAACCTCCCGAGCCATTCGCGAAAGAAGACACCGCCTGGGTCGCCGATTCGCCCGCGGGGCCGTCGGACCCGTTCCTTCGTGACGCGGTGCGGCTGCACGTGGCGAGACATCTGGTGAGGTGCGGGCTCTTCGACGACGCGATGCCGCTGCTTTCCTCTCTCGACGTGCGGACGAGCATCGATCCGGCCACGCTGCTGTTCGCGAAGGCCAGTTGCCAGCACTGGCTTCTCGACGTCGAGGCCGCCATCGAGACGCTCGACCGGCTGCTCGAGCGGGGAACGGAGCTTCCGGTCCGCTACGAGCGGCTTGCGACGCTCATGCGGAAGGACCTCGAATCGCTCGAGGACGAGTCGCTCGATCACATCGCCCGCCGCATGCGGGACATCACCCGAAGGCTCTCGTTCGGCCGCGCCGGTCCAACGACCAGGTCGGTGCAGGACGGCGTGATCGAGTCTCTCGACAAGCTCATCGAAAAAATCGAGAAGCAGCAGAGCGAGTCGCAGAAGCAGGGTGGCGGGGGCGGAGCCGGATCCTCGGGTGGCGGGGCGGGATCGAAGCCGATGGAGGACAGCATGCCGGCCGGCGGCAAGGGGCCGGGAGAGGTGACGAAGCGGGACGTCGGCGACGGCGAAGGATGGGGCAATCTCCCGCCGCACCAGCGGGAGGAGGCGTTGCAGCAGATCGGCCGTGAATTTCCGACACACTACCGCGAGGCGATCGAGCAGTACTTCAAGCGGCTCGCAGCCGGCGAACAGTCCCAGCCGCCCACGAAAGCGAAGAGGCCGTGAAGCTTCGACGTTTCATCATCTGCGTCGGGGCCGTCTTCTCGGCCGTGATTCCGGCGGTGGCCGATGTCACCGTGCAGGATGTCGTGCCCGTGCGGAACGTCGTCGCCGTGGAACTTGCGGATGGCACGTCTCCGTCGGGTGATCTCGCCGGGCTCTCCGATGCTTCGCTCGACCTCGTCGTGGAAGGATCGCGAAAATCGCTGCCGGTTCGGGACGTCCGCTCGATCACCTGGAAGCGGGCTGATGAGCCGCCGGCGAGGCGTCGAGCGGTTCGCGTCGGCCTGGTGGACGGGTCGTCACTCGACGGGGACGACCTGATCGTGTCGGAGAAGTCCGCGTCGCTCGTTCAAGACGGCCGGACGCTCGCGATCGCCCGCGAGTCGATCGAGACGGCGGATTTCGCGGCCGCAGGCGGTGACGGCGTTGGCAGGGCTGATGGGGCCGAAGCGGCCGACGGAAATCCCCCGGCGTGGCTCGCGAAACTCCGTGAAGGTGGGCAGGAGAAGGCCGCGGCGAGCGACGTCGTCGTCGTTGGTTCGGCCGACAAGATCGAGTTCGTCGAGTGCGCGATCGTCGCCGTGGCGCCGGATGCCGTGAGCGTTCTCCTCGACGACGAGACGATCCGCGTGAAGCGGTCGAGGGTGATCGGTCTGAGGTGGCTGAGAACCGCCGATGGCGGGCGGAACGGCGGTGCGGCACCACCACCGAGCGCGGTCGTCGAGTTCGACGGTGGGCGGCTGCTCGCCAAGCGGATCGCCGTCGAGGGGGGCGACGTGGTGATCGGCCTCGCCGCAGGCGAACCGATCCGAGTGCCTTCCGCGGCGATGCGGCGGATCGACTTCGCCGCCGGCCGGACCGTCTCGCTCGTCGCGGTTGAACCCGACACGGTGATGGTCGAGCCCTGGTTCGGGCTCTTCAAGGCGGTCGACGGGCTCGCGGGCCACTTCGAGCCGCGAAAAGTCGCCGTTCCGGCCGGGATGATCGGCGGCAAACCCGGCGGTGGCGGACGCAGGGGGCTGCGGCTGCGGCCCCGCACGGTGATCGAGTGGCGGTTGCCCGAGCACTCGCGGAGCGTCGCGATGACGGTCGCCGAATCCTCGTCGCTCGTCGTGATCGCGATCGATGGCCGCGAGGTGTATCGCGGGCAGCCATCGGAACCGGTGCCCGTCGTCGCCGAGGCGAGCGGTGCCCGTCGGCTCACCGTCACGGTCGATTTTCCCCCGGCGTTCCCGAGTGGCGGCGGTCCGGCGTCTCCCGGGGTCGTCCTCGTCGAGCCGAGGATCGAACGCTAGCGTCACCAATCTCCATCCGCCGCCCGCACGACGACCGCCCGCACGATGCCCTCGCATACCCGAACCCGATCTTTCCTTCCCGCCCTCGCGGTCTCGTTGGTGCCGCTGTTCTCGTCGGCCGTTGCGGCGGCGGACGGCGGGCTCGAGGTGCCCGCGGAGGTGCTCGCCGCCGAGCGTCGCCGCGAGGAGGTGTCGGCGTCGGCTTCGAAGGCCGCGGTCGCGATCTTCGCGGGAGAGCAGGGGGGCGGTTCCGGCGTGCTCATATCGGCCGACGGCTACGCGCTCACGAACTTCCACGTCACGCAGCCGGCCGGCGTGGCGATGAAATGCGGCCTGTCCGACGGAAAGCTCTACGACGCCGTGCTCGTCGGCCTCGATCCGACCGGTGACCTCGCGTTGGTGAAGCTGCTCGGCCGCGACGATTTTCCGTTCGCGACGATGGCCGACAGCGACGACGTGCGGGTCGGCGATCCCTGCTTCAGCGCCGGCAATCCGTTCCTTCTGGCCACGAACCTGCAGCCGTCGATCGCCTGGGGGATCGTCTCGGGAGTCCACCGCTACCAGTTTCCCGCGGGCACGATCCTCGAGTACGCCGACTGCCTGCAGGTGGACGCGGCGATCAATCCGGGAAACTCCGGGGGCGGCCTCTTCGACGGCGAGGGGAGGCTCATCGGCATCAACGGCCGGGCGAGCTTCGAGAAACGCGGTCGCGTCAACGTCGGCGTCGGCTACGCGATCTCCTCGAACCAGGTGCGAAACTTTCTCGGGGCCCTCAAGGGCGGGCGGGTCGTCGATCACGCCACGCTCGGCGCGACGGTCGCCACGAGCTTCGACGGAAAAGTCGTGGTCTCCGACATCCTGGAATCGTCCGACGCGTATCGTCGCGGCCTCCGGTACGACGACGAGGTGGTGTCGCTCGCCGGCCGTTCGATACGCACCGTGAACGCCTTCAAGAACGTTCTCGGCACGCTGCCGGCGGGCTGGCGGGTTCCCATGACGGTGCGGAGGGAGGGCCGCAGGATCGATTTGTCGGTGCGGCTGGCGGGTGTGCACTCGCCCGCAGAACTGGCGAAGATCGTCGAGCAGGAAGACCCGGCCCCGCCGCCCGTGCCCGGGCAGCCGAAGCCCACCCCGAAGACGTCGCCGAAGTCCGCACTGCCGGAGTCCGTGCGGGGCGTCTTCGAGGCGAAGCTCGGATTCGCGAACCACCACTTCAATCGTGTCGAGCGGGACCGGGTCGCCGCCGCGATCGGCGAACGCGGCCGGTTCGCGGGCCGCAAGGGCGGCTGGATGCTGTCCGGTCGGCTGCCGGGCGGAAAGCCTTTTGCGATCCGCCTCGCGGATGACCGTGGTGCGATCGACCTGCCGACCGGAACCTCCATCGTCGATGCGACCGTCGATCTCGACAGGAATCCCGCGCCGCCCGGGAGCGGCGGCCTGCTCGCGGCGCTGCTCGTCTGGCGGAAGCTGCTCATCGCCGGCCCGGCGTCCGTCGGCCGAACCGAATACCTCGGCACGCAGCCGATCGCGATGGTGGCGGGTGGGAGGGAGGCGAACGCGATGGAGGCAGGTGCCGCCGCGGCGCCACACCCGTTTGCCGACGTGCTCGTCTCCTACGTCGCGGGTGTCGAGGCACACGCCCACGTCGTCGATGGCGAGATTCGCGGAATCGACCTCTGGACGGATCCCGACGCCGATCCCTGTGAGGTGAGGTTCTCCGGACGCCTGCCGATCGGCGAGGGGAACGACGCCATCGCGGTCCCCGCCCGCATCGAGGTGCACCACGGGGGGACGGCCTTCGCGGCTCTCACGGTCGAGACGGCGACGCTCGAGGCTGCCGCGCCGGCGGAGGACGAGCGTCCGGGCGAAGCAGCCGCGGTCGGCGAGCCGCCGCGGTCGGCCTCGTGGCTGCCCCGGCTCTCATCGCTCGCGGGGCTTGCGATCGCCGCCCAGGTGGCGACCCCGCAGGTGGCGGCGGCTTCCGAGCGGGGCGGTGCAACGGCCTCCACGGTGGTGGTCGATGCGGCCAGACGGGTCGTCAAGATTCACGGGGCGGGCGGCTTTCGGGGGCTGGAGTCCTACCAGTCGGGCTGTCTCGTGACGCCGCAGGGCCACGTCGTCACGGTCATGAGCACCGTGCTTGACTCGGAAGAGATCGATTGCGTGCTCGACGACGGCCGGCGATTCCCAGCGAAGCTGGTCGGGATCGATCCTCGCCGCGAGCTCGCCCTGCTCCGGATCGAGGGGGAGGATTTTCCGTGCTTCGATCCGCTCGCTGCCGAGCCGCCGCCGCTCGGCCGGCGCGTGTTCGCCCTCTCGAATCTCTTCGGTGTCGCGGCGGGTGACGAGCGGGTGAGCGTGCAGCATGGTGTCGTGTCGGCGAAGGTTCCCCTCGAAGCCAGGCGGGGCGGCTACGAGGCGGTGTACGACGGCGAGGTGCTGCTGCTCGACTTCACCGTGAACAATCCAGGCTCGCCCGGCGGCGCACTTGTCGACCTTCGCGGCCGCCTCGTCGGCATTCTCGGAAAGGAGCTTCGCGCCACCACCGGCGGCACCTGGCTCAACTACGCCCTGCCGGTCGCCGAAGTCGAGGCGTTCTGCCGGGAGATCCTGTCGGGAGAATCGAAGGCGATCGTCGCGACCGCCGTCGAGTCGAAGCGGCGGTTCGATCCCGTGCGGCTCGGGATCGTGCTCGTTCCGGATCTCTTCGACAAGACTCCGCCGTTCGTGGAGGCGGTGGTCCGCGGGACGCCGGCGTCGAGGGCCGGCATTCGCGCGGACGATCTCGTCATCGCGGTGGAGGGCCGGTCGGTCACCTCGCGGGCGGCCGTGCAGCGAATGCTCGGCGCGGTCGATGTTGGAGCGGCCGTGCGGCTGACGGTGGTGCGGGCCGGCCGGGTGGTCGAAGTCGATCTCGGCCCCCGACCTCCCGATGCGGCAGGGGAGGCCGGTCCATGATCTGCCGGGTCGGGAGATTCCGTCGTGTGCTCGCGGCATGCCTTGCCGCCGGGGCGATCGCGTCGTCGTGCCACAGCGGCGTCTTCGCGGCCGGGGCCGATCCGGCTTTGGAAGAGAAGGCCATTCTCGCGGCGGCCGAGCGGGTCGCCGCATCGACGGTGCGGATCGAGGTGATCGGACTCCCGGCGGAGGGGGAGGCGGCGGCGGGTGCCGGGCCTTCGACGGGGCTCGTCGTCGGTGCCGACGGTTGGATCGTGACCACCTCGTTTGCCGTCACGTCGGAAACCGTGGAGGTGATCGTCGTGCTGCCGGACGGCGCCCGCCGGCCCGCGAAGGTCGTCGGTCGCGACCTGGCGCGAACGATCGTGCTCTTGAAGATCGACCCGGCAAAGGCCTTGCCGGTGCCGACGCCGGCGCCCGCCTCGGAAGTGCGGGTCGGCCAATGGGCGATCGCACTGGGGCGGGCGTGGACCGCCTCGCAGGCGAACGTGTCGGTCGGGGTGATCTCGGCGCTCGGTCGCGGCTGGGGCAGGGCGGTGCAGACCGACGCGGCCGTTTCGCCGGCCAACTACGGCGGCCCGCTCGTCGACATCCACGGTCGCGTGATCGGGGTGCTCGCGCCGATTCCAGCCGACACGGCGGGCATGAACGTCGGCACGGAGCTGTACGATTCGGGGATCGGCTTCGCCGTTCCGCTGGAGGATGTCTTGGCGCGACTGCCGACCCTGCAGGCGGGCAAGACCATCCTGCCCGGGCTGCTCGGCATCACGTACACGTCGCGAGACCTCTTTTCCCAGCCGCCGGTCATCGCCACCGCCCGGGCCGGGGCCCCTGCGGCGAAGGCGGGCCTCCGCACGGGTGACCGGATCGTGGCCGCCAATGGCCGCGAGGTGACGCGGATCGCCGAGCTGAGGCACGTGCTCGGGGGCGTCTCGGCGGGCGACTCGCTCCGGCTCGCGGTGGTGAGGAAGGGACGCGACGGCGAACAGCGGATCGAAAAGGAGATCACGCTCGCCGGAGAGATGCCGCCGTATCGCCGGCCATGCCTGGGGATCGGCCTCGACCGGATCGCGGAGAAGACTTCCGGCGACGGTGCGGCCGTCGTGCGGTGGGTTTGGCCGGATGGACCGGCGGCGAAGGCTGGAATCCAGCCGGGAGATCGCATCCTGTCGATCGCTGCCGACGGGGGGGCGGCCGAAGCGGACGAGGCGGTCGTGAGGGCGGATGCCAAGGCGTTCTTCGGCCTCGTCGCGGGCAGCGAGATCGGCGGCAGGTTCCGAATCGTGATCGATCGCGGCGGAGCCGAGCGGACCATCGAGCTCTCCGCGGCCGCGTTTCCCACCGGATTTCCGCCGGATACCCTCTCCATCGCCAAGCCCGATGCCAATGCGGAAGCCGCCGGTGCCGAGAAGAAGGGCGGCGGGGGCGACGAGAACGAGGGCAGCGTCGAGCGGCTCGGCGGGGCGGACGTGGCCGCCCCCCCGATCGTCGTGCTGCCTCGCGGCGGCGGCGATCGGCCGATCGGTGTGCTCGTCTTTCTCGGCCCGCAGCGGAAGGATCGGGAAGCGGCCGCGGCCCGCTGGCAGCAGGCCGCCGACGCCTCCATGGTCGCGATCCTGCTGCCGTCATCCTCGAACCCGGTACGGTGGACGAACGACGACGTGCCGGGCATCGCCAAGGCGTTGCAGACGCTCGCCGGCCGACGGCCCTTCGATCGCGGTCGCATCGCGGTCGCCGGCGTGCAGGCAGGAGGAAGCTTCGCCTGGACGGTGGCGGAGTCGCTCGGCAACGCGGTGCGGGGGGTCGCGATTCTCGACGCCGGCCTGCCGGCCCGGGCCACGATCCCCGCGGCCGATCCCGGGCGGCCGCTGTCGGTCGTGCTCGCGCGGCCCTCCCCCGATGCCGTCGAGGCCGACTCGGCGAGAAGGCGGGTCGAGGCCGACGTGGTGAAGCTCGAAAAGGCCGGCATCCCGGTCGGCACGCTCCCGAACCACCTCGCGGATCCGATTCCCTACGAGACGATCTGCCGATGGGTGGAAACGCTCGGGATGCTCTGAACGGCCCTGCCATGGCGGCGCCGCGGATCGTGCATGCCGACGAGTGGCTCCTCGTCGTCGAGAAACCTGCTGGCATGCCGAGCGTGCCCGCGAGAACCGACCGCGACCCGTCGAGCGTGATCGAGCGGCTTCGCGCGGCCGAGCCGGGCGGTTTTTTCGAGGCGACGCACCGACTCGATCGCGACACGTCCGGGCTGCTCGTCGTCGCCCGTTCAGCCGAGTCGAGGCGCCGGCTCGCCCGCGGTTTCGAATGCGGGCTCGTGCGGAAGCGATACCTCGCGGTCGTGGAGGGGCGGCCGCCGGCCGATGCGGGAATCCTCCATCTGCCGCTCGCGAGGGATCCCGCCTCGCCGCCGAGGCACAAGGTCGATGCGGTGATGGGCGTGCGGGCGACGACACGGTGGCGGCTGCTCGAAACAGGCGTCGTCGATGGACGTGGGGATGGAGCCGTGACGACCCTGCTGGAGCTCGAGCCCGTGACGGGTCGGTCGCACCAGCTGCGGGTGCATCTCGCCTGGCTCGGCGTGCCGATCGTCGGCGATCCGCTCTACGGCCGCCCGCGGCGGCATTCGGCGGGCCGCATGCTCCTCCATGCCGCTTCGATCGAGTTTCCGCACCCGGCGGATGACGAGATGCTCTCGGTGCATTCGCAGGCCGAGTTCATCCCGTCGGACTGGCCCGGCAGTGCCCCGGCGTCATCGCCGATTTTTCGATCCTCCGCCAGTACCGCGAGAAGCGGGTGAGGTCATCGATCCTGCGGTCGTCGCAGAAGCGGGGACATGGCACGACCTCGACGTGCATCTTCTGGCCGATTCGGTCGGCCTGCCTGCGGACCCGAGGGCAGGGCGTGTCGGCGACCGCGACGCGGCCCGCTCCAACCGCCTCGGCTTCGGCCGTCACCGCCTCGCCGGGGTCTCCAAAAGCGACCGAGAGGTTCGGGATCTCCGCGAGGCATTCGAAGAGAAACACGAGCCGCTTGAGCGTCGGCCTCTCGGCCTCGAGCCACGCGGGGTCGAGCACGAACAGTCGCGGCGCATCCGGAAACGCCGCGGCAGCAGGGCTCGAGTCGCTCGCGGCATCGAGCGTGAGCCAGACGACCGCGGGGCCGTCGGTCGGAGCGGGCGAGGCGACGCTCCACGCCGGTGCGGCGGTGATTTTCAGCGACGGCCGGGCCTCGGCTGCGGGCGTGGGATCGAAGAGCCTTGCCGCGAGCTCCTCGTAGCCTCCCTCGACGTCGCAGCGGCCGAGCAGCGGGCAGGTGCGGCAATACGCGCCGACCGAGTACCGCTCGAGGTTCTCGCGGTTGAAGAGATAGGGCTTGGCGGAGAACGTGCCGGCGACCCACTGCCAGGAGAGGTGGTTGCTCGCGGGATCGCCGTCGATGAGGTGCTCGAGGAACCAGTCGGCGCCTGCCTGCCATCGCACGCCCCGCACGTGCACGAGCCACGAGGCCAGCCACATGCGGGCGTGGTTGTGGAGCCAGCCCGTCTCGTGGAGCTGGCGGACGAAGGCGTCGATGCAGGGCATGCCGGTCGATGCCGAGAGCACGTCGGCTGGCATGCGATCGAGTGGCGGCTTGAGCGCACGCGCGGCCGGCGGTTCGAGATCCATCGAGATCGTGTCGCCGAGCCGGGCGTGGACCCGTCGCCAGTAGTCCCGCCAGCCGAGTTCGGATACGAGCTTTTCGGCGTCTTCGGGCCGCTCCACCAGCGCGAGGGCGTGATCGCGGACCTCCGCGAGCGACAGCACGCCATGGCGGATCCACGGGGAGAGCCCCGTGACGGCGCCGTCGAGGAAGTTTCGCGACCGGCCGTAGGCGGCGGGGTCGATCGTCGCGAGTCGGGCGACGGCCGCGGACCTTCCGCCGACCAATCCGCCATCGCCCGAGGGGCCCCCGGGCGAATCCGGCAAGGCTGCTCGGACCACCGCGACGAGGGCCTGTCGGTCGAGGCCATGGAGCGTTGGGAGGCGGTGGAACGGCATGAAACACCCGGGCAAAGCCTTTCAGCATACGGGCCGTCGTCGGAAGCGGGCCCAGAAAGCATCACAAAAGGCCTGCTTGGTTTCACGACACCAACTGCTCCGAAAACCGGCAGGCAGGGGAATCGCGGTCGCTCGGGCGGTTCAAATTCTTGATGCCGCGAAATTTCCCAAAAGAACCATTTTCTTCGGGAAAATAAACGTTTTTTGACTGGCCTGCGACGCGGCTCGAGGCTGCGAGGAGAAGGGGCTGCGTGGTGTTTGGCACGTGGTTTGCCCTCAAAGGTTTTGGTCCTGGTTCATGGGCAAGCCATCGTCAGGAGCAGGTGCTGCGGAGGCGCCTGATTCTCTCGTCCCTTCTGGCTGATTGGAGTCGCACGTATGCGGAGTCTGTCGTTGAATGGTTCGGAGGCGTGTCTTCATTCCCCCTCGCTCTGGCGAGGTTTCCTGTCCGCCTGCCTCGCGGTCGCCGTGATGGCGGTTGTCGGAGGCGGTTTTTCCGGAGGCACGGTCATGGCCGATGACCCGGCGGCCGATGCGGCGCCGGCTGATGCCGCACCGGCTGCCGCGGCGCCGACGCCGCCCCCTTTGCCCTCGACCGAGGAGATGATTCCGAAATTGTGGCTGGCCGTCGACACCGTCTGGGTGCTCGTCTGCGGGATGCTCGTCTTCTTCATGAATCTCGGATTCGGCTGCGTCGAATCGGGGTTCGCTCGCGCAAAGAACTGCGTCAACATTCTCTCGAAGAATTTCGTCGTGTTCGCCGCGACAGTGATCGGGTTCTACCTCATCGGCTGGGACTTGATGTTCGGAACCGATTCCGGCGGATGGATCGGCAACTCCGGTGCGTGGATGGTGGGCGGGGCGGACAACAGTCCGGCCATCGGTGACAAGTATCAGGGCGCCTACGGCGCGATCAGTTGGACCAGCGTTCCCCTGTGGGCGAAGTTCTTTTTCCAATTGGTGTTCGCCGGAACCGCCGCGACGATCGTGTCGGGAGCCGTCGCCGAGCGGATCAAGTATCACTCGTTCATCATCTTCAGCTTCCTGATGGCGCTCGTGATCTACCCGGTCACCGGTCACTGGATCTGGGGTGCCGGGTTCCTCGGCCAGAAGGGTTTCTGGGACTTCGCCGGCTGCACGGCCGTGCACTCGGTCGGCGGGTGGGCGGCCCTCACCGGCGCCATCATCCTCGGGCCTCGAATCGGAAAGTACGGTCCTGGCGGACGGGTTCAGGCTCTTCCCGGCCACAACATGACAGCCGCCTTCATCGGCTGCCTCGTCCTCTGGTTCGGCTGGTTCGGCTTCAATCCGGGCAGCACGATGGGCGTGGCCGGTGATGGCGGAGTCGCCGCTGCGAGCGTCGCCGTGAACACGAATTTTGCCGCGGCCGCCGCGACGCTGACGGCCACGCTGACGGCGTGGTTGCTGCTCGGGAAGCCGGATATCGGCATGACCCTCAACGGGTGCCTTGCGGGCTTGGTCGGCATCACCGCGAGTGCGGCGTATGTCACACCGGCCGCGTCGTGCCTGATCGGGGCGATTGCCGGAGTCATCGTCGTTCTCTCCGTGCTCGCCTTCGACCGTGCGGGAGTGGACGATCCGGTCGGCGCGACATCGGTGCACCTTGTCTGCGGCATCTTCGGCACGCTCTGCGTGGGCCTGTTCACGGCATCCGACCTCTCGGGCTCCACCGCGGCCGGTCCGTACGGGTCGATGGTGGTCGGCGGTCCGAAGGCCGGGCTGTTCTACGGCGGCGGCTTCGAACAGCTGTGGATTCAGCTGATCGGCGTGCTCGCGGTCGGCGCCTACGTCGTGCCGGTGTCGGCGGTCGTTTGGATGCTGATCAAGGCGACCGTCGGCCTGCGGGTCTCGGCCGCCGAGGAGATCGAAGGCCTCGACATCGGCGAGCACGGCAACGAGGCCTACCACGGCTTCGTGCTCGTGCGGAACGAGTAATCACGATCCAGAAGGATGCCCCAATGGTCTGGGTGGGCACTCCGCCTAGCCCACCCAGGCCGGGGCATTTTCCGGCGTCCATCCCGATCAAAGGCGGCACAAGCTTGTGGCGCGAAGCCACCGCGGTTAACAATCTCACGCGGAGGCTTTGCCCTTGAAGCTCATCATCGCGATCATCCAGCCGGCCAAGCTCGAGGCCGTGAAGCAGGCCCTGACGGAGGTGGAGGTTTTCCGCCTCACCGTCATGGACGTGCAGGGCTTCGGACGCCAGCGGGGCCATGCCGAGGTCTACCGGGGCCACGAGATCTCCGTGAACCTCCTGCGGAAGGTGCAGCTCCAGATCGCCGTGAACGACGAGTTCGTCGAGCCGACGATCCAGGCGATCCTCAAGGGGGGCCGCACGGGCGAGCGGGGCGAGATCGGCGACGGCAAGATCTTCGTGCTGCCGATGGACGAGTGCGTCCGCATCCGCACCGGCGAACGGGGCAGCGAGGCGATCTGACCGCTCGCCGCGTCGGCGACCTGACGGGACTGCGGGTCAGCGGTTGCCCGGGGCCATGGCCCGCCCAAGTTCCTGGCGGTAGCGAACAACGCCGGGGGTCGTGAAGCCCGCCTCGATGAGGGTGTCGATCGCCTGTGCCTTTCGTGGGATCGACGCGTATTCATCACCCAGCCCGACGAGCCACCCCTTGACGTCGCTTTCGGTCAGGTAGTTCCCGACGGATTCCGGGTCCAGAACGCCGGCCGGCAACGCCCGCGCGCGGCGGATGAAATCCTCCTCGTTCTTCGCTGCGAGCACCCAGGCCATGCCCATCGCGGTCGAGCAGTCGCTGCGTGCCTTGGCGGTGTCGTCGCCGCCGACGGTTCGTCCGCCGCCCCACCACCACTGATGCCGCCCGACCGTCGTTCCGATCCTGGAGTTCAAGTCGATCAGGTACATCAAATCTACCAACGTCCATTTATCGATGCCGAAACCCGAGTGGATCCGTCGCCATAGCTCGAACCGCAAGCCCAAGAGATCCTGGTCCGCGACGTTGAGATGGTTTCTCAGCTTCATCACCTCGTCTTCCGCTGGCAGCAGCGGCACGAGTTTCTCGGAAATGTCCGCGGGCACCGGAACCACGGCCGACGCGGGCACGTCGAGGGCGGCGGGCCGTCGGCCGCCGCCCGGCTTCTTCACGACCACGGGGCCCTTCGCGGGACGTCGCTGCCGTTCGGTGTCGGGTTTTGCGATCGCAATCCGCCTGGTCACGGCCGCCAGTTTGTCGGGGTCGCCGATGTCGGGTAGCACGCGTTCGTAGAGCGAGGCGGCGTGTCGCCTTGCCGGGCCCGCCTCCGAAGCATGCCACCACGCGTCGGCGACGGCGAGGATCTCCTCGGTGGACGGCCGCTCCTCTTTCTTTGAAGACATCGCGACCTCGGCGGCCGCTGCCGCGGCCAGATTCTCCTGGTCGCCTTTGGCCAGTGCCGGCAGGCCCTCTGACCAGGCATTTTTCTCGAAGCACAAATAGCGGCCGACGATTCCGTTGGCCTTCGGGTCGTCCGCGTCGGTCGTGAGTGTCTCCACCGCCTTCCGGTAATCGGCGAGCAGGACGGACCGCCTGCCGATCGACTTGCCGAGGCTCTGGGCGTAGGTCTGCTTCTCGACGCTGTCCGCGACGAGCGACTCGTCCTTCCGGGCCCGACCGGCCGCGAGGAGCGCCTTCGCGATCTGGCCCGCCGTGTCCGCCGCCTTTCTGGCCGTTGGCAAGGACTCATCGGCCAGGCCGTTCTCGGCATTCTCGACCGCATACTCCCAGAGGGCCTTCAGCCGGACGACGTCGGTGCGGGCTTTCGGCGTGAGGCAGTCCGCGACCAGCTCGACGCGGGCCTCGAGGCGGTCGATGTCGAACTGTTCCGCGCGGGCATCGACCGCGTCCATCGCCAGACCGACCGCACCCGCGGCGACCGCGGCCTTTTCGGCCTCGAGAAACAGCGCGTAGTCGAATGCCGAATCCTCGCTCTGTTCGGCGGCCGCGAGGAGCTTTTGGATGAGCGGCTTTGGATCCGTTTCGCCGGCCTTGAAGTCGTCCTCGTGGGCCATCCGAACACGTGCCTCCGCCGCGGCAAGGGCGGCCGCAGCGGGGATCGGCTCGCGGGCCTCCGCCGGTGACGCCAGATAGAGACAGCCGCCGATTCCGAAGAACAGTCCGCCGGTCAGGAGCGAAGAAGTGATCCAGCGCATGGACGAAGAAACCTCGGTGAATTCAACGCACCCCCGACAGTATACGTCCGCCGACGGAGCCCAAAACACCGACGGCCGCGGCAGGGCGATCGGCCCGGCCCGCGACCTCTCCGTCAGACGGTGCCCGGACCGGTTCTCGAACCGGGGGAGGCCACGGCCGAGCCTGGGCCATGCGTGCCGGGCTCGGCCTGCCCTGGAACGGACCGCCGTGCGGCCGAGAGGTCGGCGATCTCGCTTCGGCCACCGATTCGGGTTCTGAGGTCGGCCACGACACGATTTCGCTCCGACGTGTGGGTCATGGACATGGCGACCTCGTGCCCGGCGGCGGCGATCTCCCGGCATTCACGTGGATGCTCGCCGCACCACGTGAGCACATCGACAAGGTCGGTCAGGTCCTCGCTCACCGGCACGAAGTGACGCCACGGCTCGAGCCGATCGTAGTACCACTGCCTGTAGCCGAACGGCGAGGCGATCTTGATCACGCAGCATCCGTAGAGCAGCCGGATGAAGAGGTTGCTGAAGGCGTTCGAAACGCCATCGATGTCGATCGCGAACTGCCGGTCTGCCCACGTATGCTGAGGAACGAAGTCTCCGACGATCCGTGCCGCACGGAAGGCCTCGGCGAGGCCGGGCCGGGCGAGTTCGCGCGATGCCAGCACGCAGCGGGCGTCCACCTGGCCCAGCCTGGGTATGGACTGGTCGCGAAGGGCGAGACACATTCGTACCCTTTGACGCAACTCCGTGTTTCCTGCGTCCATCCGTGGAGCGAAAAAATCTCCTTGTCCGCTGGGGCTGCCTCGCCACGTGAGCGTGGGGTCGCGGTCGTCGAACGGCGGCGCCTCCGCCCCCCGCTTCCGCTCGGCCTCGTAACCGTGGGAATTGTGGAAGCCACGGTCCGGAATCAGCAGCGATTCGGAACGATTGGAACAGAAGCCGATGACGAGGCCGTCGTCGTGGACGAAGTCGCCAAGGCTCGCCGGCCACGTGCCTTCCGGAAAGTCCGGATGAGAAACGATGTCCAGCACCGAAGGGAGTCTTCGCCAGGCCATGCCGAAGCCTTTGTGTGACCGCAGGTGCTCCATGTCGAACGCGAGCGAGCGAATTCGACCCTTTCGCTTTTCCAGGACGACCACGCTTGGATGCAGGGTGGTGTCTGTCCGCCGACGTATTGGGAGCAGCAAGCCGCTGCCGCGGTTGGTCGCGAGGACCATCGCCGCGATTGCGGCGCTCTTGAAGGGCCTGAGGAAACCGTGAAGGACACGGGAGGCATGCCAAGGCAGCTTCAGTTTCATGGTCTTCAGCTTCATGGTCTTGCGCGGCATGGTTTCATGTGGCGGCTGTCCGTGCAACACCTCTTCTGCAAGGCATCCAGCGGGCGTCGCCGCGGGTGGTCGAAGTCGAACGGGGATTCCAAGCGGACGGGCCGGGCGAACCCTCGAGCGGCCGAATCGACCGCTCCAACACGCCGTCACGATCGGTTCGTGTCGCCGGCCTTTCTCGGGAGTCGGCTGTGGATCGCAATAGGGCGCAACTCGCACATCTCTATGCCGCAGCCTTGCCATATAGCCGAGTTCGCTCGGTTTCGGCGTGGTGCTCGATGAACTCATCCCATCGGCCGTTGAGGTAGACGGCCCGCAGGTGAAGCATCGCCTGCGCCCCCGGCACGGTCCACCGCATGCCGGTGCCTTCCATGCGGTCTTTGACGAGATGGCGGCAGACGCCTTCGGCGACGCCGCTGCCGATCGGGTAGCCGGCCGCGAGGTACTCGTCGTACTTCATGTGCTCCCGATTGTTCTCGTAGTACGTGATCGCCGCATTGATCC
>DHLZ01000290.1:26615-26979 GCA_002405515.1 Planctomycetaceae bacterium UBA4655
CGCGAGGTACTCGTCGTACTTCATGTGCTCCCGATTGTTCTCGTAGTACGTGATCGCCGCATTGATCCACAGTCGCTCGAGCACATGGAACAGATCGAGCACGCCCACGGCCTGCGGCAACCACTCACCTGCCATCTGCCAGAGGGCCCGCTCGCCGTCGAGCAGGCAGACGAGCGTTTTCGTGCGGTCGGGATCCCGGTCTTTGCAGGCCATCGCCATTTCAAGGAACACACGCTCTCGGCCGGTCGCGCCGTTGTCATCCAGACACCGCGTCATCTCGGCCCACATCTGTTTATTCTGCGGCTCCGGCCGATCCGCTGCCCGTCGCTTGCGGCACACCTCGTCCACGACGTCCGCCGCGGAC
>DHLZ01000101.1 GCA_002405515.1 Planctomycetaceae bacterium UBA4655
TCAGATCTCCTGCGAACGCATCGCGTAGACGGGCGTGTAGATGGTGTAGGGGATCTCTTTCGTGCAGGTCTCGTAGACCGGCTTGCTGACGGTGTAGGTCTCCTGCCGCTCCTCGTACACCTGCTTGCAGACGGTGTAGGGGATCTCCTTCGTGCAGGTCTCCCAGACCGGCTTCATGACCGTCGAGCGGATCTCGCGGGTCTTCGTCTCGTAGACCGGCTTCATGACCGTGTAGGGAATCTCCTTCACGATCGTCTCCCACACCGGCTTGCAGACGGTGTAGTTGACGGTCTTCGTGCGGGTCTCCCAGACCGGCTTGCAGACCGTGTACTCGACCTCCTTGAACGACTTCTCCGTCTCGTAGCGGACGCAGTCGATCTCCCGCTGCTCGACGACCCGCTCGCAGACCGTCTTGTAGCAGGTGTATTCCTTCTTCTCGTACACGATCTCCTTCACTCGCCGCGTCCTCGGGCAGCCGCAGCTCGGCTCGGCCGCACAGCCGGGCTCGTGGGAGGCTTCGTGCACTTGGCACGACTTGCGGGCGACGGCGAAGCTGACCGGGACCATGTCAGCCTTGTCGTTGCGATAGCTGGCAAGGCCGCAGTAGGCGGCGCGGGCGGCCGGCGGCCACGTCGCGACGGCTGCGACCGCCAGCAGACAACAGAGGACGAGAGAACGCTTCATGACTTGTGCCACTCGCGGTGGAGGGCTCCTGACGGTCGGGGAAAGAAAACGGAAAAAGGTCTGGGCGGAGGGACGAATCCGGCACGCCACAAGGATGATCGGCCGAAAACTCTCTGCAAGTTCACCATACATCGCAATCCGTGCCCCTTCTCCAGAATCCCGAAGGCCCTACAATCCCGACAAACCAAACCACCCGAGGGAGGGGTTTCCCGGTCGCTCTGAAGTTGCGGATCGTGCGAACAGGCGGACCGCGGGCCTGATTGAACGCCGGCCGGCGATTTCAGTAGAGTCTGGGCACCCCTTGGGCATATTCATGGCCGAGTCCCACCCGCAGCCAGGAGACGTCCCGTCGGATTCGACGGTGCCGAAGGCGGTCGTGGCCAGGCTGTCCCTCTATCTCAGGGAACTGCAGCGGCTCGAGGCGGCCGGCCAGCAGACGATCTCCTCGGCCCAGCTCGGCACGCTCCTTGGCTTCAGCGACGCCCAGGTCCGCAAGGATCTCGGCTTTTTCGGCCAGTTTGGATACCCCGGCGTCGGATATCGCTGCGACGAGCTCATTCGGGCGATGCGGGACATCCTGGGCACCAACCACGTCTGGCCGGTGGTCATGGTCGGCGTCGGCAACCTCGGCCAGGCCCTGCTCGGCTACCGCGGCTTCGCGCGGCAGAACTTCCGGATCGTCTCGGCGTTCGACTGCGACCCGACGAAGGTCGGCGGCACGATCAACGGCATCCCCGTTCGTCACGTCGATCAACTGCCGGACGTCGTGCGTTGCGAGCAGATCCGCCTGGGACTGATCGTCGTGCCCGGCGAGCGGGCCCAGGAGGTGGCCGACAAGCTCGTGGCCGCTGGCGTCGAGGGGATCGTGAACTTCGCCCCCGTCACGCTCTCCCTGCCGCCACACATCCAGCTCGTCTCGGTGGACCTCGCCATCGAACTCGAGCAGCTGTCGTTCGCCGTGACGAGCAAGCTCCACGCGGCGGCGGTTCAGCCGGGAGGCTGACCGGCCAGCCGGGCCGGTGTGCTCAAAACCCGGAAGCCCGAGGCGCGAGCCGACAGGGGAGTTGAGGAAAGCACCGTGAGTTCATGGATCGTCCAACGCCCTCTCGGCTCGCGCCTCGGGCTTCCGGAAATGGCTGCTTTGGTGACGCGGAGAGCAGCGCGGGTCTCAAAAGCAGTAGGCGAGCATGTAGAACTCCCAGCCGGTGAGCATGGCGAGGAACGTCTGCAGGCCCAGGAGCACGATCCAGAAGAGGTACGTCGGGGCGAACGCGCAGGGGCCGGGCGGGTTCGGGATCCGGCGGAGTGCCGCGACGAGGAGCACGACCCAGATCAGCAGGCTCGTCGCGAGGAACGCGACATGGATCGCGAGCGTCATGAATGTGATCGGCGCGATCGCCTCGCCGGCCGCCTTCACCGCCCGGGCCCGCCAGTCGCCGAGCAGGAAGTCGCGGGCGAGGATCCCGCAGGCCGCGAGGAACGGGGGCGTCAGCGAGAGCTGGATCCGCTTGTGGAGCAGGTAGTTCCGCCGCACCAGCAGCGACTCGAGGCTCCAGACGAAGAGCGGCACGATCGCCAAAAGCAGCAGGTAGGCGACGTCCACCGCCGCCGTCGCCCGCGATCCCAGAAGCCCGCCGGTTCCCTCCATGGCCCGTCTCCGCGTGTTCCGTTTCGCACGATTCGGCGGATCATCCACCGGTCGATTTTTCGAAGAGACGATAGCGTTTCCGGATCGTGGCGCCAAAGTTCTCGATCGTGGCCCGCATCCTCGTGTGGGTCTCGAGCACGTAGCCGGTCTCGCAGGTCTCGATTCCCTTGCGAAAGCACTCGCGGAAGAACCGCTCGTAGAGCGGCACGCCGATCCCGAGGGCCTCGGCCCGCGGGGTCGTCACGTAGACGTAGACGACGTATTGCTTGATCCGACGGCGATGCCGCAGGTAGGTGAGCCAGCCCCAGGGGAAGAGCCTGCCCTTCATGCGGGCGAGCAGCTCGTAGTAGTTGGGGCAGGCGAGGAAGACGGCTTCCGGCTTGCCGTCCACCTCGGCGATGCTGAAGGTGTCGGGATCGATGATCTCGAGAAGCTCGTCGCGGGCGGCGAGCATCTCCTCGTCGGAGAGGGGCACGAATCCCCAGTTGCCCTTGAGCGACTCGTTGCAGATCGTGCGGATGATCTCGAGCTCCTCGTCGACCTTGTCGAGCCGGGGGCTGCGGATCGAGACGTCGCGGCGGGCGAGCACCTTGTTGGAGAGGCGGGCTATCCTGCCGCGCATGGCGGCGATGTGTTCGTCGGAATAGTCGGGGTATTGCCATCCGTAGACGAGCACGTCCATCGCCTTCGCGAGCCCGTATCGCTCCGCCTGGCCCGGATAATAGGGCTGCGTGTGTGGCATCGGAATCGAGGGGAAGTGTTGGAAGCCGTCGACGAGGAAGCCGATGTTGGCGTTCATCGACGGGTTCGTCGGCCCCCGCATGCTGGTGAGGCCGCGGGCCGCCAGCCAGGACTCGGCCGCGGAGAAGAGACCGCGGCTCGCCTCGTCGTCGTCGGCGCACTCGTAGTGCCCGAAGAAGCCGACCCGGTCGTGCCAGTGCGCGTTGTGACGGCGATTCTCGATCGCGGCGATCCTGCCGACCGGCCGGCCGCCGCGCAGGGCGAGAAACAGGGCCGCCTCCGCATGGCGGTAGAACGGGTTCGCCTTCGGGTCGATCTCGCGGAACTGATCACGGTCGAGCATCGGGACCCACAGCGGGAGCGACCGGTTGATCTCCCGGGCGAGCCGCACGAACCGGCGGCGGTCGCGGGCGGAACGCACCTCGACGATCTTGACCTCGCTCATGACAGTTCCTGCGGCGATTCCCTGGCCCACGTGATCGTGCGTTCCATCGCAGTCTCGAAGTCGATGCGGGGTGCGTAGCCGAGCTCGTCGCGGGCCTTGCGGATGTCGTACCGCTGCTCCGTGCCGAGCTCGAGCACCGCCAGTCGCGTGAGCAGCGGACGCTCCCGACGGCCGGTCGCACGGCCCGCGAGTTCGCTCGCGATCGCCAGAGGATAGAGGAGCGACGAGGGAAGCGACCACCGCGGCGGCGCGGCGCCGATTCCGTCGGCGAGCCGGGCGATGTATTCCCCCCAGGTCACGTCGGAACCGTCGCAGATGGTCCAGGCCGATCCCGGCGGAGCGTCGGAGGCCGCCGCGAGCTCGCAGGCGTCGACGACGTTTTCGACGTAGGCGAGCCCCGCGACGTGCCGCCCGCCGTCGACGAGGATCATCGACCCATCCTGCAGGTGGCGGGCGATCTCCGCGACATAGTGCTTCGAGCCCGGGCCGAACACCATCACCGGCCGCAGCATCACCGCGTCGAGCCCCGTGGCGTGCACCGCCTCGAGCACGACCTTTTCGGCGGCGATCTTGCTTGCGATGTAGGGGATGCCCCGGTCGCACCGGGGCGAAGTCTCGGTGAACGGACGCCGACCGCGGTAGCCGTGGACCGCCGCCGAACTCATGTGGACGAACCGCCGTACGCCCGCGGCGACCGCGGCCTCGACGACGCGGCGGGTGCCGTCCACGTTCGCCCGGTGGAATTCAGCCGCCCGCCCCCAATCGGAGACGAGCCCCGCGCAGTGGAAGACATGCGAAACGCCTCGCATCGCCCGCGCGAGCGACGCGGCATCGTCGAGATCCCCCTCGACCCGCTCGACCCCGGCCGGCAGGCGGCTCCGGCCGCCGCGGACCAGGCCTCTCACGGGCAGGCCCCGCTCCACGAGCCGCCTCGCAAGATGGCTGCCGATGAGACCCGTGGCACCGGTAACGAGTTGGATCATGCCGGTTTGCCCTGGGGAATGCGTCGTTATAGTACGCGTCGAATCTCGACACCGGAGGCGGTCGCTCATGCGGCGATTCGAATCGAAGGCCCTGGCGACGGAAAGCAACGCCACGACCGCCGAAGAAATCGATTCCGCAGGCCTGACGGATGCTCTCATGCCGTTCTCCCAGCCGGTCGGGGGCGGAATCGCCGAGGACGTCCTCGGCCCCGGCGCGGTGCTCGGCGACGTGACGATCACCCGGCTCATCGCCGACGGCGGCATGGGACGGGTCTACGAAGGGATCCAGGGGAGGCCGTCTCGGACCGTCGCGATGAAGGTGGTCCGCCCGGGCCTGCTTTCGCCGATGGCGATGCGGCGGTTCGAGCACGAGGCGGCGATTCTGGGGAGGCTCACCCACCCCGGGATCGCGCGGATCTATTCGGCGGGAGTGCAATCCGTTCGGGGCTGCGATCTGCCCTACTTCGTGATGGAATATGTCGACCAGGGCCGGGCCATCACGGCCTACGCGACCGAGCGGGGGCTTTCCACGCGCCGGCGAGTCGAACTCTTCCGAGACGTCTGCCTCGCGGTCGCGCACGGCCATCAGCGAGGCGTCATTCATCGAGACCTGAAGCCGAGCAACATCCTGGTCGACGCCGCCGGCCAGGTGAAGGTCATCGACTTCGGCGTGGCGCGGAGCACCGACGGCGACGTCGCGGTCACCACCATGCTGACCGACGTCGGGCAGCTCGTCGGGACCGCGCAGTACATGAGTCCCGAGCAGTTCGACGGCAGCGTCGGCGATCTCGACGTGCGGGTCGACGTCTACTCGCTCGGCGTGGTGCTCTACGAACTTCTCGTCGGCAGGATGCCCTACGACCTCTCGAAGCGGCCGGTGTACGAGGCGGCCCGCGTCGTGCGTGAGGTCGAGCCGCCATCGGTCTCCTCGATCGATCGAAGGCTCGGCGGCGATCTCGCCACGATCGTTTCGAAGTGCCTCGAGAAGGATCGCGGCCTGCGGTATTCGAGCGCCGCCGAGCTCGAGGCGGATCTCGGCCGTCATCTCCGTGGTGAGCCGATCACCGCGAGTCCGCCCCGACTGCTTGCGTCGGTCGTCAGGCTCGCGCGGCGACACACGGCGGCGGCGACGGCGGCCGCGGGCATCCTCATGGCGATCGTGGCGGGAGGCACGGCCGCGTCGATCTTCGCCGTGCAGGCCGCCCGGGACCGGGAGGTGGCCGTCCGCGAGAAGGCGCGGGCGGATGCCGAGGCCCGAACGGCACGGCAGCGGCTGTACGTCGCCAACCTGCGGTCCCTCCGCTCCTGCCTCGACACCAGGAACCTTCGGCTGGCACGGCGTCTCCACGACGAGAACCTGCCGCTCGCTGGAAGCCCGCCGCCGCTCGAGATGAAGCTGCTCGGAGCCGGGCTCGACGAGGCGCTGGAACTGCTCACGACGGACAGGGCGCCGGTTCTGGACGTCGCCTACCGGCCGGATGGCCGTATCCTCGCCGCAACGACGCTTCGGCCGTCGGCGGACGGGCCGAGCAGGCGGGGGCTCACCGAGAACCCGAGCCGCTTCCCGGCGACCGTCGGGCTGCGTGGCGACCCGTTGTATTTCGCGGTCGGCAAAGAGCATGCTCACCAAAGGCTTCCGATGCTCGACGATGCGTGGGGGAGTTTCTGGCGATCGCGGATCGACCCCGCGGCGGCGGTCGGCGGCCTGGCGGGCTCCGAAACAACGCCCGTGGCCCTTGCCTCCGACGGCCGGCACCTGGCCGTGCACGACCCGGACGGCCGGCTGCGCGTCGTGAGACTGTCGACGGCCGGAGGAGACCGCGTCGTGGCCGGGCAGGCCGAAGAAGAACGGTGGATCGAGGGCCATCGCGGCCGCGTCAAACTGGCGGCATTCAGCCCCGACGGCAGCCGGCTCGCGATCCAGTTGGCGAACGGATCGGTCGGGCTCTGGGACGCCGGCAGCGGCAGGCTCGTCGTCAGGTGCGGCGATGCGATCAATGCAATCGAGACGTTCCTGTTCAGCCCCGACGGTTCGCGGTTCCTCGTGCTCGATGATGTCAGGGGACGATCGAAAGAGGCCCGGATCCATGATGCTGTCGACGGCCGTCATCTCTCGACCGTGAAGAGCCCTCGCGGGCCCCGGCCATTCCGTCCACTCGTGGCCTTCAGTTCCGACGGCAGCCGGCTCGTGATGAATCAGGACGACGGCGAACCCCAGGTCTTTCGCACGGTCGACGGCGTCCGGCTCGGGAGCCTGCGGGGGCATGCCGCGGTGGTCACGGCGCTGGGCTTCAGCGCGGACGGCGGGCAGATCGCCAGCGGGGACTCGCACGGCACGGTCCGGCTCTGGGATGCGAAGTCGTGCACACCGGTGGGGGATCGGCTGGGGCACGAGTCCGCCGTGACGGCGGTGGCGTTCAGGCCCGATGCCGAGACGCTCGCCTCCAGTTCGCAGGACGGGACGATTCGGATCTGGTCGCGTGCGGCCGGCCCGCCGCTGGCGGTGCTCCCCGGCCGGCGTGGATTGACCGCCGCCGCCTTCAGCCCCGACGGCCGGCAGGTGGCAATCGCGCCGCGAGGGGGATGCGAGGTCGACGTCTGGGACGCCCGAACGATCGTCAGGCGGTGGACGCTCGTCGGTCGCGGCGAATCCGTCGCGGAGATCGCCTACAGCCCGGATGGCAGGGTCGTCGCGGCCGCGATGCGAGACTCGCAGGGGGGCGGCGATGTCCGCGTCTGGAGCACGTCCTCCGGGGAGCTGATCTCGGTGCTTGGCGACCGGCCCGAGGGGGCCGAACGCGTCTCGTTCAGCAGCGACGGTTCTCGGATCGTGGCGACAGCGGTGGATGGCACGGCGACGCTCTGGGATCATCTCGCGGGCAGGCGCATCGCGACCGCCGTCTGCGACTATCAGGGCTCGGTCGCGGATGTCGGTGCCGTGTTCGGGCTCGATGGCAGGCTGCTCGCATCGCGACGAGCACTCGTCATGAATACCGAGACTGGCGACTGTCTTTCAAAACAGACTTTGGTGGGCCATGTGACCTGTCTCGCGGTGGCCCAGGATGGCCGCTCTTTCGCGGCCGGCATGCTCAGCGGGGCCGTCTATCTCTTCGAGTTTGAAACTCGGAAGCGGATCGCCCGCCTCGCCGAACATGCGGGCGCCGTGCGGGCGATCGCCTTCAGCAGCGACGGCTCACGGCTCGCCACCGGGTCGGCGGACGGCTCGGCTCGGCTGTGGGACGCGAGGACCGGTAGCGCGATTTGTGTTCTCGGCGGGCACGAAGGGTCCGTTGAGGCGGTGATGTTTGGTCGCGACGGACGGCGGGTCGTCACCTCCTCGACCGACGGCACGATTCGCATCTGGGACGCAGAGTCGGGGCAGGATCTCTGCATGCTGCGCGCGCAGCGGGAGTTTCCGAGGGCCGTCGCCCTGAGTCCAGACGGGAATCGGCTGGTGGCCGCGGAACCGGACGGAGCCATCCGAGTCTGGGGGCTCTCGAACGCCGACATCGTGGACGCACGTCAGGCGGCCGTCACTGGGCAGGCCGTCACTGGGCAGGCCGTCACTGTGTCGCGGTGACGGGCATCGAGTTGTCCGGCGCGGCCTTGCCGGATTCATCGCCGGATTCATCGCCGATGTCCGGCAGCTGCGGCGGCAGCACGCGATGTTTCGGCTCTTCGAGCGAGCCGAGGAACGCCGCGAGATCGTCGAGATCCTGCCGGTTGAGTCCGAGCGGCTTGAGGTGCGGCGACTTCACGGGGAACCGGGGATCGTTCCGCTGATACGGCTGCCGCTTGAGCGTCACCATGCCGGCGTTGTACATGTTGAGCACGCCGGGAAGTTGGAACATGCCCGTGTGCATGAGCGGAGTCGTGCTCGTCACGTCCCGCAGCGTCGGCGTGCGAAAGCGGCCCGTGTCTTCGATGACGCCGGTGACGTCGCGGCGGCCGACATCCTCGTTGCTCCTGCCATAGAAGCTCAGCCCGAGGTCGTGGAAGCGGCCGTCGCTGAAGGCGGGGCCGTGATGGCAGTTCATGCACCTCGCCTCGCGCCGAAAGAGATCGAGGCCCAGGATCTCTGCATCGGTCAACGACGACGAATCGCCCCGCAGAAACTCGTCGAACCGCGACCGCCCCGAGACGATCGTCCGCTCGAAGCAGGCGATCGCCTGGATCACCGATACGAACTCGATCCGGCGGTCCGGAAAGGCCTCCCCGAACTGTTTGCGGTACGTCGGGCTGCCAGCCAGACGGCGGACGACCTGATCTCGATCGGCGGCCATTTCGGAAGGATTGACGAGGGCTTGCTCCGCCTGCTCCTCGAGGCTCGTGGCCCGCCCATCCCAGAAGAGGCTCGACTGGAAGGCGATGTTGCGGATGGTCGGCGTGTTTCTCGGCGGGGAACGTCCCGGCGGTTGGCTGACGGAGCGGCCATCCGCCCAGCCGAGGTTCGGCTCGTGGCAGGAGACGCAGGCCATCTTTCCACCGGCCGATAGCCGCGGGTCGAAGAACAGCATCCGGCCCAGTTCGGCCTTGGCGTGGCTGAATGGATTCGACTTCGGGTGTTGGACCGGCGGCAGGAGTCCGATCTCCTGCCAGACGATCTCCGGATCGACGTGGGGCTTCGGCCACTCCTTCGGATCGCCCCGATAGATCGACCGCAACCGGACGGCCAGGGCGGCCCGTTCGACCGCCGAACGCCCCGGCCGCGGCGCCGGTTTTTCGGGCTCGGCGCGGTCGGCCGCGGCGGCGAGTTGAAGGCCGAGGGCCATCTGCAGGGCGAGCGGGATCATGGACGCCGCCGGCCACCGCACCATCGGGTGGGAGGAAAGAGCGGATCGATATGCGGCCCGCGGGGCAGCCATCACTTCGAAGGTTCGGATGTTCGAGGGTTCAGGGATTGAAGACGGCGTCGCCCGCCTGGATCGTGAGCCGGGCCGCGACGACGTCTGCCGAGGTCGATTCGTCGAGAAAGGCCGCTGCGCCGTCGGCGAAAAGCACCGCCGCGACTCCGGGGTGCAGGCCGTAGATCCCCCAGTCATTCGTGGCGTTGATAAGCCGAGGGCCCGGCGACGCGTACTGGTCGGCGGGATCCGTCCGCGATGCGTCCCGCCGGAATCCGCGGATGGCGAACTGGTTGGTGTCGGCCCAGCCGCACTGGCTGACGTATTTGTTCGTCGGACTCGATGCGAGCCCGGAACCGGGGCTCATGTCGCCGAACGCCCAGACCTGCGGCCTTCCTGCGCACTCGACGATCGCGATGCTTTTCGAAGTGCCATCGGTGATCTCGCGGACCCGCCGTCCTTTTTCGCCCGGCTTGATCGCGACCTTGAAGAATCCGTCGATCGAACCCGGCTTGGGATACGAAATCGTCGCCGGCGAGTTCCAGAGCGTGCTGCTCGGCCCGGAGGAACCGGCGTAGTCCGCGACCGCCGCTCCCCAGGCCGGGCTTCCCGTCTTGAATCGCGGGTGGTCTCGCTTCCCCGTCAGGGTCGCCGAGGGGCAGACCATGAACGGCACCACCACCTGCACGGCCTCCCTGTTCCGCACGTCGTTGCAGGCGACCGTGAAGTCGTAGCTGCCGGCGAGCGGGTTCTCGTCGACGTAGGGGAGAATCTGCGCCGTCCAGTAGAAGCGGGCGCCGTTGCCGGTGACGGCGGTTGGAAAGAATCCTTTTGCGGCCTCGTGATGGTGCAGGCCGACCCCGATCTGCCGGAGGTTGACGAGGCATTGAATGCGTCGCGCCGACTCTCGGGCCGATTGGATGGCCGGCAGCAGCAGGGCGACCAGACCAGCGACGATCGCCACCACGACGAGGATCTCGATGAGCGAAAAGCCTGGCCGGCGCCCGTCGGTCATGTCCGTCATCCTTCTCGCCCTGCTCAGAGTCGCCCAGCTCAAAGTCACACTAGCCCAACTGACCGCCGCCGAGATCGATCACCCCGGCCCCTCGCCGTCGAGGGCGGTCCTGACTGCGTCGCGGGCGTGCCGCCAGTAGGTCTTCACCGTCCGCTCCGAACAGCCGAGCACGCCGGCGATCGTCCGCTGGTCGGCACCGATGTACCAGACGAGCCGAAACACCTCCCGCTGTTCGGGAGAAAGCCGATCGATCGCCTCGTGGAACCGCTCCCATCGGTCGAGCGGTTCCTCCTCCGCCTCGACGCCGTCGACGAAATGACGCTTGCCTTCGGCATCTTGGTAGACGTTCGTGCCGTGGTTGGCCTCGTAGGAGGAGGCGGCGGAGTAGCGACGCGCCAGATCGACGAGCTCACGGTGAATCTGCGTCGCGCCGAGGGCCATCAGCGACCTGGGGGATTCCCCTGCCGAGGCCATCTGGCCCAGCGCCCGATGGAGCCGCAAGATAGCCCCTTGGAGCACATCGTCGGTGTCGTCGAAGCGTCGCACGGCCGGATACCGGCGGAGAATCTTGTGGGTCAGATGCCGCAGCCTCTCGACGCAGGCCTCGACGAGCCGTTCCCTCGCCGAAAGGTCACCCTCGGCAAGGCTTGCGAGCGATTGCGCCAGCGGAGACTCGGCATCCACTGCGTTGTCCTCCGTCCGCCCGGCCGCCTTGAACGATGGGGTTTTTTGGCAAAGAAGAAAAAATGGATCGTCGCTCTTCCCCCTCGAGCAGATTTTTTCGCCAAGAAGGGTAAGGAGACGCATGCCATGATACCCTCCCCCGCTTCCATTGTCGGCGAGATTGAGAACCCGCACGAAATCCTCGGATTGACTCCGTTGGAACGCGACCCCGTCGTGATCGTCGGTGCGGCCCTTGCGAAGCTCCGCGTGATTCGGGGTTCGAACGGCAGCGAGGTGATGGTTCGCAGGTCGGTCGAAGCGGTCGTCATTCGGGCGAGGGACTGTTTGCTCAAGAACGCGTTCAGCCATTTCGCCGACTATTTCCCGGAAACGAGCCCGACGGCGGTCGGGGTGGGATCAGCCGTCGGCGGGGATTGACGGGCCGGGATGAACGGGTAACTTTCGTCCTTGTCGGGTTGGCAAGGTTTATCCTCCTTCCGGAAATGCTACTGCTCGCAGCCGTCAACGTCGTCCTTCCGACGCACTGACATTCTTTTTGCGGCAGTCTGCTTCGGCGTCGCCTCCTGGTCCTCCGCCAGGATCAGACGTCTCGCTCCCCGGTTTCTTGGCTTCCCTGCGGCGATTGAATCGGTTCGTCGGTCTGGCATTGGTGGCGGTGCGGCAGTTCCTCGAAGAACCCGTCTCGCATGACGCGACCTCTGCCGACGAGTCGAATCACCCCCGCGCGCCGATGGATCGGAGGCAGCCTGGTGACGGTCGCTGCGATTTCGTGGCCATGGCTCCTGGCAGACCCGGCCCCTGCGGCCACGACGACCTACACGTCCCCCTGGACAGGCGGCACCATCGCCGCCGGGGACACGGCGGTGATCGAAGACGGGGCGACGATCACCGGCAACGTGGTGGCCAACGGCACGCTCCGGTTCAACCGGACGACCTCGCTCACGATGAGCGGCACGATTTCCGGCAGCGGCGCGGTCTCCCTGACGAACAGCGGGACGGTCGCCCTCACGGGCCTGACTTCGGGAACGGGCCGATTCGATCTGGCGATCTCGGCTGCCGCCGGCCAGTTGACGATCGGCAGCGGAGCGAACGCGTTGGTCGTGGGGCATTCCGGAACGGGAACGTTGACGGTCGCGGGGGGCTTCGTCCAAAACGGCGCCGCATATCTCGGCCTGAACGCCGGCAGCTACGGCTCGGCCACGGTGAGCAGCGGCACGTGGAGCAACTCCGGCGGTTCCTTCGGGGCCTCCGGCCGGATCCTGTACGTAGGATCGTCGGGTTCCGGGACGCTCTCCGTGACCGGGGGGCTCGTGAGGAACTCGAACGCTTACCTGGGTTTCGGGATCGGCGGCGTGGGCACGGCGACCGTCACGGCCGGCATGTGGGAAAATCGGGGTACTCTCTACATCGGCGGCGCCGTCAGCGGGACCGGTGGCTCCGGCACGCTCAATCTGACGGGGGGCGACGTCAAGAGCACGATCAGCAACCTCGGCTTCGCCATCCAAAGCTCCGGCATGGCCACGATCAGCGGCGGGACGTGGGCCAGCTCCGTCGGAATGATCGTGGGGCGATCCGGCACGGGCACGCTCTCCATGACCGGCGGTCTTGTCACGACGGTCTCGAGCACCATGGGCCTCAACGCCGGCAGTGTCGGCTCGGCGACGATCACCGGTGGCACGTGGGCCCATTCCGATTCGCTCTCCGTCGGTGGGGCGGGCACCGGCAGCCTGACGATCTCCGGCAGCGGCGGCTCCGGGGGCGTCGTGGTCGTGGGAGGCACGCTCTCGAGGGGGCCTTCCGGAACGATCTCGCTCGAGTCCGGCGGCACGCTCCAGATCGGCACCGGGAGTTCGACGGGTTGGCTCGCGACCGACCTCGTCAACAACGGGTCGCTGATCTTCAACAGGACCGGGGCCGCGACCATCTCGAACAGCATCAGCGGAACGGGGGCGTTGTCCCTGCTCGGTGGTGGAACGTTCACATTCTCGGGCACGAGCAGCTCCTCGGGGCCGACGGTCGTGGGCCCGGGCGGCTTGATCGTCGCCGGGGCGCTTGGCAGCACGGCCGTCTCCGTCGGCTCGGGCGGCCTGCTCGGCGGCTCGGGCGCGATCGGCGGAGAAGTTGCGATCGGCGCCGGCGGCAGGCTTTCGCCGGGTGAGAGTATCGAAAGCCTCTCCGCCGGGGCCGTCAGGCTGCTCGACGGCTCGACGCTCGCGATGGAGATCGATTCATCCGTCGGGCTCGCGGCGGACCTGCTGCGTGTCGCGGGAGACTTTTCGCTCTTCGGCACGGTCGGGCTCTCGATCACCGATCTTTCGGCGAGTTCGCCCGCGTTTCCTGAAGGCACCAGGTTCTCGCTCGTCAACTACGCCGGCACGTGGAATGGCGGCCTGTTCAGGATCGCCGGCGTGGCGGTCGCGGACGGGGGCATCTTCACGGTCGGCGGCCAGCCGTGGCTGATCGACTACGATGCGACCGTCGGCGGCGGGAACTTCGCCGGCGAATACCTGCCCGCGAGCCGTTTTGTGAACATCGTCGCGGTGCCGGAGCCGTCGGCCGGGGTGATGCTCGTCCTGGGGCTCGCCGCGGCCGGCGCGACGCGGCTGCGGCGGAGACCCCAAGCCCGGGACCGCGTTGGAGAAATCGTCTAAGATAGGGCCCGGAAAAGCCTTTTTGCCCGATGGTGTAACGGTAGCACAAGGGATTTTGGTTCCCTTTGTCTAGGTTCGAATCCTAGTCGGGCAACTGCCTTGATCTTCTTCGACCATAACGCGACGGTGCCGCTGCACCCGGCCGCCCGCCAGGCGTGGCTCGATGTCGCGGATCGGGCCTGGCACAATCCCTCCGGCCTCTACGCCGCCGCGACGGCCGCTCGTGACGTGCTCCATGATTGCCGGGAACGGCTCGCCGACATTCTCGACTGTGAGGTCGGCCGCATCGTGTTTTGCGCCGGCGCGACGGCCGCCAACAACGCCATCGCCCGCCACGTCGGCTCCCACGCGGCGGACAAGGGCTTCGCGGTCGTCTCGGCGATCGAGCATCCGTGCGTCGCAGAGCCTTTCGCCGCCTCGTTTCGCGGGCGAGTCCGGGAGATCGCCGTCGATCGCCGGGGGGTCGTGAGCGTCGACGAGGTCGAGACGGTCCTGGCAACGCACGGTCGCGACGCGGTGATCGTGTCGGTGATGGCGGCGAGCAACGAGTCGGGGACGGTCCAGCCCTGGGGAGACGTTGCCGGGGCCTGCCGCAGGCTCGGCGTCCCATTCCATGCCGACGCGGCGCAGTGGCTGGGAAAGCTGCCGGCCCGCGGCCTGGCCGCGTGTGACTGGGTGACGGGCAGCAGCCACAAGTTCGGCGGGCCGAAAGGAGCGGGGTTCATCCTCGTGCCCGAATCGGACCGGTCGTTTCGAGGCGACCGCGGCGGCCCGCAGGAGGCCGGACGGCATGCCGGCACCGAAGACGTTGCCTCGATCGCGGCCATGGTCGCGGTGCTCGAGGTACGCGAACGCGAAATCGCCGGCCGGCTCGACTCGCTTGCGGCGGCCCGCGACGGGGCCGAGCGCCGACTCCGTGAACGCGTGCCTTCTGCGATCGTGATCGGCGGGGATGCACCGCGGCTTTGGAACACGCTTGCGGCAGTCATCCCGGGCGTCGATGGCAAGAGGCTCGTCGCCCGTCTCGACCGGCTCGGCATCGCGGCCTCGACAGGCTCCGCATGCAGCGGCGGCTCCGATGCGGCCGCGAGAATCGTCGCAGCGATCGGAGCCGCGCGGCTCGGGATCGGCGAGTCGGACCTGCGCGGCATGGTGCGACTCTCCGGCGGCTGGGAGACGACGGCCGAAGAGTGGCTCGCGGCCGTCGACGCCGTCGCGGCGGCGGCCGTCGGCGACCACGGGCCGCCGAAGGTCTCGCTCACGCATCCGACGTGACAGTCGCCGCCCGCTCGATCGCCGCGACGGTGAAGACCAGCGGGTAGAGATCCTCCGCGTACCAGAGCTTCGCGAAGTAGAGGCCGATCGGCGCCGTCGGAAACGTCGTTCCCCCCCCGGTCCGTTCCGTGAGCCAACGGGCCCCCCGCGCGGCCGCCTCGGCCGACCGTCGTCGCAGGTCGGACGTCGCCGCGTCTCCGGACTCGATGCTCGCCACTCGGGCGAGCGCCTCGACCGCGACGGCCGTCTCCTCGATCGAAGGAGGAAGCCCCGGCCCGCCACCGACGCCGCCGTCTGCGCGCATCGCCCGCACGAGCCATTCGGTGCCGCGGGCGTCGCACGTGGCGAGCACGACCTTCGCCGTGCCGTAGACGGGATTCGCCTGCGCGGGATGATGCTCGTTGCCGAACCACAGCGGCGTCCACGATCCGTCGGCCGCCTGGGTCGCGGCGAGATACCGTCGCGCCGTCCGCGCCGCCCGCGACAGCCGGCTCGGCAGGCCGCCTCGGTCGATCCGCGTCCACGAGGCGATCGCCCGGAGGAAATGGGCCGTGATGTCGGGGCAGGAGGTGTCGAACGGAAGCCGGCCCCAACCGCGGCAAAAGGTCGGGATGCCGCCGTCGCGATTGGCGAGATCGGCGAGCCAGACGAGTCCGGCCGTCGCAGCCGACCGCACGTCCTCGGGGAACGGCCTCGTCTCCGCGGTCTCGAGGGCCGCGAGCGCCTTCACCGCGCCGCTCGTGTCGTCGGCATCGGGCACGCCCCCCGGCAGGTCCGTCCAGGCCCAGCCGCCCGGGGCGGCGCCCGTGTAGCGATGCACCGACCGGTACTGCTGGCCGAGCAGCCAGCCGCGGATCGCCTCGCGGTCGACCGCGGCGAGGTGTTCGGCGAGACGGCCGCCCGCGGAAACCGCGTTCACAGCGAGCGTCGTGCCCCAGGTCGCGAGGTTCGTGTCGATCGGCCAGGAGCCGTCCTCCCGCTGCGAACGGGACAGGAACGCGACGCCCCGGCCTGCGACCTCGTGTCGACCGAGCCCCATCGCCGCGAGGCTCATCGTGACGAACGACGTCAGCGGCGTCGCCTCGAGGAAGCCGCCGTTCTCGGGCTGGATCGCCCCGAGCTTCCGCAGGGTCGTGGCGGTGGCGAGCGACCGCAGCCAGGCGGTCGGTCCGAGCCCGGGGGCGAGTGCGTGCCGCACCTGGCCGATCGCGATCAGGGCTGGAAGCGCGTAGCTCACCACCTGCATGTCGACGAGCCGAAACCACCGCTGCGGCAGCGCGGCCAGCTCGAACGGCAGCTGCGGCACCGCGGCCCAGGCCTCCCGGCGGCGAGGATCGCCGAACCGCCCGCAGAGCGCGACGTGCGTGAGGATCGGCACGGCGAACGTGCGGTCGCGGCCGTAGATGTCGGCCAGCGCCGCGGCGATCCTCGCGGCGTCGAGCCCACCCGTGCGGCCGACGATCCATCGCTCGGCCCGCCGCACGGCGGCCTCGTACGGCGTCGTCGTCCCGTCGCCCGCCTGCGCGGCATCGACGGTCGCCGCGACGGCCGCCCACGCAAGCAGCGTCGTCGACAGGTTGCCGCGGCTTTCGACCGTGTCGCCCCAGCTGCCGTCGGCGAGCTGCGTCGCCACGAGCCAGTCGGCCCCACGGCGGATAGCCGCGGCATGGAGCCGCTCATCGACGAGCCGCAGCGCCGTGATCGCCGTCGCCGTCGAGAGCGGGCTCGACGACAGACGTCCCGTCCAATGGCCGTTGCCGACGCGGGCGGCCAGCAGGGCTTCCATCGCACGGCGGCGGGCGGCGGCAAACTCGCCCGACGAGAGAAAGGAGACAGGTGTCATGCGGCCCGCTCACACGCTCGCGTGGCCGAGCGCCACGAGTCCGTAGAAGGTGTACTCCGCATCGGGCTGGTCGTCGGCCCAGGAGCCGTGAAACGCACCGCAGCCCGACCAGAGCGTGTCGAGAAAGTCGAGCAGGGGTTCCCGTCCGTCCCGCCAGTCCGCGTCGAGCCCGTCGAGCGCGTGCACCGCGACGGCCGTCGAGAGCAGGTCGGGAATCGGCGCGTCGGCCGCGGCCTTGAATCCGCCGGCGGGATGCCGCTGGCCGAGCAGGAAGCCCGCGGCACCCTCCGGCACCGGCTCTCCGAGCGAGAGGAGCGTCGCGACCGCGGCGGCGGTCGCCGTCGTCGATCCCAGCGGCTGTCCCGGCGAGTTCGACCAGCCTCCGTCGCCGCTCCGCAGACGTTCGAGGCAGGCCACGATCGCCGAGCGGGCCGGGGCGTCCGGCGGCGGTTCGCCGAGATCGGCCAGCGCGTTGACCGCGAGGAAGCAGCCGTAGGCGGAGCCTCCGGCCGCCTCGGGCTGCGTCGCGTAGCCGCCGTCGGCGGCGCGGTGGGCGGCGATGCCGCGGGCCAGCGCCGCCCGCGGCCCGGCCGGCCATGCGCCGGGCGGCTGCGAGGCCCATGCCCGCGCGAGGCAGCAGCGGTGGACGAAGTCGAGCGACCCGCCGTCGCCGAAGCCCGCGAGCCAGTCGCGGGTGCGGCGGGCCTGCTCCGGCTCGTGCGTCTCCGAGGGGAGGGCATCCACCGCGGCGAGCACGTCGAGGGCGAACGGCACGTAGTAGAGGTCACTCCGGCCGGCGCGGTTCGCATACGAGCCGTCGGGCAGGGAGAGCGACCGGATGAACGAGGCGACCAGGCCCGCCGAGTCGCCGAGCGATCGCGTGGCGAGCCGGGCCACCTGCAGCATCTGCAGCCGCCGGCTCATGCCTGCATCGCGGGCTGAGCGGCCTCGGCACCCGCAGCCTCCCGGGATCGCGCCGTCGCCTCCTGCTCCCGGCAGTAACCTGCGAACGACAGCTCGTTGAAGATCCTCGCCACGATCCGGCGAAGCAGCCCCTTGAGCGTGGCGTCGGCAAGGCCGTCGAGAGCCCGCACCGCCTCCTCCTTGTAGGCCTCGAGGAGCAGGGCGGCCTTTTCGTCCGCCTTCGCCGCGCGGATCGCGGCCCGCAGGCGGTCGGCCGTGAACGTGCCGTTTGGCCGGCCGGCGGCGAGCCCGGCAAGGAACTGCCGGTCGTCGCCCCGCGCCCGCTCCGCCCCCAGGGCGATCACGACGCTCGGCCGCGACGCGGCCCCGCGGACGAGGCCCGCGTCATCGACGAGGTCGTCGAGGTCGTCCTTGATCTGGTAGGCGATCCCCACGGCATTGCTGTAGGCCCGAAGCACGTCGGCGCAGTCGGCGGCGCAGTCGGCGGCGATGGCACCCAGTTGCAAGGCGACATCGAAGGCCGGAGCCGTCTTGAGCCGGAAGATCTCGAGCACCTGCCGGCTCGAAAGCGGGGCGGGATCACGGCTCCAGGCAAGTTCGGCCCCCTGGCCCCGGCAGAGCAGCCGCTGCGCCGAAGCGGCCTCGCGGACCGCGGCCCGCACGCGGTCGCCATCGAGCCCGGCCTCGGCGAGCAGCCGATAGCCCTCGCCGATCAGCACGTCGCCGACGTTGAGGGCGATCGGCACGCCATGCGCCCCGCAGAGCGTCGGCTCGCCATACCGCTCCGTGTCGCCATCCTCGATGTCGTCGTGCACGAGCGAAGCCTTGTGGAAGCATTCCACCGCGATCGCGATCCGTCGCAGCGTCGCGTCAGCGGCGGGATTCTCGTCGTCGCGCATCGCTGCGTAGACGGCGGCGGAAAGGAATGGCCGCCACCGTCGACCGTCGCCGGCCAGCCACCGCCTCGCGACCTCCTCGGCATGCCCTTCGGGCGGGCCCATCACCTCCTCGAGCGCGGCCTCCGCGAACCAGGATTTCACGGTGTCGTGCAGGCCGCCGAGGTCGAGCCGCCGCGAACGGTCGGCCGCCTGGAGGTGGATGTAGTCCCACACCCAGTCGACGTCGACGGTCGTGTCGATGCAGTCGTCCTGCAGGAGCGGCACGGCCACCGCCGGGATCGCCGCGGCCTGCACGTGCGGGAAGGTCTTCTCGAGCACCGGCATGCAGCTCACGCCGACGATCGCCTCGATCTGGCCTGTCTGGACCATCGCCATCACCAGGGCCGACCCCTCGGCGACGAGCACGGCGTAGCCGAGCCGCTCGGCCTCGGCTTGAAAATCCTGGATCGAGCAGAGGCCGCACTGCTTGCAGAGCAGGCCGAACTCGTCGAAGGGCGCCGGGCAGCGATTCTCCTCCCGGAGGCACTTCGGCATGAGCAGGAGCCGCCGCTCGAACGGCACGGCGGCCAGGGCGTCCCGCCACGACTCGTTGTTGACGATCACGACGGCGTAGTCGAGGTAGCTGTCGGCAAGCCCAGATGCGGCGAGCGCCTCCGTGGCGCGACGTCGCAGCTCCTCCATGCCCAACGGGGGCACGGCCTTCTCGCGGGCCATCCCGCGGCGGATGGCGTCGAGGAGGGCGTCGCGGTCGGGCTTCGTCTGCGGAATCGAGGGCTGCGGCGGACGCGATCGGATGAGCGCCGGCGGCACCGGTGCGGGCAGGATCGCCAGGGGAATCAAGGACGGATCGACGGTGGACATGAAGTGTCTCGGTGGGGCTCGTGGAGCAGGCTCTCTTGCGCGGGCTGGGCGGTCGGCGACGGGCTGGCCGGTCGGGTATGGTCGAGGATCAGTATGGTCGAGGCCGTCACCCCTGTCAGGCTGGTTTTCCCGCGGCGGCCCGTGCGGCGGCTGCCCGGGCCGCCGCCTCGTCTGCCCGACGCCTGATCTCCTCGGGCGAGGGCAGGGCGTCGAGCACCTCTCGTGGTATCGCAGCGGCTTCGGCGAGCTTCGTGAGGCAGCGCCGCCTTTCGGCGAGCGCCTGGTCGGCCGACCGCTCGCGTGAGAAGCGGGCCTTTGCGTCGGCGGAACGCTCGCGGAGCTTGGCGTAGATGTCGCCGCCGAGCAGGGCGGAGATGTCGACCTTCATCTTCTCGCGGGAGACGTCGGCCTCCGAGACCGGGCCGCCGTCGATCGGGCCGGCGTGGTACTTCGGAAACATGATCGCCACGTCGGGGCAGACCCGCGAGCAGGCCGGGCAGTTGACCTTGCAGTTGGCCGGGTTCTCCACCCGCAGCGTGTTGTCGGGTGACACGCCGTAGACGTCGAAGAGGCAGAAGCTCAGGCATTGCATGCAGTTGGTGCAACGCGCCGGATCGATCACCGGAAACCAGGGCTTCCAGGTGTCGGTCGCCCGGTCGGTCGGAGCCCTCGCCGCCTCGGGGCGGTTCATCCGCCGCTCGCCGCGGGCCGCCTCGACGGACTCGACCACGTCGTCTGCCGACCGGCCGCTGATGTCGCACACCGAGACGTCGGCGCCGGCCACCTCCGGCGGCGACCCGCCGAAGCAGCCGATGACGACGATCGTCCCGCCGACGGTCGCGTCGGCCGCGTTGGCGCCGGCGAGTGTCACCGCGTAGCCGCGATCGAGGAGCGCGGCGAAGAGGCGGCCGCGGTCGGCCGGCGCGAGCGGCACGGCACCGCGGCCTTCGTAGAGCACGACCCGTGGCGGAAGCGGCGTGGCGATCATCGTTCGGAGACCGCCTTTCCGAGCGGTGCCCCGAGGCCCGCGAGCACCGTGTCGGCGGCGTCGGTCCGCATGTTGAGGATCGTGACGCCCTGCTCGGGCAGCGGCGCATCGGCCAGCGCGAAGAGGCCCCGGACCGCCCGCGGCCAGCAGGCGGCGATCGTGAGGCCGCCGGCCGCGCGGGCGAGTTCGGCGAGGTGCGGGTCGCGGCGGGCCGCCATCTCGCACAGGTCGGGCACGGCCTCGAACGACGTGCCTGCGGCCGCAAGGCCGGCGAGCACGGCGTCCTTCACGTCGGCCGGCACCACCTGCGCGTACGCGCAGCGGCAGTAGAGAATCCGCGGCGAGGCGTCGGACGAATCGCTCATCGGGGGCTTTTTTCCTGAGCGGAAACAGCGGAAGAGGGGGCGTAGGTGCCGAAGTCGTTGAACCAGTATCGCTTGGCGAACCGATACATCCAGTGTTTTTCCGGGATCTCCCGCCCGGGCAGGTCCTGGCTCGATCGCGGCGTCATCGCCAGGAGTTCCTCGCGTGCCGTGCCGCGCTGCGTCGTGTCGCGGGCGGCGTGCCGATCGGCGATCTCGAGCACGAGCCGCGGGTTCTCGAGCACCACGCAGCCGCGGCTGTGGTTCGCGGCGGCCGACCGCATGTCGGCCAGAAATGCCGACCGGGTGACCGTCTCGTAGAAGGAGCCGTCGCCGACCCGTTCGACGGCGAATTGGATGATCGGGCAGGGCTCGATGCCGCCCGAGGGGCCGACGTGGTGCGTGAGTCCCGTCGCCATCGGGCAGAGGGCCGATCCCTCGCCGTCGTAGTAGGCATCGACGATCACGATCGGCTGCTTCGCCCGCTGCTCCACGACGAACCGTCGGACGCGGACGAGATCGTCGGGAGAGAGCGCGAGCTCGGGCGACGCATCGGGGCCCACCGGTCGGTAGCCGTGGAACCAGGCGTAGTGCACGCCCAGATCGATGAGCCGCCGCAGCCAGTCCTCCGTGAGGAGCGCGTCGAGGTTCGAGCGGCAGAGGCTCGTGGCGACGCCGGTCACGAGCCCCGCGTCGAGGCAGAGCCGCAGGCCCCGGAGCGAACGATCGAGCACGTTCCGCGAGCCCCTGCGGACGTCGCTCACGGCGGCGTCGCCCTCGATGCTCACCAGCGGGGTCGCGTTGCCGAGCCGTCGGAGCCGTGCGGCGATCTCGGGCGTGATGAGCTGACCGTTGGTGAAGATCTGGAAGTAGCAGTCGGGGTGGGCCGCGAGCAGGTCGAGCAGCCGGGGATGGAGGAAGGGCTCCCCGCCAAGCAGGCCGAAGAACGCGTTGCCATGGGCCTTGGCGTCGCGGACGAGCGAGTCGAGCTCGTCGAAGGGGACCATCTCCCGCGGGGCGGCGACATCCACCCAGCAGCCCTGGCATCGCAGGTTGCAGGAATTGATGACCGAGAGATGGAGGAACGGAGGGAACACGATTCCCTTTTTCCGGCGGGCCTTGAACCGCTCGACGGAGAGCATCCCCTTCACGCCGAAGTTCCAGCCGAACTTCCAGAGGCAGTTCGGGGCGACCGTGCCGAGCATGCGGAAGGCGATCTGCGGAAGGATCATGGGTTGGTTGCGAGTCGGAGGCAGTGCGAGTCGGAGGCAGTCGGGCAGCGATCAGGGGCGGCCGGCGAGGCGATGGGTCGGCACGGGCCGCCCTGGGCGGAAATGCTCGAGGTGGAGGATCGTGCAGGGGAGCCCCGCGGCGACGGCCTCGATCGACGTGCGGACGGCCTCCTCGAGAACCTCGGGAGCCGCCTCGGCCCTCAGGTTGACGAGCAGGCGGCCGATGTCGACGGGCTCCGCAAGGCGGTGCGACACGGCAGGAGCGTCCGAGGTGCGGACGAGATTCGCCGCCGCGAGCTCGTAGGGGTCTCCCTCGACCGCGAGCGTTCCCTTCATGTGCGCGATTTCGTGGCCCGACCGGGCGAGGATCTCTCGGACGCGGGCGAGGATCTCGACGAGCATCGCCGTGCCGTCAAACTCCGTGCCGTCGGCCTCGCCGATCCGCGCTTCCGCATTGAGCCATCCGAGCAGCGACTCGCCGTGGGCGTAGGCGTCGTAGTCGATCTCGGCGATCGCCGCCGCCCTCGACACGCCGGCGAGCATCCGTTCGAACCATGGCTCGAGGCCGGTGCCGTCGCGGGCCGAGCATTCGAGGATCTCGGCGTTCGGGGCGACGGCGGCCAGCGCCTCCCGCAGCCGCAGGAGCCGCCGGGCATCGACGAGTTCGCACTTGTTGATGACGACGATCTCGGCCTCCTCGAGCTGCTTTCGGTAGATGTAGGCCACATGCTCCGAGAGGCTCGCCGTGGCGAGCCCGAGCACCCGCTCGGCGCGGAGCGGATCGACCACCACGCTCACCGGCGCGACGGTGAACCGGTCGCCGTAGATCTTTTCCAGCGGCAGGCTCACGGTCGCGACGAGGTCGGTGCAGCTGCCGACCGGCTCGGCGACGAGCAGGTCGGGGGCCGTGTCTTGGACGAGCGATTCGGCGGCCTCGACGAGCGAGCTGAACCGGCAACAGAAGCAGCCCCCGGTGATCTCCTCGACCGGAAGATGGCGGGCCCGGACAAGGGCGGTGTCTACGAGTCCGCCCCCCTGATCGTTGGTGACGAGGCCCGCGCTGAGGCCGCGGGCGGCGAGCCATTCGGCGAAGCGAATGATCGAGGTCGTCTTCCCGGCGCCGAGAAAACCGCCGATCATCACATAGCGGGACTTGGCTCGATCGACGCCTGCCTGCATGCCACCGTTCCCGCGAGGGAGGTTCGTCCGGATCGCAAAATGATCAGCGACTCGAGAAGATCGGCGTTTCGATGAATGATGGATGAATGTCGCGCCGACCGCCCACCTTCAACCGCCGTCCGGACGATCGTACCGGGATGCCTGAAGGCGATCAATCGTCGCCGTCAGGAGGGCCACGTAGCCGTGAACGTCGAGTGTTTCGTCACCGGGCGAACCCTCCACCTGGTAGAGCCAGCCGGCCACGTAGGGATCGGAATGGGTCAGGCACGCCTCGGTCGAAAGGGCCGGGTTTGATCCCGAGAACGTTCCCTCTGCCGCCGAGTAGAGGTCGCTGACGGCCTTGAAGCCCTCGACCGCGCCCAGCCGCTGGCCGGCCTCGACGGCGTCGCCGGCCCCGACGTCGAGCGTCATGTCCACCAGTTCTCCGAGCATCCGCGTGGCGAATTTCGTGAACCCCACCCGCCACAGCCCCGTCGTGCAGCGACCGGAGGCGTCGATCGTGGCCGCCGAGTCGGCCGGAGCGAGCCAATAGTGCGCGGGCGTGTAGCGGTAGGCGACGGGAAACCGGGCCGAGAAGTGGGCGTGGCGAAAGCGGATCGTTTCCATCGAGGCATGCTCCAGGGCGTTACGGTAGCACGCGGCCAGGTGGAAGCATGCTCCAGTTGACCGCCGTTCCCCGGTTGGCGACGGCCGCTCCCGGTCCTGCGGCCAGCCCAAGCCGTGGATTTCTCCGCGAATCGGCGCGGGTTTTGGCGGTGTTCGCTGCGTGTTACAATCCGCGGTTTGCCAGTTGGCGACAGGTTTTCCACGACTAGGACCGTTCGCGACGTGCCGACCGCCCCGAAAAAGAGTTCCCCCGCCGCTTCACCTGTGACGGCTGCGCCGACCAATGCCGCTCCGATCACGGCGGCCCCGATCACGGCGGCCCCGATCACGGCGGCACAGAAGAAGGCGATCCAGAAGGCCGACACGCTCATCGAGGCCCTCGGCTGGATCCGCAAGTTCCGCGACACGACCACCGTCATCAAGCTCGGCGGCAGCGTCGTCGAGCATCCCGACTCGCTGCGGCACCTGCTCGTCGACATCGTCTTCATGTCGACGCTCGGCATGCGGATCGTGGTCGTGCATGGGGGCGGCAAGGCGATCAGCCGGGCGATGGACGCGGCCGGAATCGAGCCGAGGTTCGTGCAGGGCCGGCGATACACCGACGACGCCACGCTCGCGATCGTCGAGCAGGTGCTCGCGACCGACCTCAACCACGAGCTCGTGGCGAAGATCGAGGAGTACGGCGGCCGCGCGATGTCGCTCAACTTCCGCTCCACGAACGTGCTCTTCGGCGAGCGTCTCATGCTCGACGGCCCGGACGGCGAGAAGATCGACCTCGGGCACGTCGGCGAGGTGACACGGGTGGACAGGCTCACGATCGACAACCTCATGTACGCCGGACAGGTGCCGGTGATCCCGTCGATGGCCGAGGGGCCCGACGGCGGCAAGCTCAACGTCAACGCCGACACGGCGGCCACGGCCGTGGCCGCGGCGATCGGCGCGGAGAAGCTCGTCGTGCTCTCCGACATCCCGGGCGTGCTCCGCGACCGGGACGATCCCGAGAGCCTCATTCACTCGCTCACCGCGACCGACGCCCGGAGCCTCATCGCCGACGGCACGATCGCCGGCGGCATGATCCCCAAGATCGAGGGCTGCCTCGAAACGCTCGACCGGGGCGTCCGGAAGATCCACATCATCGACGGCAGGCTGCGGCACTCGCTGCTGCTCGAGATCTACACGACCAGCGGCGTCGGCACGGAGCTCGTGCGGGACTCCGTCGCCCCCTCCTCGGCCTCCCTCGCCGCGGCCGCAGCCCGCTAGAGATTCCCCCGGAGTCCATCCATGGCCACCGTCGACATCGCCATTCCACCGAAGACCCAGGCGGTCATCGACACGTTCGCCCGCTACGTCGTGCCGAACTACCGGCGGTTCCCGGTCTGCCTCGTCCGTGGCGAGGGCTCGCGGGTGTGGGATGCCGAGGGGCAGAGCTACCTCGACCTGTTTCCGGGCTGGGGCTGCAACCTGCTCGGCCACTGCCCGGAGCCGGTCGTCCGCGCCGTCCAGGAGCAGGTGGCGAAGCTCATCCACGTGCCCAACACCTGGTACACCGAGCCGCAGGGGGAGTGGGCGAAACTCCTCTCCGAGAGGTCCTTCGGCGGACAGGCGTTCTTCTGCAACTCGGGCACCGAGGCCAACGAGGCCGCGATCAAGCTCGTCCGGCTCCGCACCGACGGCAGGCGTTACAAGATCATCACGTTCACCGGCGGATTCCACGGCCGCACGATGGGAAGCGTTTCGGCGACCGCGCAGCCGAAATATCACGAGGGGCTCGGGCCGATGGTGGCCGGCTTCCAGTTCGCCCCCCACGGCGACCTCGCCGCGGTCGAGCGTCTCATCGACGACTCGACGGGCGGGATCATGGTCGAGCCGATCCTCGGCGAAGGGGGTGTCGTGCCGGCCCCCGAGGGATTCCTCCAGGGCCTGCGCAGGCTGTGCGACGAACGCGACCTGCTGCTCGTGTTCGACGAGGTGCAGTGTGGCTGCGGCCGAACCGGCAAATGGTTCGGCTACCAGCACTTCGGAGTGACGCCCGACGTGATCACGCTCGCGAAGAGCCTCTGCGCGGGAGTCGCCGGAGGCGCCATGCTCACGACGGTCGAACTCGCGAAGCATCTGCGGCCCGGCATGCACGCCGCCACGTTCGGGGGCAACCCGATCTCCGCGGCCGCCGGCATCGCCGCGATCGAGATGATCGAGCGGGAGAGGCTGCTCGACAACGTCGAGCGGGCGGCGGCGGTGTTCCGTCGCCGGCTCGGCGAGCTCGCCGGCCGCTGCGACGCGGTCGTGGACGTCCGGGTGCTCGGGATGATGATCGGCGTCGAGCTCTCGATCGACGGTGCGGCCGTCGTGCAGGAGTGCCTCGACCGCAAGCTGCTCGTGAACTGCACCCAGGGCAAGGTGATCCGCCTGCTGCCCGCGATGACGATCACGGAGGCGGAGGCGGCCGAGGGCTGCGACATTCTCGGCGAGGCGATTCTCGACGTCGCCGGCCGCATCTGATCGGACCTGCCATGCGACTGCGACACATCCTCGTTCCAGAAGATCTTTCGACCGGAGAGATCGAGGCGATCTTCGCCGTCTCGGAGGACCTCCGCGCGAAGTACGAGGCGGGCATTCGCGAGCCGCTCCTGCCGGGCAGGGTGCTCGCGCTCGTCTTCGAGAAGCCGAGCCTGCGGACGCGGGTCTCCTTCGAGACCGCGATGGCGCACCTCGGGGGATCGAGCATTTTCCTGGGCGAGGACTGCGGGTTCGCGTCGAGCCGCGAGAGCATCGAGGACTTCGGTCGCGTGCTCTCCCAGTATGTCGATGGCATCGTCTGCCGGACGAAGTCACACGACACGATCGGCGAAATGGCGGCCGTCTCGACCGTGCCCGTCATCAACGGACTCTCCGACTCGAGCCATCCCTGCCAGGCCCTCGCGGACCTCTACACCCTCAAGAGGCACGTCGGCCGCCTCGCCGGCCTCACGTTCTCCTTCGTCGGCGACGGCAACAACGTGGCGCGGTCGCTCGCGGTGGCCTGCGGCCTGCTCGGCATGCGGTTCGTGCTCGCAGCGCCCGACGGATACCGGTTCGACGAGGCCTTCCTGTCGCACTTCGCGGCGATCCTGCCCGGAGCCGAGATCGTGGAGACGGGCGACCCCCGCGAGGCCGTGAAGGACGCGGCGGTCGTCTACACCGACGTCTGGGCGAGCATGGGGCAGGAGAAGGAGCGTGCGAAGCGGGCGGAGGCGCTTCGGCCCTTCCAGGTGAACGAGCGGCTCATGCGGGAGGCCCCCGACGCCGTCTTCATGCACTGCCTGCCGGCACGTCGCGGCGAGGAGGTGACCGACGGTGTGATCGACGGGCCGCAGAGCCTCGTCATCGAGGAGGCGGCCAACCGCATGCACGTCCAGAAGGGCCTGCTCGCCTGGCTCCTCTCCCAGACAAAGTAGCCATCGGCCGTGGCTTCAGGCTATCGACGCTCCGATGCCGAACGCCGGGGGAGCGGACGCGGAGGAGCCTCAGGCATATCCTTGCCGTAGCGACGCAGCGTTCGCTCCCACGGCGGCAATGCGATGTCGTGCGAGCGTTTTTTTTGACCGGGCATCCAGTCGCTGGGCCACGTCAGCGCCCCTCTCGGCTCGCGCCTCGGGCTTCCGTGGGAGGGTCGTCGTGTGCCACGCGATCGACGGCGATGCGACGGCCGGACAGGGCCGACGCGAAAACGGCTTCCGTCATGAGAACGGTCGAGCGGGAGGCGTGCATGCCGGTCTCCGGTTCGCGGTCCTCCACGATCGCGTCGACGAGATCGGCGGCGGCGCGACGGGCCCACTCGCGGCGTTCGGCCGACCGCTCGGCGTCGGTCTTCTTCGGCAGGACGGCGGGATCCGCGACGAGCGAGCCGTCGGGCAGGATCGCCTGCCAGGGGATCTCCTTGTCGGTCCGCCAGAGCGGAGCCGCCCGGAAGTACGCATGGGGCAGGTGATCGGGCCGGATGTGGATCGCGCCCGAGGAGCCGACGAGCGTGAGGCCGAAGGCCGGCTGCTTGAAGCCGGCTTCGCGGACGCTCGAGAAGTGGCCGGTCACGCCGTCGGCGAGGCCCCAGGTCGCGTCGATCCGGTCGCCGGCGATCTTCCCGATGCCCTCCGGCCCGTCGGAGAGGTCCTGCTCGGTGACGTGTCTTCCGCCGAGCGTCACGTTCGCCTGGCACCACTGGGCCGCGCCGCCGAGGTCGGCCATCATGTCGACGAGGTGGCAGCCGAGCACCCGGAGATCCTCGCCGCCGCCACGATGGTCTTCCTTGCCGCGGCCGCGGAACTCGAGCAGCCTGCCGATGCGGCGGTCGTCCACCATCTCGCGGACGACCGCGTAGGTGGGGCTGTGGCGATTCACGAAGGCCGAGGAGAGCTTCGTGCCGGAGGCCGCGCAGGCGGCGATCACGGCGTCGGCCTCCGGCCTCGAACGCACGAACGGCTTCTCGATGAAGATGCCCTTCGCGCCGCCCTTCGCGGCCGCGATCGCCATCTCGGCATGGCAGTCGGCATGCCGCATGCAGACGACCACGATCTCCGGCCGCACCTCGTCGAGCATGCGGCGCCAGTCGGGGAAGGTTCTCCCGAGGCCGAGTCGCGTGGCCGCGGCCGCGAGCCCCTCGGCCGACTCGTCGGCGACCGCGACGAGCTCCGTTCCCGGAAGATCGACGAACAGTTCGTCGATCGCGTGTCCATAGTCGCCTCGGCCGGTGCGGCCGATCACCACGGTCTTGAAGTCCGGCATGGCGAGGAAAACTCCACGGTATGAGGTCGGTCCGCCGGGGTTCTTGTACCATGCCGGTGTCGCCCCGATCACCCGCCGGCTCCGCGGACGCATCCCCCGCCTTCGCACCCGATGCACACCACCGCCTATCGACACGCTGGCTCCTGCGCCGCCGCCCGCATCGACCGGGCCATGGCGATCGGCGTGGCGATCAACCTCGCCTTCGTCGTGATCGAGCTCGCCGCGGGATTCGCCGCCGACTCGCTCGCGCTCGTGGCCGACGCGGGGCACAATGCGGGCGACGTCGTCGGGCTCCTGCTGGCGTGGGCCGCCGGCGTGATCGCCAGGCGTCCTCCGACGGCCCGGTTCACCTGGGGGTTTCGCCGAACGACCATCTTTGCGGCGCTCGCGAATGCGTCGCTCCTGCTCGCCGCCTGTGGAGCGATCGGCTGGGAGGCGGTCCGCCGCCTGTTCGCGCCGGAGCCGGTGGCCGGGCCGACGGTGATTGCGGTGGCGGCGATCGGCACCGTGGTGAACGCGGCGACGGCCGTCATGCTCCACCGCGGCGGCGGCTGCGACCTCAACGTCCGCGGCGCATTCCTCCACATGGTCGCGGATGCCGCCGTCTCGGTCGGTGTCGTCGTCGCGGGGCTGGCGATACTCGCGACGGGGTGGCTCTGGCTCGACCCCGCCGCGAGCCTCGCGATCACGGCGGCGATCGCCGTGGGCGGCTGGTCGCTGTTGCGGGAGAGCCTGGAGCTGGCGCTCGACGCCACGCCGCGGGCGATCGATCCTGCGAGGATTCTCGCCGAGCTCGGGGGGCTCGCGGGGGTGACGGACGTGCACGACCTGCACGTCTGGAGCCCGGGCACGTCGGACGTGTCGGCGACCGTCCACCTCGTCGTGCCCGACCTCGCCTCGCATGAGCGGGTCCTGGCGGAGGCGAGCCGAATCCTCGGCGAGCGGTTCGGGATCGGCCACACCACGGTGCAATTGGAGCGGGTTTTTTCTTGTCGATCGAGCCTGGGCGACCGGCTATAATTCTCGAATGAATCCCCGGAAGGAGTGCCGCATGACGACTCGCAATCGGTTGAATCGATCGTGGGTTCCCTTCGTTGCATCGATCATGGCGGGCTTCGTGGCCGCTGTCATCGTCATCACCGCGGGGATCGGCATCGCCGGCGATGCCGGAGCCCGGGAAGCTGAACCGAAGCCGGTGGGGCAATCTCAGCCAGGGCAATCTCAGCCAGGGCACGTGAAGAAGGAGTCCGCCATGCAGAATGACGAGCCGCAAGCCGCAAAGAACCCGGCGGTCGCCGGCCGCGTTCCGGATGACCAGCTGCCGAAGTCGGACGTCGAGTGGAAGAAGCGGCTCACGAACGAGCAGTTCCAGGTCGCCCGCCAAAAGGGGACCGAACGGGCCTTCACCGGGAAGTACTGGGACTCGAAGAAGAAGGGGACATACCGCTGCGTCTGCTGCGGCGAGCCGCTCTTCAAGTCGGGAGAGAAGTTCGACAGCGGCTGCGGCTGGCCGAGCTTTTCGAAGCCGCTCGAAGACAAGAAGATCGCCGAGCACCTCGACCTTTCCCTCGGCATGCGTCGCACCGAGGTCACCTGCAAGCGGTGCGGTGCCCACCTCGGCCATGTCTTCGACGACGGCCCGCCCCCGACCGGCCTTCGGTACTGCATCAACTCCGCTTCGCTCGTCTTCGACGAGGAGTGAGCGGCCGGCTTCAGCGAAACAGTTCGAGGCCGGGGATGCCGCCGCTTCCGGCGAGCTTCGGGAGCGGAAGCTTCACCTCGCCGGTCGGCCTGCCATCCGAGGCGACCGTCACCGGAATCCGGGTCGCGGTCGCCACGGGACGGCATTCCCCCGCGCCGACGCTGCAGACGCCCGTCTCGACGAGCAGCAGCAATTCGGCCGATCCCTGGATGCCGTCGAGCGGGAGCGTCACGGAGAACGACTCCTTCGGCTTTGCGACGGTGAAGACGTGGCGGAGCGCCTCCGCACCGACCGGTCCGGCCTCGCCGATCGCCTCGATCTCCCACTTGAGCGGCATCAGTTCGTTGAGCTTCCATCCCTTCGGCGGCTCGGGCGTGACCACGATCGTGATCGTGCGGATGCCGTCGGCGTCGAGCTGCGGCGCGACGCGGACCGGAGCGGCCCGGACCGGCTCGGCCTTGGGCCGCGCAAGATGCCGCTCTTCGGCCTCCGCCGCGGCAAGCATGATCTCCGGCTGCGGCCGACCGGCCGTCGTCGAAAGCTCGACGGTTTCCATCGAACCGTCTGCAGGATTCACGACCACGATCCGGTGGTGATTCGTGTCGGCAACCCAGATCCGCCCAACGCCGAAGGCGATCCCCGCCGGCTCGTCGAGGTCGTTCGCGGATTCGGCTCCGGCGAGCGTTCGCACGACGCCGCTGGCCGCGTCGATCGCCTTGATTTTTCCGTTGTACGTGTCGGCGACGTAGATCGTGCCGTCGTTCCAGGCCACGCCGAGCGGGTGCTGGAACCTCGCGGTCGCGGCGTCGCCATCGACGTCTCCGAACGTGAAGAGCCGATCCTGCTCGAGGCCCGCGGTGCCGACGACCGTCCGCACGCTGCCGCGGACCATGCCCTTCGCATCGGCCAGGGGCACGACGCGGATCGAGCTCCCCTCGCTGTCGGCGACGAACAGCCGCTCGCCGTCGGTCGCGAGGCCGGAAGGCTGCGCGAAGCTGGCCGTGCCCTCCTGGAAGGGAACCTTCGGCAGGAGCTTGCCATCGACGACGTCCTCGAGTCCGTTGCCCGCGTAGGGACCGATCTCGGAAGCGTCGAGCGGCATCCGCCAGATCTGGTGCGGCCCGGCCATGGCGACGTAGACCGCCCCGCCGTGGATGCAGAGATCCCACGGGCTGTTGAGCGGCGTCTTCGCCGGGTCGCCCACGTAGCGGCCGTCGGGGCGATGCGTGACGAACTGGCGGCGGGCGGGGTCGAGCCTCGTGCCCGGCCACGTTCCATGGGCCTGGGCACCGGTGCCGGCGACGGTCTTGACGGTGCGGGTGGCGAGGTCGGCCCTGCGGAGCAGGTGATTCTCGGTGTCGGCGATCCAGAGGACGCCCGGCGCCGAGACCGCCAGCCCCTGCGGATGGTTGAAGGTCGCCGAGTCGAAGCCGCCGTCGGCGCGGCCGGTCCGACCGGAGCCGATCACGGCCTCGATCGTGCCGCGGGCCGGAGCCGCGGGATCGACCTTCGCGACGACGATGCGGTCGTTGCCGCTGTCGGCGATGAAGAGTCGAGCGTTCGCCTCGTCAAAGGCGACCTTCCCCGGGAACCGGAGCACGCCCTCCGTCTCGAGGCGTTCGGTCGCGAATGTCCGCGGCGTCTCGTCGAGCGTGCCGTTCATGCGATAGTGAGGAATGGCATCCTTCAGGAACCGGTCGAGCATCTCGAATCGCAGTTCTCCGGATTCCCCGGCGATGAAGTTGCCCTCGGGGTCGATGATTCGGATGCTCGGCCAGCTCGTGACGGCGTAGGCGTCCCAGATGGCATGGTCGGCGTCGTTCACCACCGGATGCGCGATGCGGTGACGCAAGACCGCCTGGCGGACGTTTTCGTCGAGCTTCTCTCCGTCGAACTTCGCCGAGTGGACGCCGATGACGACGACCTGGTTCGGGTAAGCCTGCTCGAGCTTCGCAAGCTCGGGCAGCATGTGCATGCAGTTGATGCAGCAATAGGTCCAGAAATCCAGCACGACGAACTTGCCGCGGAGCGACTCGACGGTGAGCGGCTTTTCCGTGTTGAGCCAGCGGAGCCCGGGCTTGAATTCGGGCGCCCGCTGCCGCTTCGGGAACGGATGCAGTTCGGCATCGGCCGCCCGTGCGGCCGACGGCGCGACGGCGGCGACCCCGAGGCATGCGGCGGCAATCCACGCGACGGCGGGAGCCAGGCTGCGGGAAGCGGATCTCATGGGGTCTCCTCGTGAACGGGGACTCGCGAAGGAAAAAAGCCATGCCCGGAAGAGGTCCCGTGAGAGCATCCGTGCTTTCGGGTTCCGTTCCGTGGCTATCGATGACCCTGCAGGAGATGAAGCCGACAGGTTCGTAGGCGATCGTCTCTCCCGGGCATGGCTGAAGAATCGTTCAGGCGGTGAGTTGGTCGAATCGATCCCGGAACTGGGGCATCTCCGCCGCGACGAAGCCCTGCCAGGCATCCGGCCTCCACAGCTCGACGCAGACCGCGGCGCCCACGATGACGAGGTCGCCCCCGGGCTCCACGCCGAGAAATTCCCGAAACCCCTCCGGAAGCACCAGCCGACCGCGGGCCGCCAGCGTCACGGGACGGTGTCGGGTCGAGAGCAATCGGCCGAGCTGCTGCACTTCCCCGACCCTTTGAGCGAGCAGGCCCGCCGTGAGCTTGCTGCGGATGACCTCGACGGCCGAGGCGATTCGCGGCTCCCAGACGACGCCCGCCCAGAGTGACAGGCATCCATCCCGTTCCTTGGCGATCACGCACCGCTCGCCATGTGCCATGAGCGGCTCGGCAAGTTCCGTCGGAATGGCAATCCGGTGCCGTTCGTCCAGCGTGCGGACGAATTCGCCGATCAGCAGCTCCGGGGAAGGGGATGTCACTGACCGTCACCTCGGATGCCCTCCATGGCACTTTTGGGCACAAAACCCATCAAAAACCAGCAATGCAGCAGTCATTGGGCCGAAAACCCACGAGCGAGCAGTTTAGCGGGTCGGCCCGAAAATGCAACCACGGGCAAA
>DHLZ01000241.1:0-170 GCA_002405515.1 Planctomycetaceae bacterium UBA4655
CAGAGCAGCTGGGGGCCGACGGTGTTCGCCTGTTGTGAGTCGCTCGTCGAGGCGGCCGGTCTGCTGGAGCGGATCGACGCACTCGATTTGAACGACCACCTCGACGTGATGATCACGAAATTCGACGGCGATGGGGCGTCAATGCGAAGGATTGCGTAGAGCACTGCTCC
>DHLZ01000241.1:253-6501 GCA_002405515.1 Planctomycetaceae bacterium UBA4655
TTCGCAAAACAGCGTTCATTCCGAGATTGATTGAGTGCCACGACGCCGCTTTTCTGCACATCGTCAACTCCCCTCTCGGCTCGCGCCTCGGGCTTCCGTGAACGTCGGCGGCCCGAGTTGACCGCAGAATAATGTCAACTACTTGATGCTCCCGGTAGGAATTGCCGTGGCTCGGCGATCGGCGTGATAGACTCGCGGCATGTCCACGAGTCCACGCCACGACATGATGCCGATGCCGGGGCCGAGCGTCGTCAGGTTCGGCTTCGACGTGCTCGACCGCGTGGAGCAGGCGGTGGCGATGGTCAAGGAACGACTGAAGCGGGCGGTTGCCGCGCTCGATGCGGCCGGCATTTCCCATGCGGTTGCCGGCGGACATGCCGTGGCGGCGTGGGTGTCGCGGATCGACCCTGCGGCCGTGAGAACGACGGTCGATGTCGACATCCTCATCGCTCGCGCCGATCTCGAACGGGCGACGCGTGCCCTCGAGGCCGTCGGTTTCGTCCATGCATTCACGTTCGGCATCCACATCTTCGTGGACGGCCCCGCCGGCAAGGCTCGTGAGGCGGTTCACATCCTCTTCGCGGGGGAAGAGGTCAATCCTGACGACCCCGTGCCCGCCCCCGATCTGTCTTGCATCGAAGCCCACGACGGCTACCCGATCGTCGATCTCGACCGGCTGATCACGATGAAGCTGACGGCGTTTCGGCTCAAGGATCGGGTGCATCTGCTCGACATGATCGACGTCGGCCTGATCGACGCCTCCACGGCAGCCCGCGTCCCGCCCGTGCTGCGGCCCAGGCTCGAGCAGCTGTTGGCCGACCCGAATGGCTGAAGTGCACCGGCTGATCCGTGCCGGCTATGCAAGCCGCAGGCCGTAGTCCACGAGCACCTTGCGGAGCTTCTCGACGAGCGGCGGCTCGAGCGGCACCAGCGGCAGCCGCACCTCCCCCGTGTCGCGGCCGACGAGACGCAGCGCCGCCTTGATCGGGATGGGGTTGCTCGCGAGGCCCAGCAGATCGCGGCAGAGCGTGAAGAGCTTGTGGTGGAGTTGCCGAGCGCGGGCGAGATCTCCCGCGTCGAAGGCGTCGATGAGCGACTTCATGTCGGCGGGCACGAGGTTGCCCACGACCGAGATCACGCCGCGGCCGCCGATCGCCATCAGGGGGAGCGTCATGCTGTCGTCGCCGGAGAGCACCGTCAGGTCACTGCCGGCGATGATCTGCGAGGCCTGGTCCATCACGCCGGTCGCCTCCTTCACCATCGCGATGCCGGGGATCTCGGCGAGGCGGAGGATCGTCTCGGGCTCGATGTTGCGGCCGGTGCGGGCGGGGATGTTGTAGACGCAGATCGGGATATCGACCGCCTCGGCGATCGCCTTGAAGTGCTCGTAGATACCCTGCTGCGTGGGACGGTTGTAGTAGGGGCCCACGACGAGCGCCGCGTCGGCTCCCGCCTTCGCCGCGTGCTTCGTGAGGCGGAGGGCCTCGGCGGTGGAGTTGCTGCCGGTGCCGGGCATGACGAGGAGCCTGCCCGCCGCGGCCTGCACGCTCTCGGCGATCACCCGCTCGTGCTCGTCGTGGGTGAGCGTGGGCGACTCGCCCGTCGTGCCGACGGGGCAGATGCACTTCACGCCCGAGGCGACCTGGAAGCCGACCTGTTCGGCGAGGCGTTTTTCATCGACGCGGCCGTCGCGAAACGGCGTGACGATGGCGACGGAGAGACCGGAGAAACGTTCGGCGCGGGTGGGTTTGTTCATGGCAGGGAGGATACGGCGGAAACTTCCCGACGGGGAAGGGGGCGCCGGAAACCGGCCGGGGAATCTATGCTCTTCCCCGCATGCAACCGTGTGAAACGAGCCCGAAACCACGCCCTGCGGACCGGGGGCAGCCGCCGTGCCGCCCCCTTCCGCCCGCCGCGGCGGCCGCGGCGGCGAGGGTCGTGGCCCGCGGCGGTTCGCCGGGCCGGCTCGGCATCGTGCTCGGCACCGGCCTCGGGGGGCTCGCCGACCGGCTCGACGACCGCTTCTCGATACCCGCTCACGAAACTGGGCCCGCGAGCGAACTAGGGCCGGAAGGCGAGACGGACTACCTGCCGCCGTCGCGGGCGACCGGACATGCGGGCCGCGTCGTGACCGGTCGGATCGGGGGCGTGCCTGTGGTCGTGCTCCAGGGCCGCGTTCACTGTTACGAGGGATTCGGCCGCGACGTCGTCGCTCGCGGGGTCGAACTGCTCGTCGCGCTCGGGGCCGAAACGGTCGTGCTCACGAACGCATCCGGCGGGCTCTCAACCTCGCTCGTGCCCGGCGAGATCGTCGTGCTCGAGGACCACATCGACCTTGCGAGGATCCTTCCCGCGGCGGTTGCCGCGGAGGAGCTGCCGCGAGCCGACTTTGCGCGTGAGCGGATCGGACGGCTCTGCCGTAGCCCCTATGATCCGCGGCTCGTCGAGGTGGCGATCGAGGCGGCGATGGCCGCCGCGGCCCCGGCCCGGCGCGGCGTCTACGCGCATCTCACCGGGCCGAGCTACGAGACGCGGGCCGAGTATCGATTCCTGCGACGCATCGGGGCCGACGTCGTCGGGATGAGCACCGTGCCGGAGGCGGTGGCGGCCTCGCTGCTCGGCGCTCGCGTGCTCGGCCTCTCGGTCGTGACGAACGTCGCCCGCCCCGACTCGCCCGAGAAGACCGACGCCGAGGAGGTCTGCCGGGCCGCCGAGACCGCCGCCAAGGGCGTGTTTGCGATCATCTCCGCCGTCGCAGCTACCATGGAAGGGCATGAAGCGGGTTCTGCTCACGAATGACGACGGCATCGACGCTCCGGGCCTGGCCGTCCTGGAGGCAGCCGTAGGCCGCCTCGTCGGCTCGAGGGTGGAATCGCTCGTCGTCGCCGCGCCGCGGGAGCCCCACTCGGGCTGCGGCCACCGCGTGACGACCGATCGTCCGCTTGCGGTCGAGGCCGTCGGTCCTGATCGGCATGCGATCGACGGCACGCCCGCCGACTGCGTGCGGGTGGCGCTGGCGACATTCGCCCGCGACGCCACGCTCGTGCTCGCCGGAGTGAACGCCGGCGGCAACCTCGGCGTCGATATTCACCACTCGGGTACGGTCGCCGCGGTTCGCGAGTCGGCCCTGCACGGGCTGCCGGCGGTCGCGTTCTCGCAGTACCACCGCCGCGGCCGGCCGATCGACTGGGAGGCGGCCGGGGCGTGGCTCGCTCGGCTGCTCGACGAGGTCGTGTTTCACCAGGCGGTCGCCCCGGGCGAGTTCTGGAACGTGAACCTCCCGCATGTCGATCCGTCGCCGTGGCAATCATCGCCGGGCGATCCGACGGCGGGGGAACCCGCGATGCCGCCGGTCGTCGAGTGCCCCGTCGATCCCTCGCCGATGAGCCTCGGCTACCGTCTCACCGACGAGGGCTGGAAGTACGAGGCGAGCTACCACGATCGACCGCGGCGGCCGGGCCACGACATCGACCGCTGCTTCTCCGGCGCGATCACGCTCTCGCGGATCCGGGTCGATTCATGATCGACCGAGTGTCGATGCATTGTTCGTGATACGGAAGCCCGAGGCGCAGGTTTCCCTGCAGACGTTGTCTATCGCAATACGGAAGCCCGAGGCGCAAGCCGAGAAGGGTGGTGACGACTGCGGTTCGAGTCGAAGTGACGTCGCGTGAAAGCCGTTGCCGCTGACGGGCCATTCACGAAATCGCTCCACTCCGTGACGCCACGCCAACCGTCCTCTCGGCTCGCGCCTCGGGCCTCCGTGAGACGAATGGGGGCGATGCCGGAGTACAGCGGGGGCGTTGCCCGCTCTGATCGCTCTCGCTGTGGCCGGTAGATCAGCAGAGGTCGGCGTCGAAGACCCGCACCTTCGCCCAGGTCGTCGAGTGCTCGGCGATGAAGGCGGTGTGTCTCGGGTCCGCCTGGTAGGCGTCGTGTGCGGCGTGCGACTCGAAGACGATGTGGAGCGCGACGTCGAAATCGCGGTCGTTCACCTGCCGGTCGTAGTGGGAGACGGTGCCGACGTGGAACGCGACCGTGCCCGGGTGGCCGGTGAGCCGCTCATGGCAGCCCGCGACGAGGGCCTTTTTGGCGGCGTCGGAGCGGTCGCGGAGCGTGAAGAAGACGGAGTGACAGAGCATCGTTGGGTTCCTTGGGGTGTCAGCCGCGGGCGGCCTGGGTCGAGGCACCGCCGGGGCCGGTCGCCTCGCTCGACGACCGCGGCACGGCCGGGCCGATCACGGCCACGACCTCGTCCTCGTCGAGCATCTCCGACTGTTCGAGCTGTGTCGCGAGCGCGTCGAGCTTGCCGCGGTTGTCGGAGAGGAGCTTCGTCGCCCGCTCGGCCGACTCGCCGAGGATCCGCGTCACCTCCTCGTCGATCACCTTGAGCGTGTGCTCGCCGAACTCCCGCTGCTCGTAGACGTCGCGGCCGAGGAAGGGGTGCTCGTTGGTGACGTGGCAGGCGACGGGGCCCACGCGGTCGCTCATCCCCCAGTGGGCGACCATCCGCCGGGCGAGCCTGGTGGCCTGCACGAGGTCGTTCTCGGCCCCCGCGGAATACTCGCCGAAGACGAGCTTCTCGGCGGCCCGACCGGCGAGGATGAAGACGAGCCGGTTCGAGAGGTCCGATTCGCCGATGTTCATCCGGTCCTCTTCCGGCACCAGCTGCGTCACGCCGAGCGCCCGGCCGCGGGGGATGATCGTCACCTTGTGGAGCTTGTCCACGCCCGGCAGGAGCCAGGCGCCGAGGGCGTGGCCCGCCTCGTGGTAGGCGGTCATCTTCTTCTCGCGGCCGGCGAGCACCTCCTCCCGCTTCGGGCCCATGAGCACCTTGTCGCGGGCGTAGTCGAAGTCGCTCGCGGAGACGGCCTCCTTGTCGTGTCGCGTCGCCCAGAGGGCGGCCTCGTTGACGAGGTTGCGGATGTCGGCCCCGGTGAGCCCCACCGTGCCGCTTGCAAGCCGCTCGAGATTCACGTCGGCCGCGAGCGGCACGTTTCGCGTGTGCACCTTGAAGAGCGCGAGCCTCGCCTTCTGGTTGGGCCGGTCCACCGTCACGTGCCGGTCGAACCGGCCCGGCCGCAGGAGGGCGGGGTCGAGCACGTCGGGCCGGTTCGTCGCCGCGAGCACGATCACCGACTCGGTGGGGCTGAAGCCGTCCATCTCCGAGAGGATCTGGTTGAGCGTCTGCTCCCGCTCGTCGTGGCCGCCGCCGAGCCCCGCGCCGCGGACTCTCCCCACGGCGTCGATCTCGTCGATGAAGAGGATCGCGGGCGAGGAGTCCTTGGCGGTCTTGAACAGGTCGCGAACCCGCGAGGCGCCGACGCCGACGAACATCTGGATGAACTCGCTGCCCGAGATCGAAAAGAAGGGCACTCCCGCCTCGCCGGCCACGGCCCGCGCGAGCAGCGTTTTTCCCGTGCCGGGCGGCCCCATGAGGAGCACGCCCTTCGGCACACGGCCGCCGAGCCGCTGGAACTTCTTCGGGTCCTTGAGGAACTCGACGATCTCCTGGAGATCCTGCTTCACCTGCTCGAGCCCCGCGACGTCGGCGAAGGTCACCTGCTTGTCGCCGGCGGCATATCGCTTCGCGGGCGACTTGCTGAAGCTGCCGAGGAAGCCTGATCCGCCGAAGGGATCCCGTGCACGCCGCAGCGAGATCCAGAATCCGGCCATCAGCAACAGCGGCACGAGCAGGTAGAGCGTGAGCAGGAAGCCGGTGCCGTCGGTCGGCTGACGCACGGTCGTGCGGACCGAGTGTTCGAGCAGGAGCGCGTTGAGCCCATCGGAGAGGTAGCTCGAAAGCTCGAGCCGAAAGGCCTTGCCGCCGACGGGGCGGCCCTTGCCGGCCGGCAGCGGCTCGCGGAACTCGCCGGTGAGCGAGTTGCCGGAGATCTCGACGCTCGACACGTTGCCCGCCTTCACCTCGCGGACGAACTCGTCGTAGCTGATCATTCCGGGCAGGGCGGCCTGCTCCCTCGCGAGCATCGTGACGATGGCGATGCCGGCAAGCACGAGCATCACGATCACGGGGCCCCCGAACGGGCGGCCGGCGGCGGAGCGGGGGGTGTTGGACGAACCGGAGGAGGGGCGGATGGCGTTCATGGCGGCATTCTAGGGTCTCGGTCGGGTCCGTGCATGCCGTGGCCGCTCGCGGGTGACCGGGCGTGAAAATCGGACTCAATCGACCTTCCACGCAGCGTCTGCCACATCTACGGAAGCCCGAGGCGCACGCCGAGAGGGGCGGCAGG
>DHLZ01000031.1:0-10143 GCA_002405515.1 Planctomycetaceae bacterium UBA4655
CACGCCATGAGCTTTTTCTTCGATTTGCCCGCGCACATGATGATCAGGCGCAATGTGCGAGTCATTCGGGCGTGGGGTACCTACCGTTGGTTCCTCTTGGCGTTCTGGATTTGTTTCGCCGTGTACGCCGTGACGCGGTGGACGATTCTCGGCATCCAAAGCCGATGGCCAAAGGCATCTCGCCGGTCATGCGGCACCTCCCGAATGTGGGGGCATGGCGGGGAGGTGCGATACCGGGCATGTTCGAACACCGCACCGATCCGCTCCTGCGTGAACACTGATCGCATGCCTTGAACTGCTGAGCCAGGTTTGGTTTCCACCGAAAACTTCATTCCACGACGGATTCTGCCGATTATCAGGGTCGGATGGCCGAAGGTCGGCCATGCCGGATTCAGGCACGAATTCACGGGAGCTTCACGATGGGCAAGGGCAACAACGCGAAGAAGAACGACAAGAAGAACATGAAGCCGAAGCAGGACAAGACGAAGCCTGCGGCGAAGAAATAGCCTGCCGCAGTCTGTCACTTGACCGCGGGCAGGCCCGCCGAAGCCCGATGGCGGTTCAGCGCGGCCCACGCCGCCGGAAACTTCTTGAAGAGCCTCACGAGTTGCGAGGTCGAGACGCCGAGCCGCTCGGCGGCCGGACCAAGTTCGAACTGGCTCGCCTGGAGATGGTCGAGGGCTTCGGCGACGAGGGCCGGGAAGGCGACGTGGTCGGGGCTGACCACGAGCCGGCGACCTTGCGTTCTCGACCGCCACAGGGCCGACGGGCCGGCGGCCCCGACCGGCGACCTCTGCTCGAGGGCCAATTTCATCCGCAGCCTGCCGAGGGCGACGCTCCGATTCTCGGCCTGGCTTCTGCGTTCCGAGGCCTCGGCGGAGATGCCGGTCGGTTCATGCACGAGCACCACGGCCGTTTCCGTCTTGTTGCGGTGCTGGCCGCCGGGGCCCGAACGCTTCGTTCGAGTCTCGGCGACCTGCTTCAGCAGCTCGGCAGGAGGAATCGCCGCGGGGTGCATGGTGGAGCTCGGGCGCCGGCTTTCGACTGCCCTCCACGGGCTATCGTCGAAGATCGATGACCCCGATGGCGAGCCTGCGGTCGGTGAAGTAGGGATCCCCGCCGCCGTTCCTGCCTTCCGTCACCGCGTGAAACCGGTCGACCCAGTAGTAGCCGTCGAGCGCACCCGCCTGGACCGCGTCGCGGACGAGCTTGTTTCGCTCCTGGTCGATGTCAGGGCCGATCTTGTGCGTGATGCCGCCCGTCGTGCGGCTGATCTCGACCCGCTCGTCATAGGTGGCCGCCCCCAGCCACAGCGGCTCGGAGTTCGAATCGAGTTCCCGGGACTTCCAGAATCGGACGTGGTGTCGTTGCTTCGGGCTGTCGCCGACCGGCTGTTCGAAGGCGGCGTCCTGCTTGCGGCCCCAGAGATAGAGATCGCTCACCGGAGCGTGGGGATAGGGCTTGTTCAGGACGACGTCGGCCGCGATGCGAATCGACGTCGAGAGCGTGATCGGATCGGCGGCGTACCAGCCGGCCGCGGCGAGCGTCCGGTGGAGTTCCTCTTCCGAGCCGATGAAGGCGACGTTGATGGCATCGCCGGCATGCCCTGCCGCGGTCGTCGTGTGTCGGGGCGATCTCGCAATCCCCGGATGCCCCTCGATGGTGCCGGCCGGGGTTCCGCGGAGCTCGTCGGCGGCGATGCCGATGGCGCACGCGGCGGCGAGCAGGGCAGAAGCCATTCCGGCGACCGCAGGCAGCCTCGTGCCGGAGGAGAGCGGCCTGGCTGTCGAGGGGGCGGGCGTCATGGAAACCCTTTCTTCGCTCCGGGCCGGCGAGGCGATTTCTGCGGGAGTGGCGGGGAAGGGGGCAAACGGTAGCCGAGGGTCGCTTCGCGGCTCAAGGCCAGCTTCGCTCGACAGGATAGACTCTGCTCCGATGAAAACTTCTCACGATTCCCTCTCTCGGCCGACGCGCGTGCGGGGCCAGGCCGCACCCTCCCTCGCGCGGGTTTCTTTCGCAGCGGTCGTCCTCTGCCACGTGCTGCCAGGGCCTCTGCCCGCCGCGGAGCCATCGACGCCGCAGGCGATCTTCGAAGAGGGGGTCCGGCTTTTCTTCGACGCCAAGCCGGTCGAGTCGGCCCGCGCGTTCGACCGGCTCCTCGAGGTGGTGCCGAAGGCGGAGCCGGATCTCTGGCAGCGTGGGCTCGCGCTCTACTACGCGGAACGGTTCGAGGACGGCCGGCGTCAGTTCGAGCGGCACGAGACGGTGAACCCGAACGACGTGGAGAACCCGGCCTGGCACTTTCTCTGTGTCGCCCGGCTGGAAGGGGCGGAGGCCGCCCGCAAGGCGATGCTGCCGGTCGGCAAGGATCGCCGCGTTCCGATGCAGGAGATCCTCGACCTCTATGCGGGCCGTGGCGACGCCGCGGCCGTGCTCGCCGCGGCCGACCGTGGAGAGGGAGAGGCCCGCCGCAACCAGCTCTGCTACGCGCACCTTTACCTCGGGCTCCATGCCGAGGCCCTGGGCGACGCCGACAAGGCCCGGCACCACGTCATGCAGGCCGCCGGCCCGTTCCGCATGAACCATTACATGGGCAAGGTGGCGGTCGTCCACGCGACGCTGCGGGGATGGGACGGCGACCGGGGCGACGATCCTGGCCGCGACACGAGGAAGGCGAGATGACGCACGGGTTTCGCTGGGTTTGGAAACGGCTCACCGGGATGTTCCTGGCGGGGGTGCTCGTGCTCCTGCCGGTGATCATCACCGTGGGCGTCGTCATCTGGGTGGTCGACCTGCTCACGAAGCTGCTCGGGCCCCACACGCTCTTCGGCTCGCTCCTCGCGGGGCTCGGCCTCACGATCAAGCCGGAGTCGCACGCCCCCTACGTGATCGGATGGCTCGTCGTGCTCGGCGGGATCTTCGCGATCGGCGCGGCCGTCCAGGTCGGCGCGAGGAAGGCGTTTTTGCGGGTTGGTGATGCGATCTTCTCGCGAATCCCGCTTTTGGGGAGCGTCTACGGCACGACGAAGCAGGTCGTCGATCTCTTCCACGCGGGCGACAACGAGGCGATCAAGGGGATGTCGCCGGTGTTCTGCTTCTTCGGCGGTGGCGGCGAGCTGGGCCTGCTCGCGTTCCTCGTCTCGCCCGAGAAGGTGACGGTGCAGGGCCGGGAGTACCAGATGGTGATCGTGCCGACGGCACCCGTGCCCTTCGGCGGGGCGCTGCTGTTCGTGCCCGCAGACAAGATCGTGCCCGCCCCGATGACCGTCGATGCGATGATGAGCGTGTACCTCTCGATGGGCGTGAGCGCCCCCGAGGCGTTGGCGAAGCGGGGCTGAGGCCCGTTTTCTACCGGACCGGAAACGCCCGGAAGCAGAGGGCGAGCAGCATCGGCACGAGCACGAGCGTCACGATCGTCGAGAAGAGCATGCCGCCGAGGAGCACGGCCCCGAGTCCCCTGTAAAGCTCGCTGCCGGCGCCCGGGACGAGCACGAGCGGCAGCAGCCCGAGCACGGTCGCGAGCGTCGTCATGAAGATCGGCCGCACGCGGCTCCGCACCGCCTCGAGGATGGCCTCGGTCGTGTTCGTCTCCCCCCGGCGGACGAGGTTGATCGCCTGCTCGACGATGAGGATCGGGTTGTTCACGACCGTGCCGACGAGGATCACGAAACCGAGCATCGTGAGCACGTCGAGCGGCTGATAGATGCCGAAGGCCGCGCCGAAGCGGTTCAGTGCGGCGAGGCCGAGCAGGCCGCCGACGGCGCCGACGGGAACGGACGTGAAGATCACGGCCGGATAGACCCACGACTCGAAAAGCGCGGCCATCGAGAGGTAGGTGATCACGCCCGCGAGCAGGAGGTTGAACCAGAGCGACCGCCAGGTGGCCTCGAGCTTGTCGGTCGTGCCGCCGAGGTGGATCCGGTAGCCGCCCTCGAGGTCGCCGGAGGCGACGAGCGGATCGACGACCATTCCTTGGATGCGGTCCTTCGCCTCCTCGAGCGGCATTCGGGTCGGCGGCGAAACCTGCACCGTGATCGCCCGTTCCCGCTCCCGGTGGAGGATCTGCTCCGGTCCGCTCGAGAACTCCCGCACCTCCGCCACGCTCTCGAGCGGCACGAGCTGCCCGCCGGGCGTGACCACCGGCAGGCTCCGGAGATCCTGCGTGCGGCTCACGAACCGGTCGTCCCCCTTGATGACGAGGTCGATCCGGTCGTTGTCGAGGAAGTAGTCGGTCGCGTAGCCGCCATCGACGAGGCAGTCGACCATGTAGCCGAGCTGCCGAGCGTCGAGCCGCATGTCGGCGGCCTGTTCGAGCCGTGGCACCAGCTGCACCTCCGGGCTCGAGAGGTCGAGCGAAGGCTTGGGGAGGTTCTGGCTGCCCGGAGTCGCCTCCGGCAGGAGTCCCATCACCTTGACGCCGAGCTGCACGAGCCGCGACAGCTCGGGGCCGGTGATCTCGATGTCGATGGTGCGGCCCGACCCGATGCCCTGCTCGAACAGGCTCGACTGCTTCGCGACGGCGAACGTGCCCGGCAGGTCGCCCGACACGCGGCGGACGAGCGGCACCAGCTTCGACGCCTGCAGGGGATCGAGGGCCCGCAGGCCGATGAAGACGCTGCGGCCACGCGCGACGAAGAAGAAGTCGCCGAGGATCGGGGCGTCGAGGGCCGCGGCCTCGGGCGTTCCGGGATCGACGTCCCAGTAGGGGAGCAGCTTCGCCTCGACCACGTCTCCCATCCGCAAAAGCTCGTCGAGGTTGTAGCCCGGCGGCGGCAGGAGGATGCCGAAGGCGAGGTTGCGGTTTCCCTCGGGGAGGTACTCGACCTTCGGCATGAGGAACCACGTCGCCGCGACCGACGCGGCGACGACGGCGATCGAGGCCGCCGCCTGACGAATGCCGCTCCCGAGCAGGAATCGGTTGATTCCTGTCACGCCGGCCATGAAGCCACGGCCGAGGAGAAGAAACGGATCGGCGGACGCGCGGCCGCCGCCGTCGCCCGCATCGCCCGTGATGGCCGCCACCGCCGCCCGGGCATTGCGGCCCTGCAGGAGCGTCGCCGCCGCGACCGGCACGACGAGCCCCGACACGAGGATCGACAGCGCCACCGCGGCCGCGATCGCCAGGGCGATGTCGCCGAAGAGCTGGCCCGCCTCGCCGGTGACGAAGAAGACGGGGAGGAACACCGCCACGTTCGCCAGGGTGCTTGCAAAAATGGCGCCCCAGACCTCCGTCGTGCCCCGCACCGCCGCGACCCGCGGCTCCTCTCCCCGGCTCCAGTGGACGAAGATGTTCTCGAGCACGACGACCGCGTTGTCGACGAGCATCCCCACCGCGAACGCCATGCCGGCGAGGCTGATGACGTTGAGCGTGCGGTCGAAGGCCGCCAGCGCCAGGAACGTGCCCATGACGCTCACGGGAATCGACAGGGCCACGATGAGGGTGGAGCGGAGGTTGCGCAGGAAGATCAGCAGCGTCGCCAGCGTCAGAAGGCCGCCGACGAGGATGTTGTCGTTGACGAGTCCGATCGCCGAGTCGATGTAGGTGGTCTCGTCGTAGACGACGGATAGGCCCAGGCCCCGGGGGCGAAGCTGCTCGTCGAGTTCAATGACGAGCGATCGCAGCTGCCGCATGACATCGAGCACGTTCGCCCCCTGCTCCCGCGTGATCCGCACCGCGATGCTGCGGGCGCCGAACCGGCGAACCACGCCGTCGGGTTTCTTCGTCCCGAGCTTCGCGGTCGCCACGTCGCGGACGTAGACCGGCTTCCCCTCCCGCCTCGTGATGATCACCCCCTCCACCTGCTCGGGCGAACGGAACTGGCCCAGCGTGCGGACGACGTAGCGGCGTTTGCCCTCCCAGAAATCTCCGCCGGAGGTGTCCTGGTTCTGGTTCGCCAGCGCGAGCCTGAGGTCTTCGATGGTGAGGCCGCGGGCCGCCAGCCGCTGGGGATCGACGATCACCTGCAATTCGTCGGCCCGGCCGCCGACGAGGTCGGCCGCGGACACGCCGTCCACCCGCTCGAGCCGGCTTTCGATCTCGTCCTCGGCCATCCGCCGCATCGCCTCGACGTCGATTGCGGGAGGGGCGATCGAGCCGAGTTCCGGATGGGCCGCCACGAGCCGTCGCAGCCGGTAGAGGGCGAGGTCGGGCGAACGGGCCGCGGCGATGCGGTCGAGTTTGGCCGCGAGGAGAGGGTGGTCCGTCTTGGCCTGTGCGATCACCTCCGGGCTGGGAGCCGCCTGGCCGAGGATGAGCCAGGCGATCGGCCGGTCGTTGACGCTCGCGGTGCGGATGACGGGGCGGTCGGCGTCGATGGGCCAGTCGCGGACCTGCTGCACCCGCGTGTTGACCTTCACGAGCGCCTCGGACATGACGGTGCCGACGGGAAACTCCATCTCGACCGTGCCGCTCGAGTTGCTCGATTCACTCGAGAGCTTGACGAGCCCCTCGACGGTGCGGAGTTGCTCCTCGAGCGGCTGCACGAGTTCCCGCTCGACTTCCTGTGGGCTCGCGCCCGGCCAGCGGGCGTCGACGGTGATCGTCGGGATCTGGACCTCGGGGGTGAGCTGCACCGGCATCGAGGTGAGCGCGAGCACGCCGAAGAGCATCACGAGGATCACTCCGACGGCCACCTTCACCGGATTGGCCACGCAGGCTTCGACGAGGTTCATGGAATCGCCGCTGCTACGGAGACGGGAACGAGACGACAGCGCCCGGCCGGAGCCTCTCGTTGCCGCGAACGACGACGAGCTGTCCGGGCGAGATGGTGCCACGGGCCTCGACATGGCTCCCGACAGCGACGCCGAGCGTCACCTCGACCGGTCGGACGATGCCGGTGCGTTCCGCTCCCACGGGGCCGCCCCTCACCGCCTCGCCGGCACCGCCGCTTGCCGGCTCGACGACATACACGAACGTTTTCGTGCCGCCGAGCACGAGTGCATCCTTCGGCACGACCGTCGCCTCGCCCGTCTTGCCGACGGGCATCCACGCGCGGGCGAGCAAGCCCGCCCGCAGCACCGGCTGCTCGTTCACGACCTCGTTGTCGAGCACGACCTTCACGGGAAAGCTGCGGCTGAGCAGATCGGCCTGAGGCACGATCCGCTCGACCCGCCCGATCCAGGTGCGGTTGGGGGCGGCATCGATCTCGATCCTCACGTCGGCCCCGCGGACGAGCGAGCCGATGGAAAGCTCGGGCACCTGCACGTCGATCTCGACCCGGTCGAGCTCCGCGATTCTCGCTACGAGCCCGCCCCGCGAAACCCACTGGCCCTGCTCGGTGAACCGCTCCACCACCCAGCCGGTGAACGGGGCACGGATCGTGTGCTTCGACAGCTGGTCGTCGATCCGCTCCACGGCGGCCTTCTGCGCCTCGACCGCGGCCGCCGCTTGAGCGACCTGCTCCTTGCGCGGGCCGGCGATGGCCAGCGCGAGCGCCGCCTTCCTGCCGGCGAGATCGGCCATGGACTGCCGGAGATCGGCTTCGGCGTCGAGCAGTTCGTCGGCGGTGCTCGTGCCCCTCTCCGCGAGCCTTCTGAGCCGTGCGAATCGGCTTTCCGCGTAGCTGACCCGGGCCTCGAAGCTCGCGACGGCGGCCTTTGCCTGCTCGATCTCCTCCGGCCGCGAGCCGGCCTGGAGTTCCGCGAGCACCTGCGACCGACGTTCGAGTTCGGCAGCCGCGCCCTCCCGCTCGATCTCCAGCAGTCCCCGCAGAAGCTCGGCGATCGGCTGCCCCTCCTTGACGAGTTGGCCGTCGACGATCGGGAGAGAAACGAGCCGGCCGTCGATGGCGCTGCCGACGTCGCTCGTCCTGGCCGGATAGACCGTGCCCACGAACGGCAGTCCGGTCGACAGGTCCCGTTTTTCGACGGCTGCAACGACCACCGGCACGGCCGGAGCCGGTCCACCGGGCTGTGCAAAAATCGTGGTTTGAGCCTGAAAAAAGAGCGCGGCGACGACGATCACCGCACGCATCGGGGGGCGGTGAACGGGCCTCGATCGGGGGGGAAGGGCTGGATTTTCAGCGGACGACGGTGCCATGAAGCGGTTATACCTTGATCCGGCCCCCCACGGGTGAAGACACCTCGCTGCCCACCATTGGCCCCTATTTTCGGCCTGTTTTTCCAGACGCTTGACGGTCGGTCGCCTTTCCACTAAGTTTTGGAAAGTATGCGGCCGATCCAACATGTTTTGGGTCGGTTCCCGCTGCGGTGCCGAGTGGCTGTGTCAGCTTTGTGCTGGTCGGCCGGTCTGGCGTCGTGATTCGGCTCGTGTCTTTCTGCGGAAAGTGAGTCTTTCTGCGGAGATCCAGTGTCGAATTACGTTGCATTTTGACAATTTGGTTGTGGTAATTGGCATCTTGAAAGAATGCCGATGGAGTGCAGTCTCAAGCTGCATTCCTGAAGCGTTCTCCCAAGGCGAGATACTCAGCCACCGGCGTTCATCGCTGGTGGCATGAGATTTTGAGCGAGTTAAACGTTACTTTCCCGGATGGGGTCGGGGCCTTCTTGCAAAGAGGCTGGCCGGCGATGATTCGGGAACGTAGCTGAACGTTCGAAGAGAATCGTAAGCGTGCTGCTGGTCGATGGACTTCGGTCTTGAAACTAGCGGATCGTGAGCATTTGATTCGGGTGGTCAAGCTACTAAGGGCGCATGGGGGATGTCTAGGCGTCAGGAGGCTGTGAAGGGCGCGGAAGGCTGCGATAAGCCCGGGGAAACCGTCAAACAGGTGATGATCCCGGGATGCCCGAACTAGCTGCAACTGAATCCATAGGTTGCAGTGGCCAACGCGGAGAACTGAAACATCTCAGTACCCGCAGGAACAGAAAGAAAAATCGATTTCCTCAGTAGCGGCGAGCGAACGGGAAACAGCCCAAACCGTGGTGGTTTCCACCGCGGGGTTGTAGGGCCCCCGAGGAGTTACAAACAACAGGCTAGCGGAACGATCTGGAAAGGTCGTCCACAGAGGGTGACAGGCCCGTACGCGAAAGCCGAGTTGCTCCGTTGAGGGGGTACCCTGAGTAGGTCGAGCCACGTGGAATCTCGACTGAATCGACGGGGACCATCCCGTAAGGCTAAATACTCCCTGACGACCGATAGTGAACAAGTAGAGCGATCGAAAGATGAGAAGAACCCCTGTTAGGGGAGGAATGTGAACCTGAAACCATGTGCCTACAAGCGGTCGGAGCGCTATGGCGGGTAACCGCAATGCGTGACGGCGTGCCTTTTGCATAATGATCCGGCGAGTTACCGTCAGCGGCTCGGTTAAGGCCTTCAGGGCCGAAGCCAAAGGGAAACCGAGTCTGAATAGGGCGACAATTGGTCGCTGGTGGTAGACGCGAAACTGCACGAACTACCCATGAGCAGGTTGAACCGCGGGTCAAACCGCGTGGAGGACCGAACCCACTTGGGTTGAAAACCGAGGGGATGACTTGTGGGGAGGAGTGAAAGTCTAATCAAGCGCAGAGATAGCTCGTTCTCTCCGAAATAGCTTTAGGGCTAGCCTCGGACCATTGCACAGTGGGGGTAGAGAGACTGAATTGGAGGGAGGCCCTTCCCGGGTACTCCACCGAACCAAACTCCGAATACCATTGTGTTTACTCCGGGAGTCAGTCCGCGAGGGATAAGCTTCGCGGTCAAAAGGGAAACAACCCAGACCACCTGCTAAGGTCCCCAAGCAGTACTCAGTCACTAAGGAAGTGAAATTGCCGTGACAGCCAGGATGTTGGCTTAGAAGCAGCCATCATTTAAAAAGTGCGTAACAGCTTACTGGTCGAGCAATTTCGCGCCGATAATGAACGGGAGTAAGTACTGCACCGAAGCAGTGGAATACACCTAGTGTATTGGTAGGAGAGCGCTGTACGTCAGATACAAGTCGCACCGTAAGGAGCGATGTCGGGGCGTACAGGTGATTATGCCGGAATGAGTAACGATAAAGCAGGTGAGAATCCTGCTCGCCGAAAGCCTAAGGTTTCCTGGGGAAGGTAAATCCGCCCAGGGTTAGCCGGTTCCTTAGTCGAGGCCGAAAGGCGTAGACGATGGACAGCAGGTCAACATTCCTGCGCCACATGCTGGACCGATGGAGGGACGGCGTCTGAAGGGTGAGGGGACGGATAGAAATGTCCCTCGCCGGTGTGGAAGGTAGC
>DHLZ01000031.1:10391-10618 GCA_002405515.1 Planctomycetaceae bacterium UBA4655
GAAGGACGTCCAAGAAAAGCTTCTAGGGTTGAAGGCATGTGACCGTACTAAAACTGACACAGGTAGGCGGGACGAGAAGTCCTAGGCGCTCGGGAGAACACTGGTTAAGGAACTCTGCAAAATGGCCCCGTAAGTTCGCGATAAGGGGTACCCCCTAATGTTTATAGCAATGGGGGGTCACAGTAAATCGGCATCAGCAACTGTTTATCAAAAACACAGGACTCTGC
>DHLZ01000067.1:0-2405 GCA_002405515.1 Planctomycetaceae bacterium UBA4655
TGGCCCGCTACCTGCTCGAGGTCGTCTGCCCGAGCGTGCTCGGCGATCTCGGCGTCATGGCCCGTCGCGTGTCGGTGTGGGAGACGGAGGAGTCGTGCGCCGTGGCGACGCTCGTCGGAGACCTCGCCGAGTCGCGGTTGGCGATCGAAGCGGCCGTGCTCGTGGACGGACGAGCCTAGGGCCCGATCGAGAAGCAACTGCCGGATAAACCTGGCCGAGGGCATGATGCAGACCGGATCGTTTCCCGCGACGCGGCTTCGCCGCCTGCGACAGCACGAGTGGCTCCGCCGGGCCGTGGCGGAGACTTCGCTCTCCCCGGCCGACCTGGTCTGGCCGCTCTTCGTGCACGGCCACGCCGCGAGCGAGCCGGTGCCGAGCCTGCCGGGCGTGTCGCGATTGTCGGTCGAGTCGGCCGTGCGTGCTGCGGCCGAGGCGGCGTCGCTCGGCATCCCGGCGGTGGCGATCTTTCCGGTCACCGACCCGGCCGACAAGACCGACGACGGCCGCCACGCCCTCGATCCCGACAACCTCGCCTGTCGGGCCGTCCGAGCGATCCGGCAAGAGCTTGCCGATGGAATCGGCGTCGTCTGCGACGTCGCCCTCGACCCCTACACCACCCACGGCCACGACGGCCTCCTGCGGGATGGACGAATTCTCAACGACGAGACGGTCGACGTGCTCTGTCGGCAGGCGGTCGTGCTCGCCGAGGCGGGCTGCCAGATCGTGGCCCCCTCCGACATGATGGATGGCCGGGTCGGCAGGATCCGCGCCGCGCTCGATGGGGCGGGGCACCGGGACGTCTGCATCCTGTCCTACGCCGCGAAGTACGCCTCGGCCTTCTACGGGCCATTCCGCGACGCGGTCGGCAGCCGCGCGTCGCTCGGCACGGCGGCCGCGCTCGGCGTCGGCGACAAGAAGACCTACCAGATGGATCCCGCCAACGCCCTCGAGGCGATCCGCGAGGTGGCCCTCGACGTCGCGGAAGGGGCCGACATGGTGATGGTGAAGCCGGCGATCACGTCGCTCGACATCATCCACCGAGTGAAGCGGGAGTTCGGCCTGCCCACGTTCGCGTATCAGGTGAGCGGCGAGTACGCGATGATCAAGGCGGCGGCCGCGAACGGCTGGCTCGACGGCGAGCAGGCGGCGATCGAGAGCCTGATCGTGATCAAGCGGGCCGGCGCCGACGGCATCCTCACCTACTTCGCCCCCGAGGCGGCGCGGCGGCTTCGCGGTTGAGAGGGTTCACTCCTCTTCGACGTCGGGCGAATCGGCCGGAGTGGTGCGGGACCTGGCATCGAGGCTCCCGGGCCCAGCGCCGTTGGCGATGAGAAACACCATCGTGCCGGCGAGCGCGAGGTTCTTCATGAAGGCGATCATCTGCTCCTGGAACTGCGCCGGCTCCGCCTTCACGTCGATCTTCCAGAAGGCGTGGAAGTAGTAGGTGGCCGCTGCGAGGAAGGCGAGCAGGAGCACCGCGCCGAGCCGGGCCTTGTAGCCGATCGCGACCGAGAGCCCGCCGATGAGCAGAAACGCGATCGCGCCGACGAGCATGATCTGCGGCTGCGGGATGCCGGCAGCCTCCATCGTCTTCACGACCTCGGCGAACTTCGGGATCTTGTTGCCCGCGGCGCTCATGATGAAGATCGTCGCGATCATGAAGCGGCCGAGCAGCGCCAGCAGCCCCTGGATGAAACCCATCTGAAAACTCCTTCGAGCGGACGAGCGATATCCCATCAACGTCGGCCGACCCGTTCCTCCGCCGGGAGGGTCGGCCCGAAAAGCGTAGCGGGCGGGGCTCGCCGGGTGACAGTCTAGTTTTTGACTAGTTTTTGGGGCGGAAGGCCACGAGCCGCTCCGGCCGCGTCTCCAGCCACGGCGGCGAGGGCCGGCCGGTGTGCACGAGATCGATGCAGTAGGGGATCGCCGGAAAGACGGCGTCGAGGCACTCCCGGATGCTCTTGGGCCGCCCCGGCAGGTTCACCACGACCGCCAGGCCGCAGATGCCGGCCGTCTGCCTCGAGAGGATCGCGGTCGGCACGAACTTCAGCGACACCTGCCGCATGAGCTCGCCGAAGCCCGGCAGCAGTTTCGCGCAGACCCGCTCGGTCGCCTCGGGCGTGACGTCCCGAGGCGCCGGTCCGGTGCCGCCGGTCGTCACGACGAGGCAGCAGCCGAGCTCCGCAAGCTCCTTGATCGTCGCGGCGATCCGCTCGAGATCGTCCGGCACGATCCGCTCGACCGCCTGCCAGGGGCTCGCGAGCACCTCCGCCAGATACGTCGCGGATCGCGGGCCCCCCCTCGTCGGCATACTCGCCGCGGCTGGCCCGATCGGAGACGGTGAGGATGCCGATGATCGCGGTCGTGGACATGCGTCCGATTGTAGCCGGAGCGGTTCGGCGGAA
>DHLZ01000067.1:2576-2766 GCA_002405515.1 Planctomycetaceae bacterium UBA4655
CTTGCGTGGAGTTGTGAAAGCGAAACTCCGACTCGCTGCGGAAGCACAGCGATCTACGGAAGCCCGAGGCGCGAGCCGAGAGGGGAGTTGACGATGCGCAGAAAGGGGGTGTCGCGTCACTCGAAAACGCTCGGGATGGACGCTGTTTTGCGAAAACACTCAGCTCTTCGCTCGACCCTGCCGCCCCTCT
>DHLZ01000238.1:0-6056 GCA_002405515.1 Planctomycetaceae bacterium UBA4655
ACGGATCTTCAACGCGGACGATGCTGTCGAGGCCGATCGGCGACTCAAGGGCATGGTCGTCCGCTACCAGAAGACCGCACCTGACTTCGCCAACTGGCTCGAGGCCAACATCCCAGAAGCCCTCACCGTCTTCGCCTTCCCCGCCGCCCATCGGCGGAGGTTGCGAACGAGCAACGGGCTCGAACGCCTGAACAAGGAGATCAAACGCCGTACCCGTGTCGCCACCCTGTTCCCAAACGGGGATTCCGTGCTGAGGCTCGTCTCGGCAGTCCTCAGTGAGATCAGTGACGACTGGGAAGCTGAACGGTCCTACCTGAACATGAAAGCCAGATGACCCGCCCGCTCATCCCGGCATTTCCAGAAGAGGGGTTGCTTTATCCCACCTCAGAAAATGATCAAGTCGGCCTTCACCGGCTGGGCGTTGATGAACAAGTGGCCGACGACGATCGCTGTCGCGATGGCGGCGAAGAACAAAGAGGATGTGAGCCGTCTGATGGCGAAGGATGCGAACAACATGGTCGGATTTGTTTTCATGAGTATTTCCCGGATAGAGATCGAAGATGACCAAAATCGCTCGCGTTCAGATCACCGCTGTCTTGTAGGAGTTCACAATCCGTGCCAATTGATGGTTGCCGTGCGTCAGAGAGGGTTTTTCTGCAAAAACAGGCCGCTTTTGCAATGCGACTGGCTCGAAACATCGCTGCGATTGGCTCCAACTGGAGCGAATCGCACCAGGGGGGGGGTGCGATTCGCTCCGCGGCCTGGTCGCTGTGGCCCACCCGATGGGCGAGCGAGCAGACCTTCTCCAGGCGGGAGAAGCGGTTCGCGGGCATCGGCATCGGCGAACTGCGACGGCTGCGGGCGCTCGAGGAGGAAAACAGCGAGTTCAAGCAGCTGGCCGCCGACCCGAGCCTGGACAGGAAGATGCTGCAGGACGTGCTCTCAAAAAACGACGCGGCCCGCGGTGCAGTGAGTTGTACCGCGGGCGGTAAGCATGAATTCTTGCCGCGCGAAGAAGCCGACAATCTCCCGTGTTTTCCACGAGATATCGGCAAAAACAGAAAAGCGGGCGAAGGGACTCGAACCCTCGACATCCAGCTTGGGAAGCTAGCGCTCTACCAACTGAGCTACGCCCGCGATCGGCCGAAAGCGGGGCGGACGAACCGTCGGGCCATCGGCTGCGTTTTTGTATCGTCGCCGATGCCGTGAGGAATGCAAGTCTGCCGGGAAAGTGCCGCGGTTCGACTTCGGCCGCGGTCCGCACGTAAGATCGGCTCGATCGATCACGCCGGCACGTGGAGCCTTGTGATGCCCGAAACGCCTGGTTCGACTGTTTCTGCGAAAGACCGCGAGGCGGTGGCGAGAGCCCCTTCCGCCGGACGCTGGTCGCTCGTCGGCTGGCTGGCCATCGGCACGCTCCTCCTGGGCGCAGGGAGCGTGCCGTGGATCCTCTCGGAGCCGATCCGCGTCGGCAAGCTCATCAACAGGCTGCTGCCCGGGCTCGACGCCGACATCACGGTGGGAAGGGCTTCGATCGGCTGGTCGGGGCCGATCGTGCTCGAGGACGTGCACGTGCTGCCGAGGAGCGGCGCGGCCGAGCCGATCGCGATCGCGAGGATCGAGGGCAGCCACGGGCTTGCGAAGATGCTGCTGACGCTCGGCGACCTCGGCACATTTCGCGTGCAGGGGCTCGACCTCCACGTCATCTTTCGCGGCAATCGCAGGTCGAACCTGACCGGACTCTTTGCGAGGCCCGAGCCCTCGGCGTCCGGCGACTCGTCATCTTCGGGACGGAAGCTCAGTCCGGTCCGCGTCCGTGTCGAGGTGGAGGATGCGGTCGCCCGGGTCGAAGGGCCGTGGTCGTCGGAGCAGTGGGTGAGCGATCCGGTCGATGTCGTGGCCACCCTCGGGCCGGCGAAGGAAGGCAATTGGAGCGAGTGGACGATCGAGCCCGTGGAACTGCTTTCCCGCGCCGAACTGAAACCGAGCGTGGCACAGGGAGTTCTCGCCTACATCGCACCCGTGCTTGCCGAGGCGACGCGGACGGCGGGGCTGTTCTCGCTGAGGCTCGAAGGAGGCCGGTTTCCCGTCGGCGACCCGGCTGCCGGCACGCTCTCCGGCGTTCTCTCGATGCATGCGGTCGATCTCGGTCCGGGACCGCTCGTGCGGAATGTCGTCGACACGTTGCCGATCGGGCTGCGGCCGCCCGAGTCGATCCGCATCGCCGACGACGCGAACGTGGTCTTTCGACTGGAGAACCGACGGGTCTGGCACGAGGGGCTCGCGTTCGGCGTGCCGCTGGCGCAGGCCGGTCGCCGGCTCGACATCGAGAGCAGTGGCACGGTCGGCGTCGATGACGGCGAACTCGATCTGAAGCTCGTGCTGCCGTTGCCCCTCGACATGCCGGCGAACCGGCCGGTCCTGCAGGCGATGGCCGGCAAGTCGATCTCGGTCGGAGTCGGGGGCGTCCTCGGCCGCCCCAAGGTGCTCTTCGACGGTTCGATTCGCGGGGTGGCCGGGCAGGTGCTCGACGAGCTTCTCGGGGGCCGCCGGCGGGGCGGTCCCGACCCGATTCCCATGCCGCGGCGGAGGCCGCCGTCGTTTCCCGGACCTGACCGCCTGCCCGCGGCTCCGCGACGGGATGACCCGGCCGCCGCGACGGGCGAGGATGGGGTGGATCCGGCCGTCGGGCAGGTGATCGATCTCGTCGGCGGCGTGCTCGACGAAGTCGCTCGACGTCGGGCAGAAAGGGCTGCGGCCCAGCAGGACGCCGAAGAGGCGGAGGCCGACGGGCCGCAGCGGCCACGACGGCCGCTGCTCGACCGGCTCCGCAGCCGCCGCGGTCTGCAGCCGGCGCCGTGACGGCCGGCCGGCAGAGTTCCGAAGATGAAAGGGCCCAAAAAGAAAAGGGCCCTCCTTTCGGAGGGCCCTTTTTCAGTTCCATCGATCGCGAAACTCGCAGATCAGGTGCCGCTCGCGGCTGGAGCCTTCGGGGCTGCGGGGGCCGCCGGAGCAGCCGGAGCCGCCGGAGTCGGCCTGCCTTCGTTGATCACCTCGGTGCTGGCCGGGGCGGCGTCGCTCGTGACGACTCCGCCGCTGGTCACCACCTCACCGCCATTGCAGTCGCCGCTGACACAGGCGGACGACGCGACGACGGTTTCGCTGCCACACGAACCGCACGAATCGGCGGCCGGTTCGCAGGACGAGTGGGCGCAGGACGAGTGGACATGGTGCCGATGGTGACCTCGCCGCTTGTGGCCAAAGAGGCCGCAACGGTGACGGCGGTGGCCGCAATGGCTCGGCGCGGGCTCACAGTGGCTCGGAGCGGCCTCCTCGACCACGCACTCCTGGACAACGACCGCGCACTCATGGACCACCGGGGCCGATTCACACTCCGCGGTCGCGCAGCTGCCGGCGTGGCAGCCATGACCGAAGTGACGACGGTGCTTGCATCCGGCCTCGACAACCGAGCTGCCGAACGCGACAGCAAGAAACATCACGAAGGTCAGTTCAACGAACCGTTTCATTCACTCATCTCCTCGGGAGGGGGCTTCCGGCTGCCATGCCACCATTCGCCATCCTGGCAACAACTTGGGTAAAACTGGGCGAGATGCTACCAGCTGGGTCGCGCAAGTCAACGCAATCCGCAAAAGCACCGCCATCCACCCAGGCTTCGGAAGGGCGTTTGTGGCCGAAAAAACGCATTCCCGCGTGGGATTCCCCCGAAAGGGCCGCGGTCATCTCACAGCCGGGAGGAACACCCGGGGCTACTGAACCGCCTTGGGAGGCTGGGCGGCGCCCGTCCGCACGGAGGATGGCTTGGCGGCCGCCTTGGCTCGCCGCTGGATCTCCATCGCGACCTGCCGCTGCTTCGCGATCATGTCGGCCGGGTCCTCGAAGTCGAGGAGCAGCGGGGGGGCGTCGTCGAAGACCTTCATCGCCATGCCGACCACACGCCACCCCTCGGGGTCGAGCCGCGTCACCCAGACCACCTCGTCGGTCGTCGTGAAGCCCTCCGCGTCGGTGTCGGTCCAGGTCGTCGAAACGTGGACGATCTCGCCGGCCGCGTCGATCGTCTCGCCGTCACGGATCGAATAGGTCGCCGTTGCCGGAACGGGGGGGGCGATCGAGAGGCCCATTTCCTCGGTCTTCGCCCGTGCCATCTGGGTGAGCATGCGTCGAGCCGCGGCGTCGTCGCCGCGCTTGATCGCCTCGAGAAAGTCGCGGATCGCGGCTTTTGCCTGCGAAATCGACGCCGAGCCGCCCGCGCCCGTGCACCCCATGGCAGCGGCCAGGACGAGCAGCGGGGCGATGGCCGTGATGGGGAGGAAACGCCGTCGATTGCCAACCATGACTGGACTCCATTCCAAACCGGGCGACGGGGGATCCCGCGGCCACCGCGGACCCGTCGCGGCGGAGACTGACGGGAACGGGCGGCGGGGTCAAGCCGAAAAACCGGCCTGAGCGTCCCGCGTTGCCCGGCCGAGCGACGCCGGATCGATTCCGAGACGCTTGAATTTCTTGTAGAGCGACGTGCGGTTGATCCCGAGGGCCCGGGCGGCCGCGTGGCGGCACCAGCCGTGCCGCTCGAGGGCCTCCATGATCAACTGCCGCTCCGGTACCGCGAGCGACGCCTTGAGCGCCGGCCCGGCCTCACAGCGGGCGACGGGAGCGGCCGCTGCGAAGGGCCGCGCGGCGGGCGGGACGGAAACCGACAGATCTGGAGCATCGATCAAGGGGCCGTCGCCGAGGACCACGGCCCGCTCGATGGCATGCCTCAACTCGCGAATGTTGCCCGGCCAGGCGTGGGAGAGCAGCCGGTCGATCGCCGCGTCGGTGAATCCGACGACCCGACGCGACGCCTCCGCCGACGCCTGCGAGAGGAACGCCCCCGCCAGGACCGGGATGTCGTGGGGCCGCTCGCGGAGCGGAGGAAGCTCGACGGCGATCGCGTTGATTCGCCAGAAGAGATCCTCGCGGAAGCGGCCGTCGGCCACCCGCTCGGAGAGCCGCTCGTGCGTCGCGAGGATCACGCGAACATCGACCTCTCGTGTCACTCCCGAGCCGACCGGCTCGAACCGCCGCTCCTGGAGCACCCGCAGCAGCTTCACCTGCATCGCGGCCGACGCCGTGGCGATCTCGTCGAGGAAGAGCGTGCCGCCGTCCGCGAGCAGGAATCGACCCTCGCGGTCGATGTTCGCGCCGGTGAACGCACCGGCCACATGGCCGAAGAGTTCGCTTTCCAGAAGCGTCTCGCAGACGGCCCCGCAGGCCACTTCCACGAACGGCCGGTCACGTCGCTGGCTGGCCCGGTGGATCGCGCGGGCGAGCATCGACTTGCCAGTCCCACTCTCGCCCGTGATGAGCACGGTCGAGCGGGTGCCTGCGATCCGCTCGACGACGTCTCGCACGGGCGCCGGCAGCAGGATGTCCGCCAGCATGGCGGCGTCCCCGTCGCTCCGGCCGGCCGGCCGGAGGGGCATGGCCCGCTCCAATGAGGAGAGCAGGTCGGCGTCGCCGGCGGGAAGCGGGACGATCCCATCGGCCCCGTGGCGGATGGCATCGATCGCAACCGTCGCGGAAGCGGTGGCATCCACCATCGCCACGATGCCGATGGCGGGCCAGCGGCTGCGAACAGCTGCGATGATCGACCGTCCGCCGTGGGGCAGGGCGGCGTCGATGGCGCACACGTCGAACCGTTCGCGGGCGAGCATGTTCATCGCCGAGGCGGCATCGCCCACGGCGCTCGAATGCCATCCTGCCCCGCAGAGCCACTGGGCGGTCTGCGAGGCGCGTCGCCGGTCGTCATCGATCACGAGCACCCGGCCTGTCGTACGCATCGCCTGCCTCCAATGGTCTCCGGGAGCATGCCGAAGCCCTGATGGTTCCTACGCCAGGGAAGCCGGCCCGCAAAGTCTTCGCAGCCGTCAAAAAGTGCCACGAGGCGGCCGGTGGCCCGCATGACCGGCACAGCCGTCACGATCGGACCGAACGGGCGGCCCCACTCATACGCTTCACTCATACGCTTCACACTTGGACCTCGCGCGTAACGCTGG
>DHLZ01000238.1:6383-6653 GCA_002405515.1 Planctomycetaceae bacterium UBA4655
AGCGAACCCCACGTGCCAATGAAGACGTAGCTGCACCGGCGCGGGCTGCCGTTGTGACCGCATACTACCCCGAGCACGATGTAGTGGACGGCGGTTTTTGGCTGACTGATCGCCACCACGGTTCCACGGAAGCCCGAGGCGAGAGTTCAACAGCAGGAGTTTGGCGAGAAGGCCAGGAAGACAGGGGAGGAGGTGGGGAGGGAGGGGCGGGGGAGGGGTGGCGGGGAGGGGGGGGGGGCGGGGGAGGGGGGGGAGGGGGGGGGGTGGGAG
>DHLZ01000039.1 GCA_002405515.1 Planctomycetaceae bacterium UBA4655
CGTTCAGCATCCATGTGCTGGTGCACCCGCGCTGCACAACCCCGCCGTCACGGAAGCCCGAGCCGCGAGTTGCCCTGCAGGCGTTTGCTGAAAATGCCCGGAAGCCCGAGGCGCGAGCCGAGAGGGGCGTCAGGGTCGCGCAAAGAACAGGGTGATTTGGGCAAAACAGTGTCCATTCCGAGCGTTTGTGAATGACTCGGCGCCGCCTCTCTGCGCATCGTCAACTCCCCTCTCGGCCTGCGCCTCGGGCTTCCGTACTGGGCACCTGTTCGCCTGCAGGGAAACTTGCGCCTCGGGCTTCCGGGAAAGTCAGCAGGCCGAGTTGCCCGCAGAATAATGTCAACAACTTGATGCTCCCGGTAGTAACTTCCCGCCATTCAAGTCGGCATCCGAGCGAGCGAAGGGCAGGATGCTCGAAGCGAGCGTCCGGCGATGGGTGGGGGTCGCTCGAATGAAACGGGCAGTCCCGAGCCAGCAGCGTCCCCTCACGCGGTCGGCCGCTCGAGCAGGATCGCGATTCCCTGGCCGAGGCCGATGCACATCGTGGCGAGGCCCGTCCGGGCGCCGCGGGCGTGCATCGCATGGACGAGCGTGGTCACGATCCGCACGCCGGAGGCGCCGAGCGGATGGCCGATCGCGATCGCGCCGCCGTGCACGTTCACCCGCGACTCGTCGAGACCGAGCCCGTGGATGCAGTGGATCGCCTGTGCCGCGAAGGCCTCGTTGAGCTCCACGAGATCGATGTCGGCGACCGCGAGGCCGGTTCGCGCAAGAAGCCTGTTCACCGCCGCGATCGGGCCGCTGCCCATGTCGCTCGGAGCGATCCCCACGACGCTCGTCGCCACGATCTTCGCAAGCGGCGCGAGGCCGACGCGTCGTGCGGTTTCCTGCCGCATCACGACGACCGCCGCGGCGCCGTCGCTCAGGGGAGAACTCGTCGCCGCGGTGATCGAGCCGTAGCCGGGCACGAAGGCCGGAGGGAGCGCCGCCATCGCCTCGAGCGAGGCATCGCCGCGGATCGACTGGTCGCGTCGAACAGGGACGAGCCCGCCCGCCTCGTCGAGCCCGTTCACCACCGCGATCTCGCGGTCGAAGAGCCCGGCCTCGGCGGCCGCATGGGCCTTGCGGTGACTTTCGAGGGCGAAGGCTTCCTGGGCCTTTCTCCCGATGCCGTGACGGGCAGCGAGGAACTCCGCCGCCAGGCCCATCGACGCCACGCCGCGGCTCGAGGCCGCGAACGCCATCGGATGGAAATCGACGAGCGACTCCATCGGCAGGTGGTGCATGTGCTCGACGCCGGCGGCGACCTGCACGTCGGCCTCTCCCGCGGCGATCGCGTGGCAGGCCTGCCGGATCGCCTGGAGGCCGGAGCCGCAGAGCCGGTTCGCGGTCGCCGCGGCGGCCGAGAAGGGAATCCCCGCGAGCAGGGAGACGGTGCGGGCGGCGTTGCCCCCGAGTTCGCCGTGTTGCTTGACGGCGCCGAGGACGACGTCGTCGATCGTCGCGGGATCGATCGTCGCCCGTTCGACCGCGGCGCGAACCGCGGCCGCGGCCAGCTCGTCCGCCCGCACGCGGCGAAACGTCCCCTTTTCCGGATGCGACCTGCCGATCGCGGTCCGCGAGCAGCCGACGATGACCGGTTCACCGTGCATGAAACGTCCTTCCCTCGCGGGCCATGGCCACGAGCCTGTCCGTCGGCCGCATCCGCACGCCGAGCGGTTCGAACGCCGCGAGCCGCTTCAGGATCGCCTCGGCGCCGAGCGAGTCGGCCCAGCCGAGGAGGCCGCCGCGGAACGCCGGAAACCCGAGGCCATGGACGACCGCGAGATCGACGTCGCCGGGGTCGTCCACCACGCCCTCGTCGATCGCGAGCGTCGCCTCGAGCACCATCGGCAGGAAGAGCCGGTCGATGATCCGCTCGTCCGCATGCACGACCGCCGGATCGCCGGGCGGCTCGATCGAGTAGGGCTCGAGCCGCTTCACGATCGCCGGGTTCGGCACGAGCGGGCGGTCGCGGCCGCCATGGATGTAGAAGCCCTCGCCGCACTTCTGCCCGAGCAGCTTTGCCCGCACCATCGCGGGGATGACCGGCGACGCCTCGATCCTGTCGCCGAAGCTCTCGTGCATGACCGTGCCGGCGTAGAAGGCCGTGTCGAGCCCGATGAGGTCGTAGAGTTCGATCGGCCCCACCGGCATGCCGAACGCCTTCGCCAGCCGGTCTATCCGCTGCGGCGGCACCCCCTCCCGAAGAAGCTCGATCGCCTCGTGGAGGTAGGGCATGAGCACGCGATTCACGAGAAATCCGGGGGAGTCCTTCACGACGATCGGCAGCTTCCCGATCCCCCGCGCGAAGGCGACGGCCGACGCGACCGTGCGATCGCTCGTCTCGGCGCCGCGGACGACCTCCACGAGCGGACGCTTGCGGACCGGAACGAAGAAGTGGATGCCGCAGACCCGCGAGCGGTCGGCGATCCCCTCGGCGATCCTCGCGATGCGGTAGGTGGACGTGTTCGTCGCGAGCACCGCGTCGGGCCGCACGAGCCGTTCGAGCTCCGCGAAGACCTGCCGCTTCACCTCGATCTTCTCGGTCACCGCCTCGATCACGACGTCGGCGTCGGCCGCAACGGCGAGCCGGCTCGCCGTCCGCAGCTTTGCGGCGAGATGCACGGCCCGCTCCGGATCGCTCCGTCGCGTGCCGCGATCCCACGAGGCCTCCTCGAGGATCGTGCGGGCCGCCTTTTCGAGCATCGCCCCGGACGTCTCGGCCACGGCCGTGCCGAGCCCGGCGCGGAGGCTCGCGGCGGCGATGCCGCTTCCCATCACGCCCGCCCCGACGATCGCGACCCGTTCGATCGCACGGTCGGTCGCGGGCTGACGACGCCGGCTCCGCTCCCCCACGAGATGAAGCTGCACGAGATGGCGGGCGACGGGCGACCGCGCGAGTGAATCGAACCGGCGGCTCTCGAGGCCCCCGGCCGCGTCGGCATCGACCGCCACGCCTTCGAGGATGAGCTCGAGGATGGCCTGCGGCGCGGGATAGTGTCCCCCGGTGCGGGAGAGGATCGCGGCGGACGCCGTCGAGGCGATGAATGCCTTTTCCGATTCCTCGAGTTCCACCCTGCCCGCGGCCCGCCGCCGGCGGGAAAGGTGGTCGCCGCGAGCCGCTTCCGCACGAAGCAGCTGCCTCGCCGACTCGATCGCCTGCCCCGCCGCCACGACGGCATCGACGAGCCCGAGCCGCCGTGCCGTGGCGGCATCGATCGACTCCCCCGAAGCCGCAAGCTCGATCGCGGCGGCCGGTCCGACGAGCCTCGGCAGCCGAACCGTGCCGCCCCAGCCCGGCAGGATGCCGAGCTTCACCTCCGGCAGCCCGAGCGACACCTGCGGCGAATCGGTCGCGATCCGAAAATCGCAGGCGAGGGCGAGCTCCAGCCCGCCTCCGAGGCAGACGCCGTCGATCACGGCCGCGGTCGGCCAGGGCCGCGACGAGAGCCGCCCGAACAAGGCTCGGCCCGCATCGCAGACCCGGGCCAGTTCCCCCTCGGCCGGCCCGCCGCCGAGATGGTCCGCAAGCCGCTCGACGTCGGCCCCTGCGAAAAACGACCCCGGCCGGCCGGAGGCGATGACGAGCCCCGACGGGGCCGGGCAGGCGTCGATCGTGTCGAGCGCCCGGGCCAGCTCCTGGAGCACCAGCCTGGTGAGCACGTTTTGGCTGCGGCCCGGCACGAGAAAGGCGAGCACGACCAGCCCGTCGTCCGAACGCTCGAGCGAGAGTGTCTGGAATGGCTCCATCGGCGGAAGTGTGGCTTGCCGGATCGACAAAAACCAGTAGGGTATCGAGGTCGCCGCCCGGGCAAACCGCTCCGCGGCAGGGTCCACCCCGGAGGCTGTTCCATGGCCAAGTCGGATCTGCAGGCATCGCGGAAAGACAGCCGCGGGGGCTTCGCGGCTGTTTTCGGCGACCCGGCGTCGTTGGCCGCAGTCTGGCTTCTGCTCGTGGTGATCGGCACCGCTGGCCGGCTTTGGCAGCCTGCGTATCACGTGACACCCATGGCCGCCGTCGGCCTCGTGGCCGGTTTCGTCTTCGGCAACCCGCTCGTCGCGATGAGCGTGCCGGTGGCGGCGCTCGCTGCCAGCAACCTCTTTCTTCCTGCCTACGGCAATATTGCCATGGCGGCGGTGGTGTTCGCCGCGACCGCGTGGCCGGCCCTGCTCGGCTTTTTCGTGCCGGGCATCCGCGAGGGTAGGGCCTGGGTATGGCTGGGGGGCGCCTTCGCCCACTCGCTCGTCTTTTTCTTCTCGACGAACCTCGCCTATTGGCTGATTTCGGACGACTATTCCAGATCCTTCGCCGGCCTCGTGGAGTGCTTCACGATGGCCCTGCCGTTCTACCGCTGGATGCCGGTGGGCGATGCCGCCTGGACGCTCGCGGCGGTCGGGCTGCTGCGGGCGGTGCAGGCTGGCAGCGGCGTTCCCGACGGCGGTCGCAGCGTGCCGCTTGACTGAAGTGGCTTGTACCGCAGAATGACTTGAAGTTCGTTCCGCGGGAATGGCGGAATTGGCAGACGCGCCAGGTTGAGGGCCTGGTGGTAGTAATACCGTGCAGGTTCAAGTCCTGTTTCCCGCAGTTCCTTTCGTCCGTGTCGGCATGACCCCATGACCAGTGACGCCCCGGAGCCCGAGCAGCCGAAGCGTCGGATTCCAATTGGAAGCCAGCGGGCTGGCGTGCCGGTTCCGAAGCTCCCGCCGAGGCATGTGCTCGTCACGCCGCCGGCAGGATCACCGCCGGCAGGTGCCACCCAGCCCGCCGAACGCGGGCCAGAGGAACCGCCCACGATCGTCCAGCCCACGATCGTCCAGACCCCGATCGTCGATGTCGCGGCCGAGGCCCTCGCCCGTCACAAGCAGAAGCAGCTCGAGCAGAAGGAACGCGACCAAAATCAACGCGAGTCGCGGAAGCCGCCTCGTGCCCAGCCGGCTCCGCCCGCGACGCGGGTCGAAGTCCCGAACCTCCGTGCTCCCCTCGAAGACGACCTTGCGAGCGAGTTCGAGGAGGCCCTCGGCGACATCGAAATCGACGCCCTGCTCGACGCGACCGTGCCGGCCAAAGCCGAGGCGGCGATCGAACCTGGCACGAGGCTCTCGGGCACGGTCATTCGCGTCGGCGCCGACACGGCCTTCATCGACCTCGGCGCGAGGCGTCAGGGAGCACTGAAGCTCGTCGGCATCGAGCCGGAGTCGTTTCCGGCCGTCGGTGATTCGATCGACGTGTCGGTCGGCTCCCGCAACGACGAGGACGGCCTCTACGACGTGGCGCCGGCCAACCGCGCCGTGTCGGTCGACGACTATTCCCAGATCGAGGCCGGCATGATCGTCGCGGCACGTGTGGTCGCGGCGAACAAGGGGGGCCTCGAGGCCGACGTGGCGGGCCTGCGGGGGTTCATCCCGGCAAGCCTCGTGAGCGTGTGGCGGGTGGAGAACCTCGAGGAACTCGTCGGCCAGACGCTCGAATGCCTCGTCACGGAGATCGTGCCGGCGGCGAGGCGGCTCGTGCTCTCGCGGCGGGCGGTGATCGAACGACAGGCTGCCGACGCGAAGGCGACGCTGCTGGAGACGCTCGAGGTCGGCTCGCTGCTCGACGGCATCGTCCGGAG
>DHLZ01000087.1 GCA_002405515.1 Planctomycetaceae bacterium UBA4655
TCGCAATCCTTGCTTCGCTTGGCGTCATACGCCGGCGCCTGGGCACTGGCAGCCTCTCACGGTCAACGCTGCCTACTACGCCGAGCACGATGTTGTTGACTTTCGCATTCACATCAAATGACTGACTGACATCCCGTTCACACGGAAGCCCGAGGCGCAAGCCGAGAGGGGAGTTGGCGATGCGCAGAGAGGCGGCGTCGAGTCACTGAAAAACGCTCAGAGTGGACGATGTTTTGTGAAACCACCTGGCTCTTCGCTCGACCCTGATGCCCCTCTCGGCTTGCGGCTCGGGCTTCCGTATTGGGCAACTGTTCGCCTGCAGGGAAACTTGCGGCTCGGCCTTCCGTACTGGGCAACTGTTCGCCTGCAGGGAAACTTGCGGCTCGGGCCGCCCGTGTCCCATCGCCGGACGCTCGCTGAAAAGCGATTGATGGGCCCGCGGTGAAAACCTGCTCAGCGGCTGGCGGTGCCGCGGGCCGGCTTGGCGGCCGGCCGCTGGGTCGCGCGGCGGGCGATCTGGACGCCCGTGTCGAGGCAGGTGTCGGCGCCGCGGAGATCGGCGGCTGCGACGTTGGCGTCCACCCGCATCGTGGTCTGCACCTGCACGTCGGGCTCCACGCCGACACGGCTGTAGGGATGGCCGTTGGGCGAGTAGAACTTCGCCGTGGTCAGCCGCATGCCCACGCCGGCGATCTCGAGCGGAAAAATCCCCTGCACGGAGCCCTTGCCGTAGCTCCGCTGGCCGACGATCGTGCCGCGGCGGTGATCGCGGATGGCGCCGGCGAAGATCTCGCTGGCGCTTGCCGACTCGCCGTCGATGAGCACGACCAGCGGGATCCGCCAGGTTCCGGGCCGGCCGGCGGAGTAGTTGAAATCTTCCTCGGGGCTGCGGCCCCGGGTGGCGACGACGAGGCCGCGCTCGAGGAAGAGGTCGGCGGCATCGACGCCCGCTGTAAGCAGGCCGCCGGGATTGCCCCGCAGATCGACGATGAGCGAACGCATGCCCGATGCGTCGAGCCTTCGCATCGCCCGGTCGAGCTCAGTGGCGGTCGTCTTCTGGAACGACGTGATCTTCAGGTAACCGACCCCGGCAGCCTGATCCACGATCCGCGGGTCTTCGACGCTCGGCACCTCGACATGCTCGCGGCGCACGGTGATGGCCCTCGCCGGAGCCGGGCCCCGCAGCACCGCGAGCGTCACGAGCGAACCCTCGGGGCCCTGGAGCAGCTGCGCCGCCGCATCGACCCCCATGCCTGCTATCGGCCTGCCTGCGATCCCGACGAGGTGGTCGCCCGGCCGCACGCCCGACCGCTGGGCCGGGCTGCCCGGAATGACGTGGACGACGAGCAGGCCGTCGTCGGCCTCCTTCAGCTCGACGCCGAGGCCGACGAAGTTGCCGTCGATCTGCGAATAGAGATCGTCGAGCTGGCCGCTCGTCAGAAAGGCGGAGTATTCGTCGAGTCCCCCCATGGCCGCCGCCGCGAGCTCCATGAGCGTGGCCGCGGGCGGAATGCCGAGGTTCACCTGGGCCAGGTGCGTCAGCCACGCCGCGAAACGCTCGGCATCCTGGCGGCTTGCGACGCGGACCTGCGCCGCCATGTCGGCCACCTGGCTGCGGTAGGCGGACCGGTCGGTGTCGTTCACGGCCCTCGGCAGCGACGCCAGGAACGCAGGATCGTCGATCGCGACGTCGAGGGCGAGCCGGCCGCGGTTGGAAAGCCTGGCAAAGTCGGGCTCATCGACATAATGCGACGCGATGCGGGCCAGCAGGTCGGCGTGGAGCCGGCGGGCGTCCTGCTCGGAGAGCCGGCCGAGCCGCGAGCGGAAGCTCGTCTCCCCATAGCGACGGGCGATGTCGCAGTGGATCCTCGCGACGTCGTAGCGGTGGGCCAGGTGCGGGGCGAGCGCACCGCTGCGGGCCGCGGGCTCGCAGAGGCGGATGATGTCGCTCCACCGCCGCTGGTTTTCCATCTCGCCGGTTCGCGCGGCCAGCTCGTCGATCGCTCCGGCCGAAAGGTGCGGTGCGGCCGCCGGGGGGGCTGGTGCCGGAAGTGCCGCCGGGACTGCCGCCGGTGCGGCGGGCGCGACCGCCCGGGGCGGCGCACCGGAGGTGGGAACCCACCGGAGAGACCCACTCTGGGCCGAGGCAGACTGCCCGAGAATTCCCGGCAGCAGGAGGATCGCGAGGACCCGAACCACCCGAGAACAACGCGGCAGGAGCCGGTCAGGGCCGGCTGGCCGCGAGCGAGACGGGTTCTTCGAAACCGGGGCGGCGGGCACGGGAGCGGTCCATTCGCTGTCAGCCGCATCCGCTTGCGGCAAAGGCGGCCTGTCCTTCGACCGCCAGCGATTATGGAACACGTTTTGGCGACGGTCAAAAAACGGTGGAGCGGATCGTGGTATCCTTTCGGACACGCGTCATGACCGCTCCGCACGATGCCGTCGCGTCCAACGGGCCGCCCCCCGGCGGCGATGGCGACCCGCAGCCAACGCTCGAGTTGCTGGACATGGTCCGGGGCGGCGACTCCGACGCCGTCGAGCGGCTGCTGGCCAGGCACCGCTCGGTGCTCCGCCGGATGATCGACCTGCGGATGGACCGGGGTGTGCGGCACCGTGTCGATGCCAGCGACATCGTCCAGGACGTCCTGCTGGAGGCGAACCGCAGGCTTTCGGACTACCTCGCCAACCCGTCGATGCCGTTCCGGCTCTGGCTGCGGCACATGGCCCGCGACCGACTCATCGACGCCCACCGGCGGCATCGCGTCGCGGCCAACCGGAGCGTCGATCGTGAGGTCCCGATCCAGGCCGCCGACGGCGACGACCGGTCCGAGGCGGACATGGTCAACCGCTTCACCGACCGCGAGCTGACGCCCGCGGCCGCCGCCACCTGGCACGAGCTGCAGGTTCGCTTTGCCGCGGCCGTCGAGAAGCTCGACGAGGCCGACCGGCAGATCGTCCTCCTGCGGCACTTCGAACACCTCTCGACGGCGGAGGCCGCCGACGTGCTCGGCCTCTCGAAGCCCGCCGCCGGCATGCGATACCTCCGCGCCATGCGGCGGCTGCGGGCGCTCCTCGATGGCGTCGAGTGAAGAAAAACGCAGGCGGAAAAAACAGGGATGGAAGCTTCCTCGCCCGTTCCGCCTCGTCAGTCGGCTCCGACCCGCGTCACGAGGGCGTCGTAGACCGCGGCTGCCGTCGAATCACTGAGAAACTCCACGGAGCCGTCGGCTCGCAACTGCGCCACGACGCCGGCGTGGGAGCTCGACGGACCGTACTCCATGTCGATGGACTGGCCGCCGCCATATCGGTAGTAGGGCACGTAGTTGAGAGCATTCTCCGGGCCGGCGTACGTCGGGGCGTTGCTGGCATCGATCCGTCGTGACGTGATGCAGGCCGTCGAGCCGTCGATCCATGCGGCAGCCCCCTGTTCACGGGTCTCGGATACGAGAATCGTCCGCGACAGCCCGTCGGTGATTTCGCCGAGTCGAGTCCGCGATTGCGGGTAGATGGAGCCGTCCTGCGTGGGCGGTGTGCGAAACGCGGGTTCCCAGTAGAGGTTGCCGGCCGTGGTGGCCCCGAGGGCGACGTAATTTCGCAGCGCATACGGCAACCCGAGCGCGATGTAGAGCGGATCGGTCGCGTGGGGCGTGCCGGGGAAGGCGGGGCAACGGAAGATGGGGATGATGGTGCCCGCGACGCCGCGGTTGGTGGCGGCGAACGCCGACGTCGTCGGATCGACGAGCCGTGCGAGGCTCTGCTCCTCGAGGTATGGCAAGATCAGGGTGGTCCAGCCATGATGCTAGGCGTCGGGGGTGTCGGTCCAATTCCAGATGCCATCGACGACCGGGTCGGTGCTGCCCGCCGGCAGCCGGCCCTTGGCCGCCTCGTGCCCGTCCTGCCGGCCGATGAAGCCGCCGAGCGATTCGAGAGCGGGGGGGCGGCGGTGTCCAGTTTTTTTCCAGGGGCGGGGCCACGCAACACGCTCCCCACGACGAGCCGTGAGATTCAGGCGATCGTGGCGGAATTCACCAAGCGCGGCGCGGTGATGAAGTCCAATAATTCCGGCGTTACAGACGGCATCCCCACCCGCACGGAGCGTTTGGAATTCGGTCCGCCCACCGACCCGAATCTGATCGACAAGCTGGCGCCGTTGAAACGGGTCGGCACGGCATTCCTCGCCGACATGCCGCAGGAACCGCAGGCCCTGCTCCGCTTGGCGATCGATGAGCCCGCCGGCTGCTCGGTCATGCAGGGCACCGCGCACCACCGGGGCCTGGCATGATCGGCGCGGCTATGGCAGCCCCTCCCGTTGCGGCGACTTGATCCGGTGGTGGCAAAAAGCTACCATTTGGGATATGGGCCAGCCGGTCAAGCTCAGTGACGAATTGGTTCTCGAAGCGCGGACGGTCGGGGCCGTCACGAGGCGGTCGATCGCCGGCCAGGTGGAGTTCTGGGCTCGTCTCGGCAAGTCGATCGAGCCCGTCCTTCGTGGCGACCGGGCGGTTGCGTTGCAGCGATCCGGCTCAGCCCGTTCCCTGGCCGAGAGCCTCGAGTCTGTCGATACGGACGTCGGCCGCGAACGCGTCCACAGCTACCTGCAGTCTCGGCAGTTTCCGCATTTCGAAGCCTGTCCGGCCGAGGCGGGGATGCTGATCAGGATCGACGCAGACGGCACCCGCACACGCGGGCGGTTCGTCAACCGCGTGTTTGTTGCGGTGCGGTGAAGCGACGTGGTGAAGGGACGCATGGACTGGCGATCTCTTCTCGATGCGAGGCCCGTCGTGGTGGCGCTCGCCGGATCGAACGGCGCGGGCAAGTCGACGTTTTTTCATGCCCATCTTGCTGCCACGGGCCTGCGGTTCATCAATCCCGACGAGCTCGCCGCCGAGATGGGGCTGAGAGCCTACGAGGCGGCTGACCTCGCCGCTTCCCTGCGGTCCGCTATGGTCGAGCAGAAAGAGAGCTTCGTTTTCGAGACCGTGTTCTCCGATCCTGTCGGCGAAAAGGTCTCCGAACTGGAGCAGGCCTGGCGTCGAGGAGTGCATGTCGTCGTGGTATTCATTCGCATCGATTCACCCGAGACGTCGAAACAGCGGGTTGCCATGCGTGTGATGCAGGGCGGGCACGACGTGCCGGATGACAAGCTCGACGCCCGATTCAATCGCACGCTCGCCAATCTCGATCGCGCGATCAGCACGTTGCCGGTCGTGGTTGTCTTCGACAATACGGACCTGGCCCGCCCCTTCCGGCTCGAGGCCGTCTATCGGCAGGGCCGACGCATCTGGCCGTGACCCGATCTTCAGCCGCGGATTCGCTGGCGGAAGTATTTCAGGCCCGGCACGAAGAAGCAGCCGCCGCTCACGAGCCCGAAGAGGACGTGCTGCACGTCGGGAAGGGCACACATCAGGAAGCTCGTCGCGAAGAGCACGGCCGCCTGGATGTAGAAGGCCCCCGAGAGAATTCCCGCCTTCGCGAAGAACACGACCCCCGCGATGAGCGCGAGCACGGGGGAGAGCTTCAGCGACTCGAAGCCGAGCGCCGCCTCGACGGCGAAGAGAAGCGTGCTTGCGATCACGGAGCCCGCCCAGACGTGCGCGATCTGCCGCTCGACCGCGGTGACCGGGCCCGTCCGATGCCGCAGCGCCCAGAAGATCGGCGCCCAGAGCGCGAGCCCCCCCGCCCAGAGCACGACGTAGGGCCAGCGAGTCGCGACGCCCTGCCAGGCGAGCACGTCGGTCGTCACGCAGAGCGCGAGCACCACGACCGAGTGCCACATCCAGAGCAGCCCCCAGTTTTCGAGCACGACCGCATGGTGCGTCTCGCGGAAGAGCCTCGCGGCGACGTCGGCGAGCCCTCCCCGCCGTGCCGCGACCGGCTCGCCGGCGACGAAGGCCCTGAGATCACTTCCGAGATCGGCCGCCGACTGGTAGCGGAGCTCTTGCGGCTTCTGCAGGCTCTTCAGCGCGATCATTTCGAGGTCGCGGTCGACGTCGGGCCGGATCGACCTCGGCACCGGCGGGTCGGCCTCGAGCACGGCCAGGAGCGTGTCCATGGGGCTCGCGGCCTGAAACGGCGGACGGCCGGTGAGCGTCTGGTAGAGGATCGCCCCGAGGCTCCAGACGTCGCTCGCGGCCGTGACGTCCCCGCGGCTCCCGGCCGCCTGCTCGGGCGACATGTAGCAGGGCGTGCCGAGGATGGCGCCGGTGTGCGTGACGGAGTCGCCGGTCTCCAGACGCTTCGCGAGTCCGAAGTCGGTGACGTGCGGCTCTCCGAGCGAGTCGATGAGGATGTTGGAGGGCTTCAGGTCGCGGTGGAGCACGTCGCCGTCGTGGGCCGCCTGCACGGCGTCGGCCACCTTCGCAAGCAGCCTCGCCGCATCCCTTCCGGGCATCGGGCCGGCCGCGAGCCGCTTCGCGAGCGTCGTCCCCTCGATGAACTGCATCGAATAGAACGGATGGCCGTGCCGCTCGCCGACCTCGTAGATCGAGACGATGCCCGGATGGTCGAGCCGCGCCGCCGCCTCGGCCTCGCTGCGGAATCGCAGGTGGTCGGCGGCCGTCGCCAGGTCGCTCCGCAGGAGCATCTTCACCGCGACGGTGCGGCCGAGGCTCCGCTGCGTCGCACGGTAGACCACGCCCATGCCACCGCGGCCGAGCTCCTCCAGCAGCTCGTAGTCGCCGAAGGTCGCCGGCAGCGGCGAGACGCCGGGGTTGAAGCCGGAGTCCTCCTCGTCGTCGAGGGCCTTGCGGAAGATGACCGCGGGCCCGCCGTCGCCGCCGCGGAGCGGCCCGCCCGATCGCATGCCCGTCGACTGCATGATCGTCGACTGCTCGGCCACCGCGTCGGTGATGAGCATCGCCGCCCAGAGCTCTTTGAGCGGCCCGGCGAGATCGGGGTTGTCGGCGATCGCCCGCTCGAGCGGTCCGCGGTCGCCCGAGTCGCGGCAGGAGGAGGGGGGCTAGGCGGTGGGGGAGCGCCGCTCCGACGGCGGGGGGGGGGGTGCCGTCTCGGCGGCGACGGGAGGCAGGGCCAGAAAG
>DHLZ01000266.1 GCA_002405515.1 Planctomycetaceae bacterium UBA4655
CCGGCGAGCGGCACACGGGCGGCCCCGAACCCGCAGCGTTGACCGTGAGGGGCTGCCCGTGCCCAGGAGCCGGCGTATGCAGACGAGCGAAGCAAGGATTGCGGAGCGAAGTCGGCATCCGAGCGAGCGGACCACAGCGATGGGCGAAGCGAGCGTCCGGCGATGGGCGGGGTCGCTCAAAGGCAACGGACAGCCCCGAACCCAGCAACTACGGCTGCGCCGGCCCGCCGGTGATCTCGACGAGTGCGTTCGAGGCGGCCCGCTGCTCCGCCTCCTTCTTGTTGCGGCCCCAGGCGGGCGAGTAGCGGGTGGAGCCGATCTGGGCCGAGACCTGGAAGGTCTTGCTGTGGTCGGGGCCCGCCTCGCCGACGACCTCGTAGGTGGGCGTCACGCCGAAATCCCGCTGCGAGAGCTGCTGGAGGATCGACTTGTGGTTCGACCCCTGCGCCCCGGAGGCGACGTTCACGATCTCCGGCGCCATGAAGCGGTCGATGAGCCGCTTCGCGGGCTCCATGCCGCCGTCGAGGTAGATCGCCGCCACGAGCGACTCGAAGAGATCGGAGAGCACCGACGTCGGCACGGGGCGGTTCACCGCGAGGCCCTTGCCCACGATGAGAAAGTCGATGAGTCCGAGCTCTTCACTGATCCGGCTGCACGTCTCCCGGCTCACGACCACCGACTTGATCCGCGTGAGATCCCCCTCGAGCGATTCCGGGTAGAGCCGGTAGAGCGTTTCGCAGACGACGAAGCCGAGGATCGCGTCGCCGAGGAACTCGAGCCGTTCGTTCGAGGCGAGCCGGTGCTGGGCCCCCGAGGCGTGCGTGATGGCGGCCACGAGAAGCGACTCGTCGCGGAATTCATAGCCGATCCGCCGCTGGCACTCGGCCAGGTCGATGCCTGGGGCCGCTCCTCCGGGTGCGCCGCGGCCCGCGGTCGTGTCCTTTCGTGCTGCCATCCTGCGGTTTTTCCTCACATGGCCCCGTTCGCCTGGCCCAGGAAACACTACGGGCCGGTTTCACGGGCTGTCAACGGGCTCGAGCGGCCCGGGATGCTCCCTTTCGAACACCCGGCGGACCTCCTGCGTATCGAGCGTATGCGTACAATCGTCGCACGAAAGGGAGGATTTTCTTTCATGAGCACCAATCACCGGTTTGCATCGAGTTTTCGGATTCGGGGGTCGGCCTGCGGAGGCTTGGCGGCCCTCATGACGGTCGTGGCGGTCTCGTTCGGCCACGGCTCCGTGTCGGCTGACGAGCCGCCGGCCGTTGCCGAGGCCCGCAGCCACGCCACGGCATTGTCGAATGCCTTCCGCTTCGCTGCGGAAAAGGCCACGCCGAGCGTGGTCGTCGTCCGCAGCGAAACGAAGGCCCGCCGCGTCACCGCCGACAGGAATCCCCGGGGCGGCGGCCCTCGCGGGGGAGCCGAGAACCCGTTCAAGGGCACCCCATTCGAGGACTTCTTCAAGGATGGGATGCCGGAGGGCTTCGATTTTGGCGGCCCCGGCGGGCAGGGCATGCCGCGACGCAGCGGCGTGGGCTCCGGCGTGATCGTCGACCCGACCGGCATCGTCCTCACGAACAACCACGTCGTCGAGGGGGCCGACACGGTCACGGTCGAACTCTCCGACGGACGGAAATTCAAGGCACGCGAGATCAAGACCGATCCCGAGAGCGATTTGGCGGTCGTGAGGCTCGAGGGGACCAACGACCTGCCCACCGCCAAGCTCGGCGACTCCGACACGCTCGAGATCGGGGACTGGGTGATCGCGATCGGGAATCCTTTCGAACTCGAGACGACCGTGAGCGCCGGCATCATCAGCGGCAAGGGCCGCGAGCTCGGCTCGATCCGCCGGGCGAAGTTCCTCCAGACCGACGCCGCGATCAATCCGGGCAACTCGGGTGGGCCGCTCGTGAATCTCGCCGGCGAGGTGGTCGGCATCAATACCGCCATCGCCAGCAACAGCGGGGGCTACCAGGGCATCGGGTTCGCGATTCCGGTCAACCTCGCCAAGTGGGTGAGCGGCCAGCTCATTGCCAAGGGGGCGGTCGAGCGGGGCTACCTCGGTGTGTCGATCGGCCCGCTCGACGACGAGGCCGCCTCCAAGCTCGGCATCGCCGGCAAGAAGGGGGCGCTCGTCACCGAGGTCATGGAGGGCTCCCCGGCCGCCGCTGCGGGTCTCCAGGAACTCGACGTCGTCACGAGCTTCAACGGCACCCCGGTCGATGGGCCGCGATCGCTCCAGGAGGTGGTCGAACGCTCGGAGATCGGCAAGCCGCATACGGTCACGATCCTGCGGGACGGTCGCCTCGTGACCCTGAAGGTTTCAGTGAAGCCCCTCCCGGAATCCCTGGCCTCGAAGGGGCCGAGCGGGCCGAGGCTTGCACCGAGCGGGGAGAACACGTTCTACTCCGCCGATCTCGGCCTCGAGGTCCGCAACAAGGACGCCGATGCGGAGAAAGCCTATCCCGGCTTCGAGGGCGTGGTCGTCGATCGGGTCGATGCGGAAGGCCTCGCCGCCTCCCGAGGCGTCGCCCCGGGAATGCTCGTCCGGCGGGTCGGGAAGACGATGGTGAAGAGTGTTTCGGAGTTCGAGAAGGCGATCGCGGGCGAAAAGGTGGAGAGCGGCGTGATGCTGCTCGTCCGCACGCCCCGTGGCAACCAGGTGGTGATTCTCCAGAAGGAGTGACGTCGGGGCCGGCCCCGCAGGAATGGCGACCCTCGGCGTCAACATCGACCACGTGGCCACGATCCGGCAGGCACGCCGCACCGTGGAGCCGGATCCCGTCTGGGCGGCGGCGCTCGCCGAACTCGGCGGCGCCGACGCCATCACGGTTCACCTCCGGGAGGACCGCCGGCACATCCAGGATCGGGATCTCGAGGTGCTCCGCCGCACGGTGCAGGTGAAGCTGAACCTCGAGTGCGCGATCGCGCCGGAGATGGTCGCCATCGCCTGCCGGGTGAAGCCCGACCAGGTGACGCTCGTGCCGGAGCGGCGGGAGGAGGTGACGACAGAGGGGGGCCTCGACGTCGTCGGCAGCCGTGAGCCGACGGCCGAAGCGGTCCGCCGCCTCCGCGACGCCGGGATCGCCGTCTCGCTCTTCATCGACCCCGACGCCCGCCAGATCGACGCCGCGGTGGACCTCGCGGCGAAGGCCGTGGAGCTCCACACCGGCTGCTACGCCAACGAGACCGATGACGCGGGCCGACACGCCCGGCTCGTCGAGCTCTCGCGGGCCGGGGCGATGGCCAGGCAGGCGGGGCTCGCGCTCGCCGCCGGCCACGGGCTCACCTATCGCAACGTCGTCCCGGTGGCCCGGCTCGACGGCATGGGGGAGCTCAACATCGGCCACTCGATCGTGTCGAGGGCCGTGCTCGTCGGGTTCACGCAGGCCGTCCGCGAGATGAAGGCCCTGATCGGCTAATCAGCCGCCCGCTCGCCGCGATATTCGTACTTGAACTTGCCGGGGTTCGGCGTGGGATACCGCCCATCCGCGTCGGCGACGAGCGGCGCCGGAGACTGGTCGGTGAGGCTGTCCACACCGGCGGTGAGGTCGTCGGGGCAGTTCATCATTTCGTCGTAGGTGACCAGCCGGCCGGTATGCGCGGCAAACCGCCCCATCGCCGTGACGAGGCTGGCCTCGGCACCGCGCACGGCCTCGTTGTAGGGCTCGTCGGCGAGAATCGCGGCGACGAGGTGCTCCCACTCGCGTTTATAAGGATTCGCCTCCGGCTGCGGCGCCGCCCAGGCGATCCGGTCCTTCTCCATCTTCTGACCGTTGTAGATCGTCGACTTCGCCGGAGAGTGGCCGCTGCCGGAGATCGTGAAGGCGCCCTTCGATCCCTGACCAAAGACACCGAACTGCTGCCGGCAGTTCGGCATGACCCGGCCGGAGTAGAAGAACTTGGCCCCGTCGGGAAACGTGTACTCGACGGAATAGCTGTCGAAGTTCTGGTCGTCGATCTTGCCGCGGTAGTGCCGGCCACCGGTCGCCTCGGCGGAAACGGGCCAGGCGTCCTTCATCCACGACACTTCATCGACGTGATGGACGTAGTAGTCGCTGAAGATGCCGCCGCTCGCCCAGAGAAAACTGTGAAACCGCTTCACCTGCCAGAGCAGCTCGCTCATGTCGCCGCGGCCGGGGGCGAGCTCGAGGCTGTGGGGAGGGTTGTGCTCCCGGTAGCCACGGAAGGCGATGAGTTCGCCGGCCTCGCCGTTTCGCAGCCGAGAGAAAAGCTCCCGCCGCGCGTCGCAGTGACGGCACATGAGACCGACGCCGACCTTCAGCTTCTTGGCATCGGCCTTCGCCGCCAGCTCGATGATACGCTTCGTGCTCGGGCCGTCGATCGAGACCGGCTTCTCCATGAACGTGTGCACGCCCTTCTCGATCGCGTAGGCGAAGTGGGGGGCGCGGAAGGCCGGCGGCGTCGCGAAGATCGCGATGTCGCCGGGCCGCAGGCAGTCGATCGCCTTCTTGAAGGCGTCGAAGCCGACGAACTTCCTCTCGTCGGGCACGTCGATGCGTTCCTTGAACTGCGAGTCGAGCGACCGCTTCACGATGTCGATGCGGTCCTTGAAGACGTCGCCCATCGCCACGAGCTTGATCGGCGCCCCCGCCACCGAGAGCGCGTTGACCGCCGCCCCGCCCCCACGGCCGCCGCAGCCGATGAGCGCGAGGCGGATCTCGTCATTCCCCGCGGCATGAACGCGGGGAAGACCTTCACCGGCGAACACGGCCGCTGCGGCAGTCGCCGTCGCCGCCCCGGATCCCAGAAACTCGCGTCGCGAAGCCTGTCGGACGTCGTCGCGGGATGGATTGTTGCTCATGAGAGGGAACGCTCCGTTGGATTGACCTTGGGCTTGCTTCGGATGATTTTCGAAACGATCAGGCCCGGGAAGTTTGGGTCCGAGAAGATTGGGAATAGGCACTCGTCACGTCGGTCCGCGTGAGATCCTCATCGAGCGAACGACGTGGCCGGATGCCCTGCTTTGCCAGCTCTGAATGATACATCCGGACCCCCTCCTCCGCCGAAATATCATCGTCGGCCACGGCTCGGAGAATCCGGACGAACAGCAGCTGATCTTCGGCGGCGTTGATCTTGCGGCCGAAGAGGGCGACGCGGGCCCCGCTCCGCTTCGCCTCGGCGACGAGGCCGAAGGCGTCGTGCGTCGTGCCGGCGCCCCCGCCCAGGATCCCGACCACGACCGACCGGTCATAGGCGACGAGCTGCTCGGTGACCTCCGGGCCCAGGAACGGAATCTTGAGGAAGATCGGCCGCCCCGACCGAGGCACGCCGGCGAGGCACCTCGCGACATGATCGGCCAGAAACCGGGCGATGCCGCGGGGGCCGCCGATGGACGCCGGCGAACCCGCCCGAGCCGCATTCGGAAAGAAGACCTCGAGGAAGTGCCGAAACCCGGCCCGCTCCGCCTCCAGCCGGAATTCCCTGTAGGCCGACAGCATCGTCCGGTCGAGTTCGGTGTCGTCGTTGAGCGTGAGTGAAAAGAGCCCGAGGTTCGCGCCGCGTTTTCCTTCCACGGCCTCCCGCTCGGCCTCCGGACCACATGCCACGCGGCCGCAGCGGGCCTGCGGGATCGTCGTCGTCGAGAATGGCAGGGCCGGCTGCTTCCCGTAGCCGCCCGTGCCGGTCGCCAGCCAGATGTCGGTGGTGTCGTTCATCCGCACGGCCGGCGTCACGGCCGACTCGGCGAACAGCCGCTCCTCGACTGCCAACAGCTCGCTCGTGCTCCCGCTCATGAGCATGATGTCAACGAGCCCCTGCCGCACGATCTCACGGATGCGGTCTCGATACTCATGGATCGAGAAGAAGGGACCGCTCGCGGCGTCGCCGCCGGGCCTCACGCCGGGGGCCGCGAGGCCAAACGCCATGTCGGCGTCCTTCGCGTCGGCGAGCAGGAAGTCGCGGCAGGACGATTCCGCCACGATCCTGGCGAGCTTGATGTCGAGCGATTTCTGCACGGGGATTTCCTTGGATGCGGGCGACATCGCAGCATACCCAAACCCCGGCCGCCGCCATGCCGGGGCTTTTTCCCGCTGTTGGGGAAACAAATCGGTCTTGCCACCGGGTCCGCTCTCATTTTTTGGCATCTTTTTCCCGAAATTCACAAACGGCCCCGGGTACGGTATCGTTCCGAACTCGCCCCCGATTTCCCATTCCCCGAGAGACTCCTTCCGATGCCTGCTGCCGCTTACCGCTTTTCACTCGGACCGTGGAACATTGGACGCGGTGCCGACCCGTTCGGCCCGGTCGTGCGGCCCGCCGTTTCGTTCGACGACGTGCTCAAGACGGCCGTCGAACTCGGCTTCGAGGGAATCCAGTTCCACGACGACGACGCGGTGCCCGACCTCGAGAACCTTTCTCCCTCGAAGATCGTCGCCGAGGCGGAGGCGATGAAGCGGAAGCTCGACGGGCTGGGGCTCGTGGCGGAATTCGTCGCCCCCCGCCTCTGGGAGCACCCCAGCGGCATCGACGGCGGCTACACCTCGAACGACCCCGCGGCGAGGAAGTGGGCGATCGAGCGGTCGAAGCGGTCGGTGGACGTCGCGATGGCGCTCGGCTGCGACCTGATCGTGCTGTGGCCTGCCCGCGAGGGCACGGCCGTCCGCGAGAGCAAGAATCCGGTCACGGCGTCGGCCCAGCTGATCGAGGCGATCAACGCGATCCTCGCGGCGAACCCGAAGGCGAGGATCGCGATCGAGCCGAAGCCCAACGAGCCGGTCGACCATGCCTTCATCCCGACGATCGGCCATGCCCTCGCGCTCGGCAGCCGCTCGGCCGATCCCGCGCGGGTGGGCGTGCTCATCGAGACCGCGCACGCGATCCTCGCCGGCCTCGATCCTTCCGACGAGATGGGCTTCGCCCTCGCGGCCGGCAAGCTCTGGGGCGTGCACCTCAACGACCAGAACGGCCTGAAGTTCGACCAGGACAAGGTCTTCGGCGCCGCCAACCTGCGAAGCGCCTTCGACCAGGTGCGGGTGCTCGAGCAGGGCGGCTACGCCGCCACGGGCCGGTTCGTCGGGTTCGACGTGAAGGCCCAGCGGACGCAGAAGGCCGAGGCGGCCACGGCGCACCTCGCCACGAGCAAGGCGGTGTTCCTGAGGCTCGTCGAGAAGGCCCGCTCCTTCCCTGAAACAACCGCCGCACAGTGCATCGCCGCCCGCGACTACGAGGCTCTCGAGCGGCTCGTGCTCGAGCACCTGCTCGGCGGGTGAATCGCCGGACCAGCGAGGCATGCGAGCCCACCCGGGCTCGCCTCCCGACCGATCCTGAAGCTATCATTTTGTGCGGGCGGTTTGCCGACGCCGCCAGGAACATGACCATGGCAGGCCACGAACGTTCGCGATCCCGTGCGCTCCTCGCCTGCGTCGTCGGCGCGGTCGTCGGAGCGGCGTCCCTGCAGTCCGCGTCGGCAGCCGGCGAGGGGATCGACTTCGCCCGACGTGTGGCACCGCTGCTTGCGGCGCGGTGCGGATCCTGCCACGGGCCGCACGAGGCGGAGAGCGGCTATCGGATCGACCTGCGGGAGAAGGCGTTTGCGGGCGGGGATTCGGGCGCGGCTGGAATCGTCGCGGGCAAACCCGACGCGAGCGAGCTTTACGTCCGCATCACGACCAGCGACAAGGAGTCGCGAATGCCGGCGGACGGCGATCCACTCACGGCCCAGGAACAGGCGATTCTGAAGGAATGGATCGCGGCCGGGGCCACCTGGCCCGATGACCTCGCGACGCTGCCCGAGTCGTTGCTGCCCAAGGGCGAGGGCCGACCCGCCAAGGGGGCCGGCCATTGGTCTTTCCAGCCACTTGTGCGACCCGATCTTCCGAGCATAGCCGGTGGACAGCCCGCCAACCCGATCGACGCCTTCATCGCCGCGAGGCTTTCCGAGAAGGGCCTCGGCTTCAACCCCGAGGCCGACCCGCGGTCGCTCATCCGCCGCGTGTCGTTCGACCTCGTCGGGCTGCCGCCGTCGCCGGAGGAGATCGCCGCCTTCGAGGAGGCCTGCCGCCGCGCCGGCGGCACCGACGGCCCCTATCGCGAGCTCGTCAATCGGCTGCTGGCCTCACCTCATCACGGCGAGCGGTGGGCCCGCCACTGGCTCGACGTCGTGCGGTTCGCCGAGAGCAACGGCTTCGAGACAAACACGGCCCGCCCGAACGCCTGGCCCTACCGTGACTGGGTCATCGCCGCGTTCAACGACGACATGCCCTTCGACCTTTTCACGAAGGCGCAGATCGCCGGCGACGCCCACGGCGAGGACGCGGCCACCGGATTTCTCGTGGGCGGTCCGATGGACGAGGTCAAGTCGCCCGACATCGTGCTCACGTCGAACCAGCGGGCCGACGAACTGCACGACATCGTCGGCACGACGGCGTCGGCGTTCCTCGGGCTGACGGTCGGCTGCGCCCGCTGCCACGACCACAAGTTCGACCCCGTGCCGCAGACCGACTACTACCGCATCAAGGCGGTGTTCGAGGGAGTTCAGCACGGCGAGCGAGCGATCTCCAACCAGAAGCACGACGCCGAGCGGCAGCGTGCGATCGCATCGCTCGAACGGCAGATCGACTCCGCGACCGGCAGGCTGGCCGAACTCCGACAGCAGGCGGGTTCGGCGGCGGGGACACCGACGCTGCGGCCGCAGGTCTCGCCGCAGGAGAACGTCGATGCGTTCCCGGCGGTGAAGGCGAAGTTCCTGCGGTTCACCGTACTCGCCACCACCGGCAACCAGCAGCCATGCCTCGACGAACTCGAGGTCTTCGCCACCGACGGCACGAACGTCGCCAGGACGGCCACGACCACGGCGTCGAGCACGTTGCCCGACTACGAGATTCACAAGCTCGAGCACGTGAACGACGGTCAGTATGGCAACCCGCGATCCTGGATCTCGAACGAAAACGGCGCGGGCTGGGTGCAACTGGCCTTCAAGGAACCGGCCGAAATCCATCGCATCGCCTGGAGCCGCGACCGCAGTCCATCGCCGCAGTTCTCCGATCGCGTCGCCACCCGGTACGAGGTGGCCGTTTCCAACGACGGCATGGCATGGCAGACCGTGGCGAGCGACAAAGATCGCATTCCCCACGGCGGCAACGCCCCTGCCCCGACCGAACCCGCCTCACTCTCTCCCAACGAGCGGGCCGAGGCCGATTCGCTCACCGCGCAGATCGCCGAAGCCCAGAAGGGGATCAAGAAGCTCAAGGAGTCGCAACAGGCCTACATCGGCCGGTTCGTCAAGCCCGGCCCCACGCATCGATTCTTCAGGGGCGATCCGATGGCGCCCCGCGAGCGGATCGCCCCGGGCACCCTCACGAATTTTGGCGGCTCGATGAGCCTCGAAGAGACCGCCCCCGAGCAAGAGCGACGAAAGCGGCTCGCCGAATGGATCACCTCGAAGGACAACCCCCTCACGGCCCGGGTCATCGCCAATCGGCTCTGGCACTACCACTTCGGCACCGGGATCGTCGACACGCCGAGCGATCTCGGCGTCAACGGCGGCAACCCCAGCCACCGCGAACTGCTCGACTGGCTCGCAGCCGAGCTCATCTCCGCAAACTGGCGGCTCAAGCACCTGCACCGGCTCATCGTCACCAGCCGCACCTACCGGCAGTCGACCGCCGCCCGCCCCGATGGCATCGCCGCCGACTCCGGCTCGCGTCTGCTCTGGCGGTATCCGCCCCGCAGGCTCGAGGCCGAACCGCTGCGCGACGCGATTCTCGCCGTGAGCGGCGGCCTCGACACGAAGATGGGCGGCCCCGGCTTCGATCTCTTCGAGCCAAACACGAATTACGTCAAGGTCTACGCCACGAAGGAAAAGTTCTCCGGCGATGAGTTCCGCCGGATGGTCTACCAGAGCAAGCCGCGGGCGGAACTCGACACGTTCTTCGGCGCCTTCGACTGCCCCGACGCGGGCCAGGTTCAACCCAAGCGGACGGTGAGCACGACGCCCCTCCAGGCTCTCAACATGCTCAACGGCGGCTTCCTCCTCGACCAGTCCGCCAGGTTCGCAAACCGTGTCGAGCAGGAGGCCGGCCCCAATCCGGAGGACCAAGTCCGCCGGGCTGTGCTCCTCGCGTTCGGCCGCGAGCCCACGCCCGCGGAGATGTCGGCCGCGGTCGTGCTCGTCCGCGAACACGGCCTGCCGATGCTCTGCCGCAGCCTCTACAACGCCAGCGAATTCATCACGGTGTACTGACCCGCCCTCGGAGCCGATCATGCGCCACGACCTCTCCCACGCCGGCCGACGACTGCTCGACCGACGACAGTTCCTGCAGTGGGGCGGCACGGGGCTCGGTGGCATCGCGCTCGCCGCGCTCCTGCACGAGGGGAGGCTCCTCGCCGCCGGGCCGCCGATCCGTCCGGCGATCGATCCGACCCGGCCGTATGCGCCCCGGCCGCCACACTTCGCCGCCAAGGCGAAGAACGTGCTCATGATCTTCTGTTCGGGCGCGATCTCGCACTTGGACACGTTCGACTACAAGCCCGAGCTCGTGCGGCGGCACGACACTCCGATGCCCACGCCGGGCGGAGAGAAGCTGATCACGTTCCAGGGGGAGCAGGGCAATCTCATCAAGCCGCTCTGGGAGTTCAAGCCGCGAGGGAAGAGCGGCACGATGACGAGCGACCTCCTGCCCATGCTCGGCGATCTCGCCGACGAGATGTGCTTCATCCACTCGATGACGGCCAAGAGCAACACCCACGGGCCGGCCGAGACCCAGATGTCCACCGGCTTCACGCTCGACGGCTTTCCGAGCATCGGCGCCTGGGTCACCTATGCGCTCGGCAGCGAGTGTCGCGACCTGCCGGCCTTCGTGGCGATCCCCGATCCCCGCGGCGGCCCCCAGATCGGCCCGCGACAGTGGCAGAGCGCCTTCCTGCCGGCGGTGTTCCAGGGCACCTCCTTCAACGCCGACCGTCCGATTCCAAACCTGTTTCGGCCAGGCACGATCTCCGAGAAGGCCGATGCGGCGAGCCGGGATTTTCTTCGAAAGCTCAACGACGACCACCTCGCCCGGCACCCCGGCGACACCGACCTCGCGGCGAGGATCTCCGCCTATGAGCTGGCCGCAAAAATGCAGCTCTCGGCGCCGCGGATCGCCGACCTCTCCGACGAGTCGGCCGAGACCCTGAAGCTCTACGGGGCCGACGACACGCAGAACTCGCTCAAGGCCCGCTTCGCCCGCAACTGCATCCTCGCCCGCCGACTCGTCGAGAAGGGAGTCCGGTTCGTGCAGCTTTTCAACGGCGCCTACGCGATGGGCGAGGGCGTCGGCAACTGGGACGGGCACAAGACGATCGTGAAGCAGTATGCCGTCCACGGGCCGATCCTCGACCAGCCGGTGGCCGGGCTGCTCCGCGATCTCAAGAACCGCGGCCTCCTGGCCGACACGCTCGTGGCGTTCGTCACCGAGTTCGGTCGGATGCCCACCTTCCAGAAGGGGGCCAACGGCCGCGACCACAACCCTGCCGGCTTCACGGTCTGGCTCGCCGGCGCCGGCGTCAAGCGGGCCTTCCACCACGGCGAAACCGACGAGTTCGGCTACAAGGCCGTGAAGGACGTGGCGACGATCTACGACCTCCACGCCACGATCCTCCACCTGCTCGGCCTCGACCACTCGCGGCTCTCCTACTACAACAACGGCATCGAGCGTCGCCTCACCGACGTGCACGGCCATGTGATCGAACCGATCCTCGCCTGAGAAAGCCAGCCTGAAAAAGGCAGGGGAGGGAACGTTCACTTCCTGCGGAGAACGGGCGAGGTCTACCCCGCCAACGGCCTCGCCACGGGCGGGGCGGCAGCAGCCGTTGCGACAAGCCAGACCGCGACGAGAGGGATCTGCAAGCCGGACGCCCGGCATGACTGTCTGCCCGCGCACGATGCAGGCAGGGCACGCACGGGATCGATCTTCCCTTCTACGTTCCACGAACCTGGAGGAACAACGCCACGCCCCGCTTGTTGCTGATGACCACGTCGGCATGGCCGTCGCCATCGACATCCTGGGTGGCGAACTGCGTGCCCACGCCGCTGTCGTCATCGATACGGTGCGGCGCGAGCGTGACCACGCCCGCGGAGTCCTTGCTGACTTGGAACCAATAGAGCAGCGGCGGATCGGCGGGATGATCGTCTCCGCCGGGCCCATGCGCCCAGTAGCGACGGCCGGTGACGAAATCCTTCAGTCCATCGCCGTCGATATCGACGTGATTGAGCGCGTGGGTCTGTCCCGGCAACGCGAACAGGCCGTGGTCGCCGAGCAGAACGCAGAATTTTCCCCCGGCCACACCCACGCCGACCTCCAACGCCGGCGAATTGAGCTGCGGCCGGGCCACGAGATCCTTGAATGAGGCTTCCAAGGCATCCTTCTCGACAGTGCCGACGAGCGAATCGACGACGGTTCCCGCATAGCCGTCGATCGTTCCCTTGGCGGCGCCGGTCTCGGCGAGTTGCCGGGCCTTGGCACTGAGCTCGGCGCCGGCCCGCCAGCCGACCTTCTTGGCGGCGGCACGGGCCTTGTTGAGGCCGGCGTAGATTTCCGCTTCCTCGGCGGTGAAGGCCGAGCCGGCCGGTGGCTTGGCCAAGGATGCCGGCACGGGAAAGAACGCATTCTGGACGAAGAACGAGCGGTCTTTTTCGACCCGCTGCTGGAGCCACCAGAATCCCGTGCCGTGGGCCGAAGAACAGATCACGTCGTTCTGCTTGTTGCCGTCGATGTCGAGGGCATACATGTCGGCACAGGGCGGGGCCGGAAGTGCGTGGATCTTCCACGGCATGCCGTCGAGCGTGGCAGGCTGTTCGTACCAATTCCCGGCGACCATGACGTCGAGTCTGCCGTCGCCGTTGACGTCGCCCACCCCGAAGCCGTGGGCGTACTGCGCCGAGCCCGGACCGTTTTTCCCCGAGATGCTCACCCGCTCCCAGGGCTGCTGCGGGTCTTCATCGGGACGGAAGGAGCAGATTTCGCCCTTGTGCCCCAGGAGCAGCATCTTCTTGCCAGTGCCGTGGAGATCGATGTACTGCGGGGTCTCGTTGCAGGCGCTGTCTTGGATGAGAAACTCCTGCCAGGGGCCGGCGGCCGGGCCGGGATTCCGGTACCAGTGACAGGGCTTGCCGGGAAATCCGACGACGATCTGATCGGCGTAGCCGTCGGCATCGATGTCGTCCGCGAAGATTGCGAACGCCTGACTGTAGCCGTGGGGATCGAACGTGCGATCCTGGCGGATGACGTGCGGCTTCCAGTCCGGAGCCTCGTACCAGAGATCACCGACGAGAATATCCGCCTTGCCGTCCTTGTTGACGTCCGCAACGGCCGAGCCTTCGGACCGAAACTTGGAGTCGACGATGACCTTCTTCCAGGAGATCGTGTCGGCATGCGACTGTCGCGGTACGACCGACGAAACGACAAGCAGCGTCGTCAAGACGACGGGGATGAGGTCTAATCGCAAGGTACGCACCTTTGATTTCGGGGTTTGGAAGATATGCGGTTTCCCTGGCCGACTATAGTAGTTCGGGGCGTCAAGATCGCGTAGTCGAGCGGCGGTGGCATTCCGGCTATCTTAAGCCTCTTTCCCCGAAAGCATGGTGATCATGGACTGCATCATCTACGGCACGTGCGTTGCCGACATCCTCGTTCGGCCAGTGCCGCTCTCCACGGCCGTCGGCGGCGGCAGGCTGCTCCACGTGGAGCCGATCCAGGCCACGACCGGCGGGATCGTCTGCAACACCGGAATCGCGATGCGACGGCTCGGGATGAAGGTCGGCGCGGCGGGCCTCGTCGGCCGTGATTCGTGGGGCGAACTCATCCGCGGGCGGCTCTCCGCCGAGGGGATCGACACATCGGCCCTCGAACCGCACGCGTCGCTCGCCACGAGCACGACCGCCGTCCTCATCGATCCATCCGGCGAGCGGAGCTTCGCGCACCACGTCGGTGCACCCGCGGCCATCGACGCCGCCTACCTCGAACGGACCGCGTCGCACGCGGCGAAGGCCCGGGCCGTGATCGTCGGCTACTTCGGGCTCCTCCCCGGGCTCGAGCCCGAGCTTCGCAGGGGCCTCGCGGCGGTTCACGCTGCCGGGCGGATGGTGGCCCTCGAGACGGCCGGCTCCGGCGGGTCGCTCGAAGAGCTCTCCCCCGCCCTCCCGCTCGTCGATCTCTACGTGCCGAGCCTCGAGGAGGCGGCGCACCAGGTCGGCACCGACGACCCGCGGGCGATCATCGCCTGCTACCGCGGCCACGGCGCGGCGGGCATCGTCGGCGTGAAGCTCGGCACCCGCGGCACGCTCCTGAGCCCGAAGGACGGTGAGTTTCTCGAGATCCCGTGCGTCCCCGCACCGGGTCCGGTCGCCGACACGACCGGCGCCGGAGACTCCTTCCTCGCGGGCCTCGTCACCGGGATCCTTCGCGGGATGCCGATCCGCGAGGCCGGCCTCCTCGGCAGCGCGACCGCCGCCTGCTGCGTCACCGGCATCGGCGCGACCGCCGGCCTGCGGTCCTTCGAGGAGACGCTCGCCCTCCTCGGCCCGGCGAATCAACCCTGAGATGGAGGTTGCTTCCCCGGCGGCGCCGCTGGAGGCTTCTCCGCGGGCTGCGCGAGTTCGGGCTTCTTGGCGAGGATGTCGGCCAGACGTTTCGTGGCCTTGGCGATCGGAACCCGCTGGCCGGTGAATTGAAGGACCTGGCGGTAGCGGTTTGCGGCCTGGGCATAGTCCCCGGCCGCCTCGAAGTTCACCGCCTGGGCATACAGGGCGATGCTGTTCATCTCCTGGTCGAGCGTCGGCCCGTTCGTATGGTTTGAGTCGCCGTAGGCGACGGTGGCGTAGAGCCGCAACGCCACCGCAGCCTTCCGGTAGTCGTCGGCCGCAATCGCCGCGTCGGCCAGGCCCAGCAGGCAGCGGTCGACCGGGACATTCTCGTCCATGCCGCCGAGATCGCGGGTTTCGTCGTTTTCCGTCAGCGCCCGACGGATCAGCTTCATCCGCTGCTGGGAGATGGCCGCCGACCACCGATGCGAGCTGAATGCGTAGGCGTTCGGGTGCCGCGGGGAGCCGTTCCTGCTGACCTGCCAGAACAGGCCCCATTCGCGGTCGCGAACCGCCGCATCCATTTCGAGCAACGTCTTGATCTGGGCTTCCAGCCTTTTCAAGTCCTCGACCACGGCCGCGTCGTCGACCGGCGGCTGGCTCAGGCCTTCGAGAGTCGCGGCGATCCGCCGTGCCAGGAGCCGCAGGTCGTCCAGCGTCTTGGCGGACGGGATGGTGTCGACGAGTTCCTTGATTGCCGGATCGACGACCTCGTCGCCGCGGTCGGCGATCGCCCGGGTGACGGCGACCATCTTCTGCCGAAGCATGTCGTCGGTCACCACCACGGAGCTGGTGCGGGGGACGCCATGCTGTCCCCGCAGCCCGGCCCGGCCCATCTCCTCCCGAAGGATCGCCTGGGCGGAACGATTGCGGCGCTGGGCCTCCAGGTCGAGCACGGTGGCCCAGTGCCGCACCCGCTGCGCCTCCTCCGCGTGCAAGGCGCCGAGGCCGCCGGGGTCGCCGGCGGAGCCTTTGCTGAGCTGGTCGGCGGATCGTTGCAGCTCCTCGGCAATCAACTTCACGGCCTCGGGACCGTCAGCCTTCGTGACCTTGGCATGGGCCTCGGCGAGCAGCCGCCGGGCGGACTTTTCCCGTTCCGCCACCAGTTCGTCGACCTGCTTCTTGATCGCACCGGTCAGCGGCGCCCTCCCTGCCCGCTGCTGCAAGTTGAGGGCGGTCGTGCCGAGCATCAACGCGCGGTCGTGGTCGCCGCTTGCCCTGCACGCGAGCAGATCGACGAAGCCGTCGAGCGACGAGGCGAACTCCCGGACACGGCTTTGGAGCAGGTCCTTCTCTCGGCCCAATTCCTGCACCCAACCATCGACGTCGAATTCCTTCTCGAGGGCATGAAACCGCTTCTGAAGGGCGACGACCTTCTCGAGGTCGGCGTCGGCTTCGGCCAGGTCCTTGGGCAGGCTCGCCACGGCGGCCTGGATCCTGTCGATGGAGGCGACGTTCTTCGCCCTGGTCAGGTTGAGAAGATCGGCGGCGATCTTGCTCCAGGCGGACCGGAACGCGGGGGTCTCCATCTGTGCGGCGGTCGTGTCCGAGGCACTCCACGCCATCGTCGAACGTCGCACGGCCAGGTGCTGGCGAATGGTCGGAATCAAGTTGAGGGTGCTCACCGCGTCGCGATGGTCCTCGCGGGGGTTCGCCCGGGCCGCCTCGGCCTTGGCAGCCAGCGCAGCCAAAGACTCGTTCACCCCCTCCAGCGTCGGAGCCGCCTCGGTCTTCACCGCGGATTTTCCGGTCGCGGCCGACGGCTGCGGGGGCGTCTTCTCCTCCGCATGGGCGGCGACGACCGCCGCCAGGGAGGCGGCGATCACGGTCGCCGTCGTCAGGCTTCTCATGGGATCCTCGCAAAAATGGGGCGAAGGCCGCTCTTCGTCCTCGCTCGGCACCTACCGCCCCGGGGGCAAATCAGCGTAGCAAATTCCCGCTCGCCGGCGAAGGCCTTGAAAGGTGCCAGCCACCAAATCTGGGCAAGTTGGCGCGGACCAGGAGATTGAGTATACATGTGTTCATGCCACGCCCACGACGACTCGCGCCCGGAGGATTGCCGTTCCACGTGCTGAACCGCGCCGTGGGGCGACGGACCATTTTTGAGTCGGCAACTGACTATGCGGAGTTCGTCGCCGTTGTGGCGGAGGCCCTGCGGACCCGCCCGATGCGAATCTGCGGGTATTGCGTGATGCCGAACCACTGGCACATGGTGCTGTGGCCCGAGCACGACGGCGATCTGCCGGCGTTCGTGCAGCACGTCTCGAATCTGCACGTAAAGCGATGGAAGAAGGCGCACCAAGAAATCGGCCAAGGGCATCTGTACCAGGGACGATACAGATCCTTCCCCATCCAGACCGAGGTCTACTTCCAAACCGTGATTCGCTATGTGGAGCGGAATCCGCTGCGGGCAAATCTCGTCGTCCGGGCCGAAGACTGGCCGTGGTCGAGCCTGGGGCAAGCGTCGTCGTGCGGCCCGATTCCGCTCGCTGATTGGCCGGTTCCGCAGCCGGCTCAGCGGCATGGCGAGCGGTGGATCGAATGGGTAAACGGGCCGCAGAACGAGGGAGAACTCCAGAGCCTGCGAACATGTGCGACACGCGGCCGGCCTTTTGGTGACGACGCGTGGGTGCGGCAGACAGCCGCGAACCTTGACCTGGGGGCCACGCTGCGACGACAGGGGCGTCCCTGCGTCGCCCGGCGGGCCGCCTGGTCCGGCTGACTCAGCCGCCAGATTGCCCAGATTTGGTGGCTGGCACCTTTTTGGCTAGCGGCCGCGCAGGAGGATCACGGCCCGGCGGCCGTCGGTCGTGTAGGGGTCGCCCGTGAGGTTCCGCCGCGGCCGGGCCGGACCGCAGGCCCCGACGCCGCCGACGTAGCCCGCCGCCGCAACCCGCCCGGCGATCATGAGATCCTCGATCACGTAGTCCCGCGACTCGTCGACGTCGGGATCGATCCGGTGGGTCGTCAGGTTCCAGGCCTTCGTCGTGAACCTCACGCCGATGTCGCGGCTCACCTGCCCTACCCAGACCGGCAGCTCCATGAACTCCAGCGTCGTGAGCCACAGCCGCAGGTGGATCCGCTCGTTGATCGACCGCCGCGTCCGCTGCAGGGCGATGTCCTGCTCGCGGCCGAAGAGATGGAGCGGGCTCACGGGGGAATAGCGGTAGTTGGATCCGAGCAGGAAGGCCCGCACGGTCTTCCAGCAGGTGCCGGGGGTGATCGACTCGCTCTCGTCCCAGCGCGCCGCGAAGGCCGCAAGAAGCAGGTCGAAGTCGCCGATCACGACGAGGTTCACGGGGTCGCCGCCGTGGGTGCCCCGCGGGTTCGTCGTGGCCGCGGGCATCGCCTCGAGCTTCTCCACGAGCGATTCGATCCGGCAGGGCTCGACGGCATCGGCCGGCCGGATGCGGGAGAAGTCGCGGTCGAGATAGTCGGCCGCAATCCCCGGCACGCTCACGGTGAAATCGAAGCAGATCGCTTCCGACTGCTCGCCCCCATGGGCCGCGTATTCGCCGCCGCCGGGGAGCGCCCGCTCGATGCTCTCGCGAATGCTCCCCATCGGCACGAGCCTCACGTGCACCGCCTTCGTGCCGAGGTCGAGCGTCGTGAAGGCGAATCCCTCCGCGGTCGAGCCCGCGTCGATCGGCCCCAGCCGAAAACCGCGGCGGCGAAACACCCTGTCCATCCGGCCGTTGGCACGCCAGGCCGTCACGAGTTTCAGCGGCGCGAGCAGCAACACCGGCAGAAAAAGCCAGCCGATCAGGCCGAAGGCCGACAGCCGCCGCAGGAAGGAAAAGTGGTTCGCGGCCGCCGCCTCGAGCGGCGTGAAGTATCTGGGATCGAGCCCCACCATCTGCAGCCGCAGGCTCCCTGCCGATCGGTTCTCGATACGCAGGAAGACGGGCTGGATGCCCCGCTTCGCGAGGTCGACGCCGAAGAGCCGCCGCCCCTCGTCCCGCGACAAGACGGCCACCCCTGCCCTCGCCCGCGGCTCCTCCTGCCACTGGAGCCGCGCGAAAAAACCGTCGTAGGCCTCGTCGGCCTCATACGGCGTCACGAACAGCCGCGCGATTGTCGATGCGATCGCGTTCAGTGAGCCCATGCCAAACGCCCGAACTGGTTCATGAGTTGCCATGGACCCGTCCATGGCTTTCGTCGCTTCCGGCGACGCAGGCCGCGACGACGAGGTCTCCCGTCACGTTCAGCACGGTGCGGCACATGTCGAGAACCCGGTCCACGCCGAGGATGAGACCGATGCCCTCCGCGGGCACGCCGACCGACTGGGCGATGACCGCCACCAACGGCAGCGATCCCCCGGGCACGCCGGCGGTTCCGATGCCCGCGAGCATCGACATGAGCACGACCTGAACCTGCTGGCCCGAGGTGAGCGAGACGCCGAACACCTGGGCGAGAAACAGCACGACGACGCCCTCGAACAGCGCGGTCCCGTTTTGGTTGCCGGTCGCCCCCACCGTGAGCACGAAACGCGAGGCGTCCCGGCGAAGGCCGAGATCGTGCTCCGCGACCTTGAGGGCGGTGGGGAGCGTGGCGTTCGACGAAGAGGTCCCGAACGCGATCTGCATCGCCTCCGCCGACCGGCGGAAGAAATCGAGCGGCCGAAACGGGCTCATGGCGAGCAGGACCGCGGGATAGACGAGCAGAAACTGGATGGCGAAGCCCGCGAGCACCGTGAAGGCGAACCAGAAGAGCGACAGGAGTGCGTCGAGGCCGAGCCGGGCGACCGTGGCGAACACGAGGCAGCCCGCCCCGAGCGGGGCCAGGGCCATGCCCCAGCCGATGACCGTCATGGCCACCGCGTTCCACGCCTCGAGCCACCCCACGAGAGGACGGCATTCGACCGGACGGGCCGCGATGGCAGCCCCCAGCAACAACGCAAACACCATCACCGCCAGCATGCCGTTGCCCTTCGAGCTGCCGTCGATCGCCCCGGCCATCTCCTGGAGCGGATTCTGCGGAATCATGTCGATGATGATCTGGCGGATCTTCTTGATGCCCGTCGTCTGGGCGAGCAGGCGTTCCGTCTCGGCCTCGGCGGCTTCGCCAGCGCCGCCATCTCCGCCGCCTCGTGCCGCCGCGATCGCATCGCCGGGCCGGATCAGGTTCGAGAGCCCGATGCCGACGATCACGGCGGAGCCCGACAGCAGGACTGTCATCCCGAGCGTGGCCAGGCCGAGACGGCCGAGCTTGCCGAGGTCGCCGATCTCGGCGACGGCCAGCGCCAGCGCCGAAACCACGAGCGGAACCACCATCACGAACAGCAGCCGCAGAAACAGGTTTCCGACGACCTCGGCCGCAGCCACCGCGGTCTCGGCCATCGCGGTGCCCGATCCGAACCGATTCGCCACCAGCCCCAAGACGACGCCGATGAGCAGACCGACGAACAGCCGGCGGGACCGCAACGGCCGATGGCCACCCACTTCCGGTGACGGCTGCTCGGATGGTTGGGAGGGAGTCGTCACGCCAGGAACGCCGCGGTGATCCCGACATCCTCGGCCAGCCCTTGCAGACTCGCCCGCACGTCGGCCGGCAGCGACATCCCGTTCGCCAACGCCTGTTCGCGGTATTCCCATTCCTTCTCGCCCGGCAGCCAGATTCGGTCGGCCCCCTTGGCCTTCGGCGCGTTCTTGATCTGCCGGATCAGGGCGTCGGTCCGTTCCTTGAACTCCGCGACCGGCTCGAACACGCCGACGTTGATCGCGATGAAGGTGTGCGACTGGTTGACCGGCTTGGCGTCGCCGAACACCCAGCTCAGCACGTCGCTGCCAAACGCGCCGCCCGCCAGGACGCCGGTCAGAACCTCGACCATCAACCCGATTCCGTAGCCCTTGTGGCCGGCCATCGGCAGCAGCGCCCCGGCCAGCGGATACTGGCCAGGATCGGTGGTCGGCAGACCGTCGCCATCGGTGATCCAGCCTTCGGGAAGCGGCTTGCCCAGGGACCGCAGTGCGTAGATCTTGCTGGCCGCCACCACGCTGGTGGCGATGTCGAGCATGATCGGGTGTTCCCGGCCGGTCGGCACGGCGTAGGCCAACGGGTTGGTGCCCAGCACCGACCCCCGCGAGCCGGGCGCGGCGACGCCCGGATCCACGTTGGTGAAGCTCAGGCCGATCATGTCCTGGCGGGTGGCCAGCCAGGCGTAGTAGCCGGCCGCGCCGTAATGGCCGCTGTTGTTGACCGTGCTGATGGCAATGCCGGTGTTCTCCGCCTTCTTCACCGCGGTCTGCATCGCCAGCACCGAGCTCGGCATCGGCAACGCGTGATGCCCGTCAAACCGTGCCCAGCCGGGGCCTTCGCCGCACAGCTCCGCCCGCGCCTTGATGTCCATCCGGCCCTCGCGGAAGTTTTTCAGCAGGTTCCGGAGCTGCTTCGTGCCGTGGGTGTGGGTGCCCCACGTGTCGGTCGTGACCAGGACCTCCGCGGTCGTGTCGGCGTCGTGCGCCGTCACCCCGGCCGCCTGCATGGCGGCCACGCAGAACGCCTTGAGTTCGTCCGGGGATATCCGGTCGGTCTCTCGCATCATCGGTGGCATGCCCTCGCTTGTGCCGGATAACCGCCGTCGCGGCGGACGAGAGGATACCGGGGAAATCGGGGGCCTGGCCACTCCTGTTCGGCACGGCAGCCAGGTGCCCTGAGGTGCCGGAACTGCCAGGTCGGCAAGACAACGCCTCTCCCTGTGGGAGAGGCCGGCCGCAGGCCGGGTGAGGGTGCCTGAGGCAGTGAGAGCGTCAACCATCGCGCAGCATTGAACCCCGCGGCACCCTCGAGCGAGCGGAGCGATCACACAGGCTGCGGAAGTGCCTCGATATGCAGCTCTAGTCCTTAAACAAGCGAATGCGAACCGCCTTGTCCTGCCATTTCGGCATGAGGCGCGTGGGCAGACTTTTCCCTTCCGGCGCCGTGAGGGCCGTTTGTGTGGCTCGGGTTGTCGGAAGTCTCATGTCGATCTCGTTTGCACGTCGTGCAGTCAGGGGTGATTGGGGACCGGAGCATCCGAACTCCGGCTTCATGCTGCGTCGTCAGCATCGCAGCGGCGTACGCAGCTGATCGAGCAGCCGGAAGAAGACGTGCTGCCACGCGTTCCACGACAGGAGGCGGAACACGATCCGCCTGCCCGTCGAGATGATCTGAGCCGGCACCGCCATGAACGCGCGGCGGAAGGTGGTGAACTCCATCCGCAGCAGCTTGTACTTCTCGGTGCGGCGTTGCTCCGCGTCGCGACCGTCTTCGGGCAGCGTGAGCGCCATTCAGGCTTTCAGGCTCCACGCCAGCGACGCGATTGCCATGTAGGCCCAGTTGCTCAGGAGCGTGTCAACGGGCGCCGAGAGCGAGTGAACGTCGCCCTTGAGCTGCGCGAACAGGTTCTCCTGATTGCAGCGGTGATTGGCCTCGAAGACGATCGCCTCGGCCGACTTGCGGAAGTCGTTGGTGATGTAGAAGAAGCACCGGACGTCATCGAACAGCTTGCGTTGGCCCTTGTGAACCTCGAGGTCCTTCCAGACCACCACGATGCGGTAGTCCCGATCGCACTTGCAGGGGCGGTAGCGGAATTCCGCGACGTGCTCCTTGGCAAGCCGGATGTCCGTGAACTCGCGATCCTCCACGACCTGCTGCTTGACATTTGTCGGCCGTCGCCGCGGCTTGGTCTTCACGTCGTATTTGGCAGGCCGCGCGAGCTCCTTCCAGGCATTTCGCGGGAGGTTTTCTGCGTGTTCGTAGAGATTCCGCATCGCAGGCATGCCGAACACGAACTTCACGCGGTCGGCCGTCCACCGGTCAGGGCGATCGCACCATATCTCA
>DHLZ01000267.1 GCA_002405515.1 Planctomycetaceae bacterium UBA4655
GGTATCTCGCGCCTCGGGCTTCCGGGGTTTTCGCAACTCGGCCTGCAGGGAAACTTGCGCCTCGGGCTTCCGTGGGACCGTGGTGCCGCTCAGTCAGCCGAAAACCACTGTCAACAACATCGTGCTCGGGGTAGTAAGAAAGTAGGTTTCGCGATGCACCTGCCCCATCTTGTGCTCGGTATTCCGGCCACGGCCACCGCCGAGGAGGCTCGGATCGCGTATCTCGACGCGGTGCGAAGGCATCCACCCGACCGCGAGCCGGAGCGGTTTCGGGCCCTGCACGCCGCGATGCAGGCGTTTTGCGAGCCGCTCGAGGTTGCTGCGGCGCGGTTCGAGCCACCGTCGCAACGGCCCGACCTCGAGGCGATCGTCGCGGCCGCTGCCGCTCGCCCACCGCGGCTGCCGGTGCGGTTTCTGCTCGCGCTTGGCAATGCTGCACCGGCAGGCAATGCTGCACCGAAAGCCAGTGCTGCACCGAAAGCCAGTGCTGCACCGAAAGCCAGTGCTGCACCGAAAGCCAGTGCTGCAGCGGAAGGGGACGCATGAACGACGAGGGAGAAGGATTGGACCAGGAATCTCCCGACGAGCACGGGCTGCTCGGCGCGGCCGACATCGTGGCGGCGTTCACGGCGCTGCGGCACGAACTCAAGCTCCAGGTACGGGCCGGGCGTGAGTTTGCCGATCGGCTCGACCGCCTGGAGACGGCCGTCGTCGCGGCCGCCCGGCAGACGCCGCCCGCCCCCGCCCCCGCCCCCGCCCCCGGCGACGCACTCCGCGGGCTGGCCCTCGCCCTCGCCGAGATCGAGGAGAGCCTCGAGCGGGCGACCGTCGCGTTGGCGGAGCAGGCCGAGAGCGTGAGCTTCGAGGCTGTCGCGGACGGGCAGGACGTCGAGGACGCAGCGAGCGGGCCGCCTGAGGACGAGCAGCCGGCCGACGGCAGTTCCGTCGATTCCGCTGCGGCGTGGGACGACTGTCTCGCGCGGTCGCCACGGCTCGTTCGGTCGCTGGCAGCCGGTCTGCTCAAACGGCTCAGGGGGGTTTTTGACGAGGCGGTCGAGCAGGCGACCGAGGCCGGCCAAAGCCGCCTGGAGTCGGCCGAGCAATCGCTCGCCGCGGCCGCGACGGCGCTCGCCGACGCCGGGCAGGGCCTGGAGCTTTTGCTCGTGCGGACGCGGCGGCTGATGGCGCAGGCGGGCCTGCGGCGGATCGACGCGGTTCACGAGCCGTTCGATGCCGAGCGGATGCGGGCAGTGGACGTCGTCGAGGATGCCGACGTGCCCGAGGGGCATGTGGCCGAGCAATACCGGCCAGGCTACCTGCTCAACGGCACGGTGCTGCGGCCGGCAGAGGTGAAGGTGTCACGATGACGACAGAGAGTAGACAACGGAGGGTAGATGACGCACATGCATGACGAAACGATCAGCTCGCCGGTGATCGGCATCGACCTGGGGACGACCAACAGCGTGGTCGCCGTCTGCCTTGACGGCCGGCCGCGGGTTCTCGAGGAGGAGGGCAACGCACTCGTGCCATCGGTGGTGGGCCTGGCCGCCGATGGCCGGCTGCTCGTTGGGGAGGCGGCACGCAACCAGCTTGCGGCCTTTCCAGACCGCACGATCGCCTCGGTGAAGCGGAGAATGGGGCAGGCCGTGAAGCTTTCACTGGCCGGCACGGACTATACGCCCCAGGAGATCAGCGCCGTGATCCTGCGGTCGCTCAAGGAGCGGGCCGAGCGGGCCCTGGGCTGCCCGGTGAGCCGCGCGGTGATCACCGTGCCGGCCTTCTTCGACGAGCCGCAGCGACAGGCCACCCTGGAGGCGGGCCGGCTCGCCGGTCTCACCGTGGAGCGGATCATCAACGAGCCGACCGCCGCCAGCCTCGTCTACCACGCCGGCTCGACAGACAGGCGGCACGTGATCGTCTATGACCTCGGCGGCGGCACGTTCGACGTCTCGATCGTGCGGATCGAGCGGGGCGTGGTGGAGGTGCTCTCGAGCAAGGGAGACACGAGCCTTGGCGGCGACGACTTCGACGAGCTGCTCGCCCGCCACGTCGCCGCCCGCTTCCAGCAGGAGCACGACCACGATCTCATGGCCGACGCCGGCACCCGCTGGCGGCTGCTCACCGCGTGCGAACGGGCCAAGTGCGCGCTTTCCACGGCGGCGAGCGTGCAGGTCGTGGAGGAGTTCATCGTCATGGTCCGCGGCCGGCGGGTCAGCCTCGACGTGGAAGTGGCCCGTCATGAATACGACGAACTGATCTCGGGCCTCGTCGATCGCACGATCGGCTGCGTGGACACGGCGATCCGCGACTCGGGGCTCGCGCTCTCGCAGATCGACGAGCTGATCCTGGTGGGCGGCTCGACCCGCACGCCGCTGGTGCAGCAGCGGCTCCGCGACGAGCTGCGCCGGGAGCCGCGGTGGAGCGTGGACCCCGACCTCGCCGTGGCGCTCGGGGCGGCCACGCAGGCCGCTTCGATCGCGGGCCAGGCGGTCGGACCGGTGCTCGTGGACGTCGCCACCCACACACTCGGCATTGCCGCGGTCTGCGGCAGCCCGTGGAGCGAACAGCTCTCGTTCGTGCCGATCCTGCGACGCAACTCGCCGCTCCCGGCCCGCTACGAGGACCTCTTTTCCACGCACGGCGACGATCAAGACCTGGCCCTCATTCCGGTCTTACAGGGAGAAAGCCCGCGGCTCGAGGAAAACCGCGAGATCGGCCGCCTGAAGCTCGAGGGGCTCAACGCCTCGGCCGACTGCGACGGGAAGATCCTGGTGCGGTTCGAGCTGTCACTCGACGGCACGCTCCAGGTCATGGCCGTGGAGAGCCGCTCGGGCATCTCGCAGCGGCTGGCGATCGTCGGAGCGCTCTCGCGAATGCAGGAAAAGGATGCCTCGGCCGCGGCGGAGCGTCTCGCCGCCCTCACCGGGGTGGCCATGCTACCGGCTGATGACGCCGGCGGCTTCGAGGCCGGGCGGCACGAGCCGGCGACCGCGTCGGCCGGTCGGCCTCACGAGGCGGTCGTCCGCCGGGCCCGGCAGGCGCTTCCCGGGCTTGGGCCCGAAGACACCGCCGACGTCGAACGGCTGCTGCGGCTGATCGAGGAGGCGGCCATCGCCGGCGACGAGCCGCTGCTTGGAGGCTTGGTTGCCGAGCTCGACGACCTGCTCTTCTACGCGGCCGGCTGACGGGGGCGACTGGATGATCGAACCGGCAGCTGACGACTTCGCGATCGAGTGCCCTGTCTGTCGGGCGGGCCAGTCGCCCCGCGATATCTGCCGCCGCTGCGGGGCCGATCTTGCCCTCTTCGTGAGGGCGGTCGCGAGCCGGCGGACCGCCCGTCGCCGCCTCGAGCGGGCGATCATGACCGGAGATCCCGACGCGACGGCGCGGCTCCGCAGCTACCTCGAATGGTTGGGTGGTTAGGCGGATAGGTGCGCTAAACGGAAGCCCGAGGCGCAAGCCGAGAGGGAGCTTGACGAGGCGCAAAAAGGCGGCGTCGAGTCACTCAGAAACGCTCACAATCGATGCTGTTTTGCCAAACCATCCGGTTCTTGGCGCAACCCTGACGCCCCTCTCGGCTTGCGCCTCGGGCTTCCGTAGGGAGCGTGGGCGCGTGGGCGGGCGCGTGGGCGGGCGCGTGGACGGGCGGCGTGGACGGGCGCGTGGGCGGCAGCGTGGGCGGGAGCGTGGATGGGCGGCGGGCTGTCAGCTGGAGCCGCCGTCGATCGGGAGGATCTGGCCCGTGATGAAGGCGGCGCGGCGGCTCGTGAGAAAGTCGATCGCGCCGACGATGTCGGCGGGGGTTCCGAGGCGGCCAAGCGGCGTGCGACGCTCGATGCGGTGGCGGTGTTCCTCCGGCAGGCTCGCCGAGAGATCCGTCGCGAGGAAGCCGGGGGCGATCGCGTTGACGCGGATGCCGCGGGGGCCCAGCTCGCGGGCGAGGTTTCTCGCGAAGCCCTCGAGGCCCGCTTTCGTCGCGGCGTAGACCGACAGCCCCGGCGAGCCGTGCGTGGCGACCACCGACGAGATCACGACGATCGACCGGCCGTCGGCAGCCGCGGCGTCGGCTGGTTTGGCCGGGCCGCCGAGCATCGCGCGGACGGCCTCACGGACGAGCAGGATCGTGCCGCGGAGGTTTACGGCGAGCATGTGGTCGATCTCGTCGTCTCGCATCATGGCGAGCACGCCCTCGTAGGCGACCGCCGCATTCGCGATGCAGTGGGTGATGCCGCCGAAACGGTCGGCCGCGGTGCGCACAAACGCCTGCACGGCGCCGGAGTCGGCGGCGTCGAACGTGGCCGTGAGGAGCCGGTCAGGATACTTGGCGGCGAGGGCGGCAAGCTCGGCGGAGCTCGATCGCGAGAAGGTGGCGACATGGTCGCCGCGGGCGAGCAGCCGCTCGACGGTTGCCAGGCCCAGGCCGCGTGAACCGCCGGAGATGAGCGACGTTGCGGTCATGGGGCTGCGGTCATGCTGCTGCGTTCATCGGGCTTGCGGCACGCGTCGCTAGCGGCCGCGGCGGGGAGTCTTGCCGGCGGCGGTCGTCGCCGTTTTCTCAACGCAATCGACCACCCGCGGCACGGCGTGGGGTTCGAGCTTCTCGCGGCACCGCGCGATCGCGGCATCGCGAATACGCCCGCCATCCGCCTCGGCTGCCGGCACGATCTCCGCGGCCACCAGCTCCCCGGTGATCGGGCTGGGCACCGCGTAGACCCTCGCCTCGACGACGCCAGGCACGTCGCGGAGCACCTCCTCGACCCGCTTCGGATAAACCTTCGCCCCGCCGACGACGATCACGTCGCTTCGCCTGCCGACGAACTCGTAGCGGTCGCCCGTCTGCTCGACCAGGTCGCCCGTGGCCACCTCGGCCGTGTCGCGGTGGAGCTGCACGAGCAGTTCGCCGTCGCGACGCACGCGGACATGCGCCCCGCCCGGCAGCGACTTGCCGATCCACGCGGCCGGGAAGCCCGCCTTGCCGTCGGTGACGCGAAACACTTCCCCAAGCTCTGTCGTGGCGTAGACCTGCGTCACCTTCGCCCGCGGAAACACCTCCTGAACCATCTCGAGCAGCGGTCCGTCGGCCGCCTCGCCGCCGAGCGTGATCCGCTCCACCACGTTGCCCGAGAGCAGGTCGCGGTCGGCGGAGGTGAGCACGCGGCGAAGGAGCGTGGGAGTGCCTGGAAGGATCGCGACCTCGTCGTCCACCACCGCGCGGACGACCGTGTCGGGATCACGGCTGGCGGGCACGACGATCCGACCGCCCGTGAGCAGGGCCTGGAGCCAGACCTGGATGCCGGCCCACCGAGTCGCGTCGTAGACCAAAAGCCAGCCGCGGCCCTGCCACTGCTCGGCGAGCCTCGCGGCCGCCAGGAGCGAATCCCAGGAGTGGTCCACGAGCTTCGGCGGGCCGCTCGTGCCGCTCGTTGCCACGACGATGCGGGGGGGCACCGTCTCGAACTCGCTCCGCGGCAGCGTGCCCGGGGGAAGGTCGGGAACGATGAGCGAGTCGTCGAGGATGAGCCAGTCGTGAAGCTCGCCGATCAGATCGCGGGCGTCTTCGGCGAGGATCGCAAGCGGCACATGCTGCCGGCCGCAGGCCGCCGCGATCGCGATGAGCGACTCCACCCGCTTCGCGCGGGCGACGATGCCGATCGGACGGGTCTCGGCGAGCCTCGCTTCCAGCTGCGTGATGCGGCGGGCGAGATTCGCGTAGTCGGTCGTCGATCGCTGGTAGAGCGTGGAGGTGGAGCCGATGTTCACGCCCGCGCTCGAGACGATCGCGGCCCGATCCGGCACCTCCGCCGCGACCGCGCAGATCGCCGTGGCGAGCCGGTCTTCCACCGGGGCATCGAGGATCGTGGGGAAGAGATGGGAAAGCGACACGGCATCGGCCGATGCGATGGTCATTTTTCGGAAACCCTTTCGGAAAAATCCGCCTGATTCGTGAACTGGTTGGACGTCGCGGCGACAGCCCGTTCGTAGAGCGACACAAGATCGCCCACCGTGCGGATCGCCGGACGGCCGCCCTCCGCCGGCGCCGTCCTGAACGGATCAACCGCAAGGGTACGCTCCAAGATCACCACCGTCTGCGCGAGATCGAGCGAATCGAGGCCGATGTCGGCCGAGAGAAGCGTGGAAGGCTCGAGAGGCCGGGGGGATCGGCCCGTGTCGCGAAGGACGGCGGCAATCGAGGCCGACACTGCGGAAAAGACGTCGCGGGTGGTATTGGACACGGGCGGGGTCATGTTCGGCGATTCGGCTCATCCGGAAGCCCGAGGCGCGAGCCGAGAGGGGCGGTGGCGTGGCGTTGGGGAGAGGGCCGGTAATCGGGGTTGTATTCGGGCATGGTGGGGTTGCCGGGGGCGGAGATGCCGCGGCCGGTGACGGCCTGGACGAGTATTTGACCGGTCGTGCGGGCGACGATCCAGAGATCGACCAGCGGCCCGTACCAGCGGCCGAGCATCTCGACGTAGCGAACGTCCAGTTCGAGCCGTTCGGGCCAGGCCACCGCGTTGCGGCCGTGGATCTGGGCCCAGCCGGTGAGCCCGGGCCTCACGAGCAGCCTCGCGGCTTCCCTGCTCGAATAGCGGGAGAGATACCGCTCCGGCAGCGGCCGCGGGCCGACGAGGCTCATGTCGCCGATCACGACGTTGGCAAGCTGCGGCAGTTCGTCGAGGCTCGTTCGCCGCAGCAGCCTGCCGAACGGCGTGAGCCGGTCGCCGTCGCCCGACCCGTCGGCGTCGGCGTCACCTTCGCGAGCCGGCAGCATCGAGCGAAACTTCACGAGCGTGAACGGCACGCCGTCGCGACCGCTTCGCTTGTCGAAGAAAAAGATCGGCCTCCCCATCGCGAGCCACACGATCACGGCCGTCACGAGGATCACGGGCGCGAGGCACACGAGCAAAACGATTCCCGCCACGAGATCGCATGCCCGCTTCAGGCCCAGCGCATAGAGGCTGTCGGGCCGCGCCGGGGCGGGCCGGCTGGCGGCAGCGGGCTTGGCGGGCATGTCGGGAACCGAAAGGGCGGCGGGCATGGGGCTTCGACGGCGAGAGCTTCACAAAGATGAAGAGGATGGCGAGTGGGAAACGGATCCCGGCGGCGCGAGCACCCCTACTTTTGCGCAGCGGGATTCTACCCCCCAGGCAAGCGCCGCGGGCATCACCACGAGCCACAGCGGCATCAGGGCCTTCACCCACTCCGGCACCTCGGGCAGGAGCATCGCCACGCCAGCGACCCCGCCGATCGCCGCAAGAAGGCCGTAGAGCAGCGACACCCGACCATGGGTGACCCCGCTGCGGACGAGCCGGTGGAAGAAGAATTCGCGGTGGGGAACCATCGGGTTGTGGCCGTTCCAGATCCGTCGGACCACGGACGCGCCCGCGTCGAAGATCGACGGCCAGACGACCAACACGAACGGCACGAACACCAGCGGTCGCAGGGTCTCCGGGAAGAGCAGCGGCATCGCCGCGAAGAACGTGCCGAGGAAGGCGCTCCCGACGTCCCCCATGAAGATCCTCGCCGGATGCCAGTTGAAGACGAGGAATCCCGCGACCGCCGCGGCAAGGCACGCCCCGAGCACCATCAGCGGCGGAACCCACAAGGCAAGCCCCACGATGGCCACCAGGAGCCCCGCCACCCACGCCTGCACGCCGCACATGCCGTCGATGCCGTCCATGAAGTTGAAGGCGTTGGTCAACCCGACGATCCAGATCACCGTGATCGGCCAGCCGGCACTGCCAAGGTCGAACGTGCCGACGAGCGGCAGGGCCACCGACCGGATCGGGCCGACGATCGCCGTGATCGCGATCGCCGCTGCAATCTGGATGGCGAGCCGCACGGTAGCGCGAAGCGGGCGGATGTCGTCGATCGCGCCGACGACGCCGATCGCCACCGCGGGCAGGATCGCGCCGAGCAGCGGCAGGAGAACGTTTGGCCAACGGATCGCGACGGCGATCGTGGCGAGCGTCATCGTGATGACGATCGCGATGCCGCCGCCGCGGGCCGTCGGCAACGCGTGGGCGCTTCGCAGGTTGGGCAGGTCCACGAGCTTCCACCGCGAGGCAAGGATCACGACCATGTCCACGATCGCCGCCGACGCGATGAACACCGCGATCGAGAAGCCGGGCCAGATCGCCGACTCGAGCGAGTCGAACGTCGGAAAGAGCAGGGCGGGCTCGGGAGCCGGAGCGTTCATCGGCGGCCCACCTCCGCGATCATGCCCGCGATCGCGCGGGCCTCGTCGGGCCCGACATGCCGGCCCATCGGCAGCGAAAGGCTCGTGGCGGCCAGCCGGTCGGTGAGCGCCAGCGGGCCGCGGCCCGCGTGGTAGTCCGCAAACGCCTCCATGCGGTGACAGGCGGGCGAGTAGTAGGCCCGCGAATCGACGCCGTGCGAGGCGAGGGCCGCGCGGACCTCGTCCCGGGACGCCCCGAAGGCGTCGCGGTCGATCGTGATCGAAAAATCCTTCCAGCTCGTCGTCGCCCCTTCGGGGATCTTCTGGAGGCCGATGCCGGGCAGCCCGCCGAGCACGGCCGCGTAGGACGCCGCGGCTTGGGCGCGATGGGCCGCCGTCTGCGGCAAGCGGGCGAGCGAGGCATGGCCGACCGCCGCGGCCATTTCCATGAGACGGCCGTTGAGCCCGGGCACGCGGCAGCCGTAGCTGCCGTCGTTGCCGTATTCCCTCGCCTCGAGCACGGCCGCCGCGAGCGAGTCGTCGTCGGTCGCCACGATCCCCCCTTCACCGGCCACGACGAGCTTCGTGGGGGAGAGACTGAAGACCTGCGCGAGCCCCTCGCGGCCGACCTGGCGGCCGTTCACCTTCGAGCCGAAGGCGTGGGCCGCGTCGAAGACGACGGGCACGCCGGCGGTCGTGCCGATCCGCTCGAGTTCGGTCATGGCGCACGGCACGCCGAACGTGTGGCAGCCGAGGATCGCGAACGTGCGGGGAGTGATAGCGGCCTCGACGGCGGCGGGATCGATCGTCCACGTCGCCGGATCGACCTCGACGAACACCGGCACGAGCCCCGCCCACACGATCGCCGCCGGACCGGCGAGGAACATGAAGCTCGGCAGGATCACCTCCGATCTCCCCGGCGGCTGCAGCGGCTTCAGGCTCTGCATGAGCAGGGCGAGACCGACCGTGCAGCTGGAAACGCCGATCGCGTGCCGAACGCCGAGGACCTCGGCGGCGGCCGCCTCGAACCCCGCGAGCCGCGGCCCCTTCGTGAGGATGCCCGACTCCACGATCTCGCCGCACGCGGCTGCGACGCCACTCGTCTCGGGAAGGTCGGGCCGCACGAACGGGATCCTCACGGCGACGCCTCCCGCGGCTCGACGAAGAGCGCCGACCAGAGCGAGCTCGCGGCTGGCTTCGCCTCCCGGGCCGGCCGTTCCCGCCCCACGACCTCGTGCCGGCCGGCGGCCGGGCAATCCCGCTCGGCGATGTCGAGAAGCACCCGCCCGGCCTCCGCCGGCCCCTTCTCGATCGCGACGAGCAGGTCGGTGATCCAGTGGCGGACCTCGGCGAGCGGCCGGGCCGGCCGGCTCACCTGCACGACGAGCGGGCTCGTCGTGCGGCTCTGCAGCTCGTCGGAGAAGAACAGCTCCTCGTCGAGCTTCTCCCCCGGCCGCAGGCCGCAGTAGCGGACATCCACCTCATCCTGCGGAATCTGCATGACGTAGGCGAGGCTGTGGACCATGTCGACGATGCGGATCGGCTCGCCCATCTCGAGCACGAACGTGCCCCCCTGCTCTCCCACCGCGGCCGCCAGGAGCACGAGCTGCGCCGCCTCGTCGATCGTCATGAAGTAGCGGCGGACGTCGGGGTGCGTGATCGTGATCGTCTGCCGGTGGGCGAGCTGCGACTCGAAGATCGGGACGGCGCTGCCGCTCGAGGCGAGCACGTTGCCGAACCTGACGACGACGAACTTCGTCGAGCTTTCCTTCGCGAACGACTGGAGGAACCGCTCCGCGAGCAGCTTCGAGGCCCCCATCACGCTCGATGGGTTCACCGCCTTGTCGGTGGAAAGCGCGACGAACGTCTCGACACCGGCGGCGGCCGCCAGCTCCGCGAGCGAAGCCGTTGCAAGCGTGTTGTTTTCGATCGCCTCGATCGGGTGCGACTCCATGAGCGGAAGATGCTTGAAGGCCGCCGCGTGGAGCACCACCGACGGGCGGTGGACCTTCAGGAGCTGCTCCGTCCGCCGGCGGTTGGCGACGTCGCACAACACCGGCACGATCTCGATCCCGTCGGTCGGATGCCGCTCGCGAAGCTCCCGATCGATCGTGAAGAGCGCGGCCTCCGACCGCTCGACGAGCACGAGCTTCGCCGGCAGGAACCGCACGAGTTGCCTGCAGATCTCGCTGCCGATCGAGCCGCCGGCCCCGGTCACGAGCATGCACTTTTCGTGGATCAACGGGAAGACACGGGAATCGTTTTCGTCGAGCTTCGCCTGAGGACGCGTGAGCATGTCGCGCAGCTCGATGTCGCGGATCTTGAGCTTGCCGATGGTCGAAGGGCGGTTGTCGGGGCGGCTTTCGTTGCGGGGGCCAGTTTCCGCGATCCTGACACGGACGTCGAGCTCGGCGCACGCATCGCAGAGGGACCGCAGGCGACCGCCATAGATCGCTCCTTCCCGCACGATGACGTCGGACACCCGCAGCCGCTCGGCGCAGGCCGGCGCGACGCCCACCGGACCGAGCACGCGGGCCCGGCCGACATGGACGCCGTAGTGGGTCGGGTCGTCGTCCAGCAGCCCGGCCACGAAATACCGCTGGTCTCGCATCTCGCCCAGGGCGGCCGCGATCTCGCGGCCCTCGGGCGAGGCGTCGATGACGAGCGTTTTCCGATCCGAGCCGGTCGGCAGCGTCGGCACGATCTCCTCGTAGATGCTGCGGAGCAAGGCCTGGGCGCCACCGACGAAGAAGAGCGTGCCGACCCAGTCGAGCAGCAAGACCGCCCGCGGGATGGTTACCCAGCCGCCGCTCCGCGACACGAAGTAGTTCACCGCCGTCACGATCAGGAGCGCGAGCGTGGAGGCCCGCAGAAGCCGGTTGAGATCTTCGAACCGGGCCGCCTGAAATCGGCGGTGGCAGTAGCCGCGGGTGTAGAAGACGGCGAGCTTGATGCCGACCACCCACCAGAGCGTGGAGAGGATCGTGTCGGCGTCGGCAGGCCGCACGAGCAGCTCGCCCCGGATGTAGAACGCCACGACGTAGGCGATTTCAAACAGGAGCGCGAGCACCGCCGAGACGACGATCGCCGACCGCGTCGGCACGAGCGACTTCAGAAATTTCCGAAGCCGTTTCGATGCGGTGGCGGCGATTGGCATGTGGGGCTCGAGACTCATGCGGCTCAGCTGAAAGCAAAACGGGTACGGAAGCCCGAGGCGCAAGTTTCCCCGCAGGCGAACTGCAGGAAAAAACGGAAGCCCGAGGCGCAAGCCGAGACGGGAGTTGAGGAAATCCCCGATTCCGATTTCCTGCAACGGCTCCATGAGCACGCTTTTCGGACGCCACGCCAACGCCCCTCTCGGCTTGCGCCTCGGGCTTCCGCATGAGGCCTCGGGCTTCCGTGTTCAACGCAACGAATACTCCACGTCATTCCAAAATCCCCTATCCCGACCTACAGCCTCTCGAGGTCCACGTCTTCGAGCTCGATCGACACGCCCTGGTTGAGGAACTGCACGGCGATGACGAGCCGCTCCTCCCCCTTTCGCTTCACGACCACGCCCTCGAGCCCCGCGAGGGCTCCGCTCCGTACGCGGACCGGCTGCCCCGGTTCGAGCCTCGCCTCGGGTGTGAGCGGCCGGTCGGAGGCGATGAGCTGGTGGATGTTGCGGAGGTCGGCGACGAGCCGCTCGGGATCGCTCACCGGCAGCCAGCGGGAGATCGTGTTGGTGGCGAGGGCCTCGCGGCGGGCGTCGTCATCGACGAGGGAAAAGACGTAGCCGGGGAAAAGCGGCACGTAGGACGAGCGAGTCCGCCCACCCGCAGCCCTCAACCGCCGGCGGACGAGCGGGCCGTAGAACGGGATCGATCCCGCCTCCAGCTTCCGCATGAGATCCTTTTCTCGACGGGAAAGCGTGTAGAAGGCGACCCAGCGGGAATCCTCGCCGGCCCGGAGGGCGGGCGCGTCGAGGAGATCCGGGGGGAAGAGGTCGTTTTGGTGGGGCAGGAGCGGCATGGAGCAGGATTCCTGCGAGCAAGTTTACGACGTTTCCAAAGGCCGGTCGCGGGGAGGGAAAGTTTACGCCCAGGAAATGCCGATAGAAACGATTGCGGCGACTTTGCCGGTCGTATCGAGGTCACGGGCCAGCCTGCCACACGCGGAATCACGCCGATGCTCACACAAATCAGTCGGAGTCGATCGATGCGGTTGGCCGTGGTGGCTTCGTATGCCCTCGCGGCCGGGGCCCTGACGGGCTGCAGCACGTTTGGCAGGCCGCAGCACCTCACGGCCGAGGCCGTGATGAAGGATGCCAGCTGCCCCGCCGATCCGCAGAAGATGCCCGCCAAGGAGCTTGCGAAGGTGACGCTCCCGCCGTATGTGATCGAGCCGCCCGACATTCTGCTCATCGACGCGCTGCGGGTCGTGCCGAAGCCCCCCTTCCGGATCCAGAGCTTCGACACGCTGCAGGTGATCGTCGAGGGCACGCTGCTCGAGCAGCCGATCAACGGGCTCTACGTCGTGGAGCCGGGCGGAATGCTCGACCTCGGGCCCTCCTACGGGAAGGTGATGGTCGGCGGCCAGTCGCTCGAGGAGGCACAGGACTCCGTCTTTCGGCATCTGAAGCGGGTGCTCAAGGAGCCGCAGGTGTCGCTCACGCTCGCGCAGGCCGCGGGGCAGCAGCAGATCTCCGGTGAACACCTCGTCGGCCCCGACGGGATGGTGAACCTCGGCACCTACGGCACCGTCTACGTCACCGGCATGACGCTCCAGGAGGCGAAGGAGGCGATCGAGAAGCAGCTCGCGAAGCACCTCGACGCGCCGCTCGTGTCGGTGGACGTCTTCTCCTACAACTCGAAGGTCTATTACGTCGTGACCGAAGGCGCGGGCTTCGGCGACAACGTCGCGAGGTTTCCCGTGACGGGCAACGAGACCGTGCTCGACGCGATCTCGCAGATCAACGGCCTCTCGCGGCTCTCGAGCAAGCAGATGTGGATCGCCCGGCCCGCCCCGTCGGGCGTCGGCTGCGACCAGATCCTGCCGGTGGACATCGAGGCCATCATGAAGGGTGGCTCGACCGCCACGAACTACCAGATCCTGCCGGGTGACCGGGTCTTCATCGCCCAGGACCAGTGGATCGCCTTCGAGAGCGTCGTCGGCAAGATCACGGGGCCCTTCGAGCGGATGTTTGGCTTCGCCCTGCTCGGCAGCCAGACCGTCCAAACGATCAACCGCTTCCCCTTCGGCTTCAACCCGAACTTCGGGGCCTGCTGGGTGGCGAGAGAGGTCTACGGCATCCACAACCCGAAGTGGCTCATGTTCCGCGAGTGGCTGCTGACGCAGGCCCCGAGTTGGCTGCGGGAGGCCTACATCGCCCACGGCGAGGAATTCGCGGCTTGGATCCACGACAAGCCGGTCGTGAAGGCCGTGGTCCGGGGTATGATGGATACAGTCCTCTGGTGGACCGGCGCGAACCCGGAAGCGTATAGTAACGAGAGCCTGAACGCGAACGTCAGCGCCCACGCGGAAACCGAACCTAACGCCAACACGGAAGCCCGAGCCGCAAGCCGAGAGGGGCGTTGAGAAAAGCACCGTGAGTTGATGGAACGCCAACCTGCCTCGCGGCTCGTGCTTCCGTGAACGACCTTGTCGCAAAAAACCTGCCATGAAACGCACGAGCCTTTCCCTCCTCGCCGCCCTGCTGCTCACCGTGATCTTCGGCACGGCTCTCGCGCAGGAGCCAGGTGGAAACCTGCCGTTCACGAACATCTACAAGCGGCCGGCCGTGAGCCCCTACACGATGCTCGGCACGCCTCAAAATCCAATGAACGTGGATAGCCAGACGGGGAACATCACCGCCACCAACCCGCTCATCTACCAGCAGCTCATCCAGCCGCGGCTCGAGCAGGAGCGGCAGCAGACGACGATCCTGCGGCAAAACCGGCAGCTTGGCAACCTCCAAAATCAGGTGCAATCGATCCAGCGGGACACGAGCATGCGGCAGTTGGATCGCTCGATCCGCCCGACCGGCCACGCCTCGACGTTCATGAACACGTCGCACTACTTCGGCGCGGGCAACGCGGGCCGCGGCCGACGGTAGCCTACCGAAAACCGGTAGCTCACCCCACCATCGCGGCGAGCTGCGCTTCGAGCGACTTGATGTCGATCGGCGTCTTCACGATCACCCGCTTCGGCCCGAGCGTCGCCTGCTCCGTAAGCGACTCCTGCCCCTTGCCCACGAGCAGCATCGCCGGCACTGCAGCCAGGAAGGGATCCCGCGAGAGTTCGTTGAACGCCTCCACCGACTCGCCGCCCAAGTGAAGGGCCGAGAGCAGCAGGGCGTCGGCCGGCAGCGGCGTGGACGAGAATCGGGAGAGCGCCCGCTTCGGGCTTTCCGTTTCGAGCACACGGAAGCCCAGGTTGGTGAACAGTTTCCGCAGCTTCGCGGCCGTGGTCTCCGAGTTTTCCACGATCATGATCCGGCCTCGGGCGGCCTTGCGGGCCTCGCCACCGCCGGCCACACCCGCCGCCGGCCCCCCCTGCCCTTTTCCATTCCCGACCGCGTGGGCGTCGGAGCCGATCGGGTATTTCGCCGCGAGCTGCTCGAAGGCCCGGACGACGTCGCCCGCCGTCTGCCACCGCTCGATCGGATCGAGCTGGATCATCCGCGAGACCGCGTCGGTGACGTCGCGGGGTAGACCGGCGACGCGGGCAGCCAGCGGCACGATCGACGAGTAGCGGCGAGGTTCGCTCCGCACCGAGCGGTCGCGGGAATCGCTCAGGGCCGGCTCCCCCGCGAAGACGAGATAGGCGATCGTGCCGAGGAAGAAGATGTCGCTGCGAACCGGGTCGTTGCGAATGCCGCAGGCCTTCTCGAGCGCAGCGTAGTCGACCGTGCGGGGATGATCGACCTTGCCGAGCGCCTTGTCGCCCGTGTCGGCGTCGATGCCCGCCAGGCCGAAGTCCACGAGCTTCGCCTGCCCCGTGGACGAGACGAGGACGTTGGTCGCCTTGAGGTCGCGGTGGGTGACGCCGCGGCGGTGGGCGTAGTCGAGGCCGCTTGCCAGCTGGCGGACGATGTCGATCCCGCGCGGCACGTCGATCGCGCCGCGGATCTTCACGAGCTCGCGGAGCGTCTGCCCCTCGACGAACTCCATCGTGATGTAGCTGGCGCCCCCCTCCTGCCCCACGTCTTCGATGGCGACGATGTTGGGATGCCGCAGCAGCCGGCCCATCTCCCCTTCGTGACGAAACCCCTTGCACTTGGCGGCGTCGTTGGAGAAGCGGCTGCGGAGCACCTTCACGGCCTGGATGCTGCCGTCGGACGTGTCGATCGCGCGGTAGACCCGCGCGAAGGCACCCGCGCCGATCTGGTAGAGAACCTTCGCGCGGCCGTAGAAGAAGCCCGTGCGGTCTCCCTTGAGGAGCCGCTCGAGCTGGTAGCTCGTGAGCAGCTCCCGACGCAGCATGAGGCTCGTGAACGCCTCGACCGGCACGTTGCGGCCGCCAAGCTCCCCCCAGCAGTCTTGGATCGCCTGCGGCGAGACGAGCCCAAGCTCCTCGCACCGGTGTGCCAGCTCTTCCGCGGTGGTGATGCTCATTGATGGTTTTTCCGATGCGAATTGTTCAGTTTTGGTGAGGATGGCTCCGGCCGCAACCCGCCCTCGAGCGAAAATCCTCCGTGCCAGCCGGTTTTCGCAGGCTTGCGCGGAATTTCCGGCCCTCCTCCCGTGCTCCGTCGCCGTCCCACGCTCCTTTGCCGTCCCCCGCCCCGTTACCGTACCCCGCCCCGTCGCCGTCGGCGGGGGCGGCCGGTATGGAGCGGCCGGCCGGTCTCCTGCTACAAGCCGGGCCATTCTCCCCTCCACGCCGCCGCCGGGCCTTCCATGCACGGTTTCCAACGCCGCCTGGCACTCCCGCTCGCGGCCGCCTGCGCGGTGGCCGCCGCCCTCGGGATGGATACCTCGGCCGCGGAAATCGAAGAGGGCTTCGAGGGCCCGGCCGTCTCCTGGCGGGTGGCCGAGAGCGACTGCAACCACCGTGTTCTCGACCACCGCCGCTCGGGCGACTCGCCCCACCGCGGCAACGGCTGCGAGCGATTCGTCATCGAGGCCTCCGGCGGAACGACCCTGCGGATCGGGCTGCCGATCGGGCCGGCGGCGGCGATCGACGAACTCTCGGCTTCGATCTGGGTGAAGAGCAACCGGCCGGACCTGCGGCTGGCGGTGCGGGTCGTGCTCCCGAAGAGCATCGACACACGGACCGGCCGGCCGATCGAGCTGTTGGTCGCGGGCTCGCGGTCGCGCGGCACCGACCGCTGGGAGCGGATGGAGGTGGGAGGCGCGGCGACGGTGCTCGCAAGGCAGATCACGGCGCTGCGGGCCGAGCATGGGCCGGCGGTCGATCCCGGCGGCGCGATCGCGACGGAACTGGTGCTCGAGCTCTACTCCACCCCGGGCCGATACGAGCTTTCGATCGACGACCTGCGGGCGACGGGGCTCGTGACGTTCGAGCCGCCTGCCGCCGCGCCCATGGCGGTGGCCCGACAGGCGGCGGAGCCGGATCTGCCGGCGGGGCTCGCGCGGGGCGTGATCGAGGTGGCCGGGCTGCCGTTTTTCCCGCGGGCGATCGATCACAACGGCGAGCCGCTCGAGGCGATCGCGGCGCTCGGATTCAACTGCGTTCGCCTGGCGGAACCGGCGCCGTCGGAACTGCTCGTCGCGGCCCGTCGCTGCGGGCTCTGGGTGATCTGCCCGCCGCCGAAGCTGCCCGACGTGGACATCACGCAGCCCGAGTCGCTGCCGGTCTTCTCGACGAACTGGGACCGCGTGCTCATGTGGGATCTCGGCACCGGGCTGGCCGAGCGCGACGTCGACGACCTCGCGGAGCGGGCGAGGCGGGTGCGGTCCTGCGACTTCCGGCAGGGACGGCCGCTCATGGCCGCGGCCGACTCCGGGCTGCGGGCGATCTCGCGGCACATCGACCTGCTCGTGGCCCGCCGCACCGTCCTGGGGACGAGCCTCGAACTGACGAACTACGTCGAGTGGCTCCGCGAGCGGCCGCGGCTTGCCCGGCCCGGCACGCCCTTGCTCGCCACCCTCGGCACGGAGATCGACCCGACCGCCGCCGAGCAGGCGGGCCTGCTCACCGGCGGCGGCGGGCGGAGCCTCGCGGTCGATCCCGAAAGCCTCGTGCTCGCGTCGCTCGCGGCGGTGGCGGCGGGGAGCCGCGGGATTCTCTATTCGAGCGGGAGCCGGATCGATGCGAGCGACGACCAGGCCGTCGTGCGGGCGCTCGCCTGCCGGGAGATGAACCTCAAGCTTTCGATGATCGAGCCCTGGGCGGCGTCGGGACGGTTTGCCTCGGTCGCCCAGACGAGCGATCCGGAGGTGCAGGCCGTCGTGATCGAGGCGGCCCGCACGCGAATCGTCTTGCTCTATCGGGTCGTGCAGGGAACGCAGATCGTGGCCCGCCGCTACCACGGCGACCTGCCTCGCGACGCGACCGGCCTGACCGTGATCGTGCCGGGCGCGCCCGAGGCGCACCAGGCGTATCTCGCGAAGCCGACCGGCCTCGAGCCGCTCAGGCCGAAGCGGGTCACGGGGGGCGTGTCGCTCTCAATCGATGCGTTTCGCAGCCATGCCGTGATCATCTTGAGCGGCGACCCGGCCGTGACCGGCGACATGCAGCGTCGGGTGAGGGAGATGACGCCGCGGTCGATCGAGTCGCTGCGGGCGATCGCGGCACGGAGCGTGGCCGACGCGACGGCGCTGGCGGCCCGGCTGCCGCAGGCGGCGCTCGGAGTCGTGCCCGTGGCGAACATGCTCGCCGAGGCGCGGGCCGCGAGGGCGGCCGGCGAGTCGCTCGTCGGCAGCGACCCGGTGGCCGCGGCGGAGCATTTTTCCAACGCCCACTCGATCGCGGGCCAGATCGAGCGACTGGCCTGGGAACGGGGCGTGATGGCGACCGGCTCGATGGTGGCCGACGCCCTCGCCACGAGCGACGCCACGCTCGCGGAGCACTGGAACTTCGTGGAGGCGATCGCGCGGGCGGCGGCCGGCCCCGAGCGGCTCGCCGGCGGCGGGATGGAACGCATCGACGACCTCGCGCAGTCGGGCTGGCGACACTTCGCGCTCGAGCATGACCAGATCCGCAGCGGCGTGGAGATCAGCCGGCAGCAGCCCGCCGGCGGCACCGGCGCCCTGCGGTTGATGGCGGCGGCCGCGTCGAAGGAGAATCCCGTCACGGTCGTCGAGACGCCGCCGGTCTGGATCACGACGCCGGAGGTCGAAGTTCCTTCCGGGAAGCTCCTGCGGATCGAGGCCGACGTGTTCGTGCCCAAGGACATCGTGGGCTCCGTGGACGGCCTGCTCGTGTTCGACTCGCTCGGCGGGCCGGCGATGGCCGAACGGGTGGGCCCCTCGAAGAACTGGCGGCGGCTCGTGTTGTATCGGATGACCGGGCGGGAGTCGGCGTCGGGAGTGCCCGTGGTCGTGACGTTCGCGCTCACCGGCCTCGGCGAGGCGAAGATCGACAACGTCTCGATGCGGATCATGGAACGCGCCGCTCCCGGCAGCGTGCCGGCCGTGCAGGCCGTCTACGGCCCGATCCCGAACCCGGCCCAGGCCGCCGTCGGCTCCCCTCCCCTGCCCCCCTTCGAGCTGCCCGGCACCCGCTCTGCCGTGACGAGCCCGGCCCCGTTTCAGCCGCCGGCCGAACGGAAGCCCCCGCCGGTCGAGAAGGCCGACTGGCCCGGCGCGGACTTCGACTGGCAGACGCTCAACCCCTTCGGCTCGTCGAACGCCCCGCCCCCCGGCCCCGGCGGCGGCCGGGTCGATCCCTTCCAACGCGGCCGGCCGGGCGAGTAGCGCCGCATTCGCGGATTCGCCGTGGTCAGCTACGCTTCCGGAAGCCCGAGGCGCAAGTTTCCCTGCTGGCGAACAGTTGCCCATACGGAAGCCCGAGGCGCAAGTTTCCCTGCTGGCGAACAGTTGCCCAGTACGGAAGCCCGAGGCGCAAGCCGAGAGGGGAGTTGACGATGCGTAGAAAGGCGACGTCGCGTCACTCAAAGACGCTCAGAATGGACGCTGTTTTGCCAAATCACCCGGCTCGTAGCGCGACCCTGCAGCCCATCTCGGCTTGCGCCTCGGGCTTCCGTGGAGACAGCGAGTTCGCCTGCAGGGAAAGAATGAGCCTCGG
>DHLZ01000313.1:0-135 GCA_002405515.1 Planctomycetaceae bacterium UBA4655
CCGTATTGCCGCCGGGGGAGCAGCTGCTCCGTCGCTACGGCGAGGATACGCCTGATGCTCCTCCGCAGCCGCCCCCCCGGCGTTCAGCATCGGAGTGCGGATCGGAACATGTCGAACCCGGAAGCCCGAGGCGCA
>DHLZ01000313.1:434-25551 GCA_002405515.1 Planctomycetaceae bacterium UBA4655
GCCGAGAGGGGCGTCAGGGGCGAGCGAAGAGTTGGGTGGTTTGGCGAGACAGCGGCCATTCGGAGCGTTTTTGAGTGACACGACGCCGCGTTTTTGCGGCTCGTCACTCCCCTCTCGGCTTGCGCCTCGGGCTTCCGGGAATTTTCCACCCAACACCTGCAGGGGAAGACAGCGCCTCGGGCTTCCGGGTTCTTCAACACAACGCCTGCAGGGACACTTGCGGCTCGGGCTTCCGTATGGGGTGGCTTTTGGCCGACTATCCCGATGGCCATGGTCACGCGACCGTAGCCGTGGGGTTTCCACGCCTACGGCAGCTGGATCGCCATCGGCTGGCTCGTGCCGGCGGCGTCGGCCTCGGCCATCTCGCGGATCTCCTGCGTGATCTTCATCGAGCAGTACTTCGGGCCGCACATGCTGCAGAAGTGGGCGCTCTTGAAGGTCTCCTGCGGGAGCGTCTCGTCGTGATACTTCCTCGCGGTCTCGGGGTCGAGCGCGAGCCGGAACTGCTCGTTCCAATCGAAGGCGAAGCGGGCCCGGGAGAGCGCGTCGTCCCGGTTTCTCGCGTTCTTGCGGTGCCTGGCGAGGTCGGCGGCGTGCGCCGCGATCTTGTAGGCGATCACCCCCTGCCGCACGTCCTCCGCGTCGGGCAGGCCGAGGTGTTCCTTCGGCGTCACGTAGCAGAGCATCGCCGCGCCGCTCCAGCCGGCGAGGGCCGCGCCGATCGCGCTCGTGATGTGGTCGTAGCCGGGGGCGATGTCGGTGACGAGCGGGCCGAGCACGTAGAACGGCGCCTCGTCGCACTCCTGCATCTGCCGCTTCACGTTCATGTCGATCTGGTCCATCGGCACGTGGCCGGGGCCCTCCACCATGACCTGGCAGCCCTTTTTCCACGCCCGTCGCGTCAGCTCCCCGAGCACGTGGAGCTCCGCGAACTGCGCCTCGTCGCTCGCGTCGGCGATCGCGCCCGGTCGCAGTCCGTCGCCGAGGCTCCAGGTGACGTCGTATTCCCGGAAGATGTCGCAGAGGTCCTCGAAGTGGGTGTAGAGCGGGTTCTGCTGGCGGTGGGCCATCATCCACTTCGCGATGAGCGACCCGCCGCGGCTGACGATGCCGGTGATCCGCTTCGTCGTGAGGGCGAGGTGCTCGAGCAGGAGCCCCGCGTGCACGGTCATGTAGTCCACCCCCTGGCTCGCCTGCTTCTCGCACATGTCGAGGAAGTGCTGCGGCTTCATGTCCTCGATGTCGCCGCCGAGCTCCTCGAGCATCTGGTAGATCGGCACCGTCCCGATCGGCACGGGGGAGGCGTCGATGATCGCCCGGCGGATCGCGTCGATCTCCTTGCCGGTGGAGAGGTCCATCACCGTGTCGGCGCCGTAGTGAACCGCCATGTGGAGCTTCCGCAGCTCCTCCTCGACGTCGCTGGTGACGGCCGAGTTGCCGATGTTGGCGTTGATCTTCGTGAGCGACGCGATGCCGATGCACATCGGCTCGAGCCGCTTCGACAGGTGCACCCTGTTGGCGGGGATCACCATCCGGCCCTTCGCCACCTCCGACTGGATCACCGATTCCGGCAGGTCCTCGCGCTTGGCGACGTGCTGCATTTCCGGGGTGACGTCGCCGTTGCGGGCGGCTTCGAGCTGGGTCATCAGCGATTCTCCTGCGGTGCGTTTCAGGGCGAAGTGTAGCAGGTTCTAGAGGGTCTTGAGGTACTCGAGAACCTCCGTCTTCTCCTCCTCGGAGAGCAGGTCGGGGTAGTCGTGCCCCGCCGCCGACTTGCCCGGCTTCGTCGTGTCGAAGTGCCGTCGTCGCTCCACCGGCGGGAGCTTTCCGGCGGGCATCGCGGCCCGCTCCTCGACCTCGAGCCCCACCCTCCGCTCGTCGTAGCCGTCGCCCGACCGCTTCCAGACGGCCGGCCGGCTTCCCGGGCGGAGCAGGTGCCAGAGCGTCGGCACGGACCCGTTGTGAAAATAGGGCGCGGTGGCCCAGATGCCGTCGAGCGGCGGGGCGACGTAGCCGGCCGGAGCGTCCACGCCCGGCTCGCCTGCGATCCCGCGGCCGAACCAGCCCGGGTCGTCCACGCCCGGCTCGCCTGCGATCCCGCGGCCGAACCAGCTGTCGTTCAAGTCGCGACGGTTCTCCCTCGTGAGCGAGTCGAACCGCACGCGGTCGGTCCCGATCTCGTCGATGGCGACGATTCTCCCGGGGTAGGTGTCGCCCGCGTCGGAATAGGTGCCGTGGCAGTCGGCGCAGTGTCGCCCGAAGACCGCCCTCCCCCGCTCCGCCAACGCCGCATCGACCCTGCCCGGCCACCGCGGCGGCCGGAGCGACAGGAGCCAGGCCTCGATCTCGCGGAACTCATCCTCCCACTGGCGGAACTTTTCCGGGCCGTTCTCCTTCACGAGCAGGAACTGCATGAGCATCCGGTGGCCCTTCGCCGCGAATCCGTCGGCATACAGCCGCTTCTTCTTCGCGTAGTGCCACCAGGGCGGGGCGTCCATGTCGTGGTGGACCATGTCGAACTTCGGCGGCCTGTGCACGATCTCGAGGTCGGCGTTGCGGTGTCGCATGAGGGCGACGCCGAACATGACCGCGTTGGTCGTGCCGTTGGTCGTTCCCAGCGGCAGCAGGAGCGACCCCATGTCCATGTGCCCGAACGGCTTCCGCTGCTTCACCTTCACGAGCCGGACGTCCTCGGTGAGCGTCTCGAGCGCGTAGTTCGAATTGGGCAGTCCCGGGATCGCGCGGCCGCCGAGTTGACCCTGGTGGCAGGCGAGGCAGCTCATCGTCCACGACCCGTCGGCGGCCACGACATACTGCAGCGGCTTCGACGGATCGGCCGGGTCGGGCGTGAGTCCGTAGCGGTCCATCGCCATCCGGCGGCGGGCCTCCGGAGTGGCCGTCGCGGCCTGCGAGGCGGCGGGCTCCTCCCAGACCGTCGGCAGGGCGTCGAAGACCTCCTGATCGAAATCGGGCGGCAGGTACGCCCGCGAGCGAAGGTGGTTCCAGCCGGGGTCCGCGGAGAACGCCGGCAGGCCGGTCGCCGCGGCGATCGCCGTGAGGACCGCTGCGGCGAGAAACGGCGTCGTGCGGGGCATGACCGCAGTCTAGCGCTCCCCCGACGCGGCGACAACGAAGCCGCCCTTCGCCACCCGCGGGGTGTGAAAACGCCCCTCGGAGGGTACAAACGCTTCATGCCGGCCGCCAACCCGATCCTCATCCCCGAGCTTCGCGTGATGATCGCGGAGGGGGATGCGCAGGGCCTCCGCGAGGTGGCCGAGGAGCTTCATCCCGCCACCGTGGCGGAATTTTCGGAGGGGCTCGATCCGCCGGAGATCTGGCAGCTTCTCGCGAGCGTGCCGGTCGAGCGGCAGGCCGAGATATTCCCGTACTACCCGATGTCGCGGCAGGTGGAGCTTTTCGCGTCGGCCGATCGGCACCGGCTCGGCGAGCTGCTCGAGGCGATGGCGGCCGACAACCGCGACGACCTGCTTCGCGAGCTCGATCCTGTTTTCGTCGAGGAGATCCTGCCCCTGGTCGCGAAGGCCGAGCGGCACGACATCCGCATGCTCCTCTCCTGCCCCGACGGGTCGGCCGGGGCCCTCATGACGACCGAGTACGCGTCGCTCCCGGCCGACATCACGGCGGGCGAGGCGATCACCCGGCTCCGCTCGCAGGCCCCCGACAGCGAGTCGATCTACTACATCTACGTCCTCGACGGCGAGCGGCACCTCGTGGGGTTCGTCTCGCTGCGGGACCTCATCCTCGCCCGGCCGACCTCGCTCGTCTCCGACCTCATGGAGACCGACGTCATCCGCGTGCGGGTGGACGAGCCGAGCGAGCAGGTCGTTCACAAGCTCGCCCGCTTCGACTTCCTCGCCATCCCGGTGGTGGACGACGAGAATCGGCTCGTCGGGATCGTCACGCACGACGACGTGCTCGACGCCGTCCGCCAGGAGGCCACCGACGACGCCCAGCGGATCGCCGCCATCGCGCCGCTCGGCCAGAGCTACCTGGAGGCCGCCGTCCTGTCGATGACCTGGAAGCGGGGCGTGTGGCTCACGATCCTCTTCGCGACCGCCATGCTCACGGCGCTCGTGCTTTCGCAGTCGCCGCTCGAGCACGGCTGGTTGATCGCCTTCATCCCGCTCGTCATCGCGACCGGCGGAAATTCCGGCAACCAGTCGGCGACGCTCGTGATCACGGCGCTCTCCACGGGCGACTGCAAGCTCACCGACTGGCGGAAGATCCTCAGGCGGGAGGCGGTGCTCGGCCTGCTCCTCGGCACGCTCCTGGCCGTGCCGGGCTACCTGCTCGCGATCGTCTACGCCCCCTCCGCCGCCGCCGCGGTCGTGATTCCGATCACGATCATGGCGGTCGTGATGATGGGAACGCTCGTCGGCTCGGTGCTGCCGCTGCTCTTCCGCTCCGTGGGCCTCGATCCCGCGCTCATGAGCAACCCCTTCGTGTCGGCGATCGTCGACATCGTCGGCATCGTGATCTACACCACGATCGCGGTCGCGGTCCTCGACTGAACGGCCCCGCCCTCCCAGCCGGCCCCGCTCGCCGTCATGGCTGCTTCCGGAAAACCTCGGGGATCGGCTCCCCGCGGCTCTCGCACGCCTCGCGGGTCGTGACCACGATCGATTCCACGCCGTCCTTCTTGCGGATGACGTAGACAAGGTGGCCGTCGGGGTTCGCCTTCATGAGGATCGACCGCAGGATCGCGTCGACGGTCTGGTCGCGTTCGTCGAGGCCGAACGACTGGTTCTGGGTGATTCCCTTCAACTGGAGGTCGCCTCCGAGGATCTCGACAGGCACGCCGATTTCGTCGGAGATGGTCTGCAGCGTGCGGTCGAGGCTGTCGCGAGGAAACGAGAGCGTCATCTTCCGGGCGAGGGCTGCGGCGGCCCCCTTGTCGACGGCCTGGCCCGCTGCGTCCGCCGCGGCGGGCGGCCGGCCCGGCCGCTGCTCGAGCGCGATTTCCGCGGCGAGGGCGAGGTTGTGGGGGGCGGTCGGAGGCAGGTGGCAGTTGACGACGGCGATCGACTCCTCGGTGCCCTGCCGGAGGTTCGCCTCGAGACCCCGCACCATCGCCGGCAGCCGGGTGACGAGCTTGCGGCCGTAGGGGTGGAGGTCGAGCGAGGCGATGAATTCCTCCACCGTGTCGGGCAGGGACGCGAAGTTTTTCGCAAGCGACGCCGCCACGGCCGCGGCCGCGATGTCGCGGGGAGGCACGGCGAGCAGTTCGGCGTAGGAGGAGGTCTCGCCGAAGTGAAGCGAAACCGCCGCCGACCGCACGCCCGCGCCGAAGAACCTCGCCACGGGCTCGGCGAGCCGTCCGAGCGGTCCGGAGAGCATGTCGCGGCCGTCGTTCTCCAGGAACGCGGGCGACCCCATGACCACCACGTGCCGGCCCGCGTCGAGCCGCTTGGCGAGCCGCTGCATGTCGGTCGTGAACTGCGGCTCCCCCTCGGTCTCGAGCATGAGCGCGAGCAGATCCGGCGGGGCGGCGACGAGCAGCCGTCCGCCGCGGGATTTCGGCAGGGCCATGGCGAGATGTTTCGTCGATTTCCAGGCGGCGGGCGGGTTCTCCGCATCGAGCGGCTTGGCAAGTTCGAACGCGAAGCCCGCGACCGCCGCCCCGTTCCGGTCGACCTGCCAGCCGGCGAGGATTCGTTCGATGCCGGAGGGTTCGCAGCCGCAGACCGCGGCGGCATCGCGGATCGCCGCCTCCGCCACGGGGCCGATCGCCTGAAGAAACCGTGCTCCCTCGGGGGTCGCGAGCATGTCGGCAGGCCGTACGATCAGCATCACCTGCGACCCGGGCGGGGCGAAGTCGAGCGATGGCGGGCCCGTGTGCGTCGGTGCGTCCCAGAGGGCCCCGGAGTCGGCCACTCGCACCACGTGCGGTGCCTGCGGCGGCGGCTGCGAGGGTGCCTGCGGCGGCGGCTGCGGCGGTGCCTTCGGCGGCGGCTGCGAGGGTGCCTTCGGCACTGTGGCGACCTCGCTCTGCTCGCGTCGGAGGTCGGCCTCGCCGTCGCTTTGGAGATCGACCTCGCTCTCGCGTCTGCGATCGGCCTCGCCGTCGCGCTGCCAGATGAGGGCGACGATCACCACGCCCGCCAGCAGGGCCGCGGCGAGCCCGGCCACGGCGGCTCGAAAAATCGCAGCCCTGCGGCGGGCCCGCTGCGTCGCGTCGCCCGATTCGACCGGCTGCGGCGTGGCTGGTGCCGCCGCGGGGGCCGCGTTGAGGTTGAGGTCGATGCCGGGGGCTACGTCGATCACGGGGTTGATGTCGATCACGGGCGGCGAGGGATCCGGCTGCGGCGTCGCCAGGAAGAAATCGTCGCCTCCGCCGCGGGCCGCGGCGGAGGCGGTCACCTCCGGAAAGCCGAAGCAGGCGGCGATCGCGGCGGCGGCGTCGGCCGCGGTCGCATACCGCTGCGCGGGATCGCGGGCGGCGAGGTAGCCGACGAGCATGCCCACCTCGGGCGGCACCTCCGGCGGGCCGGGCGGATCGAATCCGCTCGTGGCGGCATGGGTGAGCGTCGCCTCGGCGGATCCCTTCCAGCCCGGCACGCTCCCGCTGACGAGCGACGCCAGCACGCATCCGATCGCGTAGATGTCGCACGCCTCGTCGAGCGTCCCGCCGCTGAGAATGCATTCCGGGGCGAGGAAGGCGACCTGCGTTCCCATCTTGGAGACCGCCTCGGGATTCTCCAGCGGAACCCGCGGAGGCGTGGCGTGCGGGTCTCCCACGAGCGGATACTGCAGCAGCCGCAGCCCTCCGGTCTGCGGGTCGCGACGGAGCGAATCGAGCGAGATCGCCCCGTGAATCCCGCACGATCGGTGGTGTTCCGCGACGGCGCGGGCGAGCGACACCGCGGCCCAGCCGGCCTCCTGGAGGGGCAGCCCGCCCCGCTTCGCGATTTCGACCAGGAGCGTCGGCCCTGCCACGTCCTCGCAGACGATGATTCGGTTGCCGTCGATCTGCTCGAGGGCCCACGTCCTCGAGAACGTCGGGTCGGCCAGGTGGTGGGCGGTCGCGGTCCGCCGCACGATGGTGGTCCACGCCTCGATGTCGCGGCATCGTCGCCGGTCGAGCATCGCGACGACCACGGGCCTGGCCGACGGCAGGTGCAGGGCCCGAAGGAGGATCGCGCCGATCGGCGAGTCGATCCGTTCGAGGAGCCGGTAGTCGCCGATCGTGAACGGCCCGGCGTCTCCCCGGAGGAGCCGCCTCGCCTGCCAGCCGGTGAGCTGCTTTTGCGCCACGATCCACGAGGCCGCCGCCGCGGCATCGACCGGCCTGCCGGCGGTCGCGGCTTCGAACGCCGCCCGGAGGGCCGCCAGCTGCGCGGGGTCGTGGAGGCCGCTTTTGGCGACGATGCTCCAGAAATCGGCGGTGGAGTGGGGCTTCGGCTTCGCGGTGGACATGGGAGCGGGCGTCGGGAACGCCCGTCATCCTAGCGTTTGTCACGGCTTTCGCCGAAGCGGCGGCGTGGCTACGATCCGTCAGTCCGAGCCCCCGATCAACCGGAAGGGATTCCCATGCGTTCCACCGACTCCACCCGCATCTATTTCGACCGGGCCGCCGAAGAGCTCGACCTCTCCGACAACATGCGGAAGCTGCTGCTGACGGCGAAGCGTGAGGTGCAGGTGCAGATCCCGGTGGAGCTCGACTCGGGCGAACTCACGACCTTCATCGGCTACCGCGTGCAGCACAACGACGCCCGGGGCCCGCTGAAAGGCGGCCTCCGCTACCACCATGAGGTCGATCTCGACGAGGTGCGGGCGCTCGCCTCGCTCATGACCTGGAAGACGGCGGTCGTGAACATTCCCTACGGCGGCGCGAAGGGGGGCATCGCCCTCGACCCGGCGGCCCGGAGCCGCCACGAGCTCGAGCGGATCACCCGTCGGTTCGTGGACGCGATCCACGACCTCTTCGGTCCCGACGTCGACATCCCCGCCCCCGACATGGGCACGAGCTCCGAAACCATGGCCTGGATCATGAACCAATACGGCAAATACCACGGTTTCTCGCCGGCCTGCGTGACCGGGAAGCCGGTCGAGTATCACGGCATCGCCGGCCGGGAGGAGGCGACCGGCCGCGGCGTGGGCATCCTCACGACGAAGCTCCTGAGCCGCCTCGGGAAGAAGCTGCCGGGCACCCGCGTGGCGATCCAGGGCTTCGGCAACGTCGGAACCCACACCGCCAAGTTCCTCCACGACGCGGAGTGTCGGATCGTGGCGGTGAGCGACGCCACGGCCGGGTTTCACCGCGCCGAGGGGATCGACGTGCTCGCGGCCCTGCGGCACGCGGGCGCCAACCGGGGCCGGCTCGAGGGCTTCACGGGGGGCGACGCGATCAGCAACGCCGAACTGCTGGCGATGGACGTGGACGTGCTCATCCCAGCGGCGCTCGGCGGCGTGCTCAACGCCTCGAATGCGGCGTCGGTCCGGGCGCCGGTCATCATCGAGGCGGCCAACGCGCCGGTGGAGCCGGAGGCCGACGCGATCTTCGAGTCGAAGGGGATCATCTCGCTGCCCGACATCCTGGCCAACTCGGGCGGCGTGACGGCGAGCTGGTTCGAGTGGGTGCAGAATCGCCAGCACTACCAGTGGGGCCTGAACCGGGTCCGCCAGGAACTCGACAAGATCCTCGGCGACGCCTTCGAGCAGGTCTGGCAGCTTTCCCAGTCGCGGAATCTCCCGCTCCGCACGGCCGCCTACATGGTCGGCGTGGGACGCGTCGCCCGGGCCACCGTCCTCGGCGGCCTCGCCTGACCGCCGGTCGGGTTGCGGTGCCGCGTTCAGTGGCCGGCGGGGCGATACCAGTCGCCGCGGAGCCAGTCGGCGACGAGTTCGATCTGTTCCCGCGTGAGGATCGCGGCCCCGCCGTCTTTCCCCTTGCCGAAGCTCGGCATGCGGTCGTTGCTCTCGCCGTAGAAGCGGGCGTGGGTGGGGTCGGCGATGATGCCGACGAGCCACTCCTTCGAGCCCCAGCGGGTGATGTCGGGGGCCGAGCCGTATTCGACTTCGCCGGAATCATCGGCCTTCTCGTGAAACGTATGGCAGCTGCCGCACCGCTCGCCGTCGGCGATGAGGCCGCGGCCCCGCGAGACGAGTTCGGCGGGCGTGTCGGCCGCGGCGAGGCCGGCCTCGGCCGCCATCGCGGCGACGACGGCCCTGATCTCCTCGGGCTTCCACTCGTCGGCATCGGCCATCTCCCCCGTCACGTAGCCCACCATCTCGCCTTCCTTGTGGGCCGTGTTGCCGAAGTAGGCGGGCCCCGCGACCTGCTTCGGGTCGAAGAGGCCCTCGAGCCAGCGGGCGGTGCCGAAGCCGTGGAGGTTCGCGGCCGACGACTTGGCGAGGATCTCCGCCGCCCCGGGAGCCGCGGGATCGACGTGGGCGTGGCAGCTCGCGCAGTGCCGTTCGAAGAGCCGCGGGCCCACGGTCTTGGCGTCGCGGCGGACGAGTTCGAGGCCGCCGGTGGGCGGAATCTTCCCCGGCCTTCCGGCGAGTTCGACGGCCCGCTCGGCATCCGCCTCCGCCTGCCTCGCCGCGGCCAGGAACGATTCGGAGTGGCGGATCTTCTCGAGCTTTTTCGCCCGCTTTTCAAACGCCGCGATCGTCGCGGCGTCGTTGCCGAGCGCGGCGGCGATCTTCCCGGGATCCCCCTCCGTCTCGTCGAGCAGCTTCCGCACGTCGGCGAGCGCAGCCTTGTCGGCCCAGAGGCCGCAGTAGTCCTCGTTGAGGGCCATCGCGGTGAGCAGCCCGGCCCCGGCGAGGATCGCGAGCGTGAAGCACACGTTGAACCGGTGGCCGAGCTTCCAGCGGCCGACGATCGGCATCAGGAACATCAGGCCCATGACGATCCCCGGCACGACGATCGCCCCGAAAAACTCGCCCGACGCCCCCCAGCCCTCGAACACCTTCAAAAACTGGAAGAGAAACAGGAAGTACCATTCCGGCCGGGCCGCGGCGTAGGGCTGCGAGGGGTCGGCGGGGGCTCCCAGTTCCGCCCCGACGTGCCCCCAATCGACCTGGCCGCCGGCGAGCATCGTCCGCACGGCCGGCAGGAGGATCACGCCGAGCACGACCGCCATCACGGCGAGCATCGCGACCGCGTCCTTGAGCACCTGATCCGGCCAGAACATGGCGTCGGGCCGCGTGATCGGCTGCTTGGCATGGAGGCCGTGCTTGCGGAAAAGGGCAAGATGGACGACGAGCATCGCGACGAGCGTCGCCGGCAGGAAGCCGGCGTGGAGGGCGAAAAACCGCGTCAGCGTGTGGTGGCCGTAGTCGGGGCCGCCGACGACGAGCTGCTGGATCGCCGGCCCGACGAGCGGCACGAGCCCCGCGAGGTTCGTCGCCACGCGGGTGGCCCAGTAGCCCTTCTGGTCCCACGGCAGGAGGTAGCCCGTGAGCGCCATGCCGAGCACGAGCATCATGAGCACCAGCCCGAGCCAGAAGTTGACCTCGCGGGGGGCCTTGTAGGCCCCGTCGATCACCACCTGCATCAGATGCAATGCCAGCAACACCACCATCGCCTGCGCCATCACATGGTGGATGCCGCGGAGCAGCCAGCCGCCGCTCATCTCGTGCTGGATGTAGTAAACGCTCTCCCAGGCGGTCTGCGAGCTGGCCGAATAGCTCGCCCAGAGAAAAAGCCCGGTGATCGCCTGCGTGAGGAAGGCGAAGACGAGGCAGCTGCCCCAGACATACCGCCACCGGGCGCCGCCGGGCACGTTCTCGTAGAGGGCCGCCCGCACGACCGCCCGGTAGCCGGTGCGGTCGTCGAGGAAATCGGCGAGGCCGCCGAGGAGCCCCGGGGCTTTCCCGGCGGGGCGGCTCTGTTGCGGGGAGTCGCGTCGCGGGGAATCGCTCATGGCTTCACCTTCTTCTCGGCGATGCCGGTGTAGAAGTTCTGCCACTTCACCGCGATCGAGCCCTTGCCGTCCACCTCGCACTCGAGCGAATCCATCGCCCGGGGGCTCGGGCTCGGGGCGACGATGCCGCCAGAGAGCGTGAAGCGGCTGTTGTGGCAGGGGCAGCGGAAGCACTTTTCCACCTGGTCCATCTCGATGAAGCAGCCGGCGTGCGGGCAGGTGGCCGAGATCGCCTCGACCTTTTCCGCCCCCTTCTCCCGGCGGAGGTAGACCGCCCCGATCGGCTCGGCGGCGAAGCCGGTCCAGGCGTCCACCCGGTCGGCGACCACGGCGAACTGCCGCGGGATGCCGTCGTCGGGCACGCTCGCGATGTCGGCGACGGGGAGGAACTTCGCCGCCGCTCCCCTGCGGCCGAGCGGGTCGAGAAACGCCCAGATTCCGGCGGCGATCGGGGGCAGCGTGGCGAGGCCGCCGCAGAGGATGGCGAGGGCCTCCGCGAGGAAGTTCCGCCGCGGGGCCGGCCCATGGTTCGCGGCCGGGCCGTGGTTCGCGGCCGGCCCATGGTTCGCGGCCGGCCCGTGGGTCGCTCGCGAGTCGTGGTGGGGCATAAGCGTCTCCGTGCCTCTCAGTCCAGTGGCGTCCGTTATAACTCAATTCGCCCCGCGCGCCGCGGCCCGCACCCTCTCTCCGCAGGAAGCCATCATGCCCAGCCAGCCTTCGCCGCAGCAGCGATTCGAGGCCCTCTCGCTCCAGCTCCCTCCCGCACCGAAGCCGATCGGCGTCTACAAGCCGGCGCTGGTCGTGGATCGATTCGTCCACCTCTCGGGCCACGGCCCGCTCTTGCCGGATGGCACGCTCTTGCGGGGCTGCGTGGGCCGCGACCTCGACGCCGAGGGGGGCAAGCGGGCGGCCCGCCAGGTGGGGCTCACGATGCTCGCCACGCTGCTGGAGTCGCTCGGCAGCCTCGACCGGGTGCGGCGGGTGATCAGGGTGCTCGGCATGGTCAACTGCACGAGCGACTTCGTGAAGCAGCCCTTCGTGATCAACGGCGCGAGCGAATTGATCGCCGAGATCTGGGGGCCGGACCACGGCATCGGCGTGCGCAGCGCGGTCGGGGTGGCGTCGCTCCCCGACGGGATGGCCGTGGAGATCGAGGCCGTCTTCGAACTGGCCGGGTGAGGCCCCGAAAAAACCCGCCCGGTAAGGCGGTTGCCCCGGAAAAGCGGTTGCCGCCACGGCATCCACTGGGCTATTCTTCAACTGGGGCCGTAGCCGCAGGAGATGTCGCCATGGATCGCCGCTGTTTTCCAAGCCCGGGCTCTCGATCCCCGAAAAATCGGGCCGCTTTCACGCTCGTCGAGCTGCTGGTGGTGATCACGATCATCGCCGTGCTCATGGGCCTGCTCCTGCCCGCCGTGCAGGGCGCCCGAGAGGCCGCCCGCCGCACGGGCTGCCAAAACAACCAATACCAACTGGCGTTTGCCGCCATCCGGTTCGAGCAGGCAAATGGGTTCGTGCCGGGGTGGCGAAACACCGGGCCGGTGACCCCGGGCGTCTCGCCTTGGACGATCATGATCCTGCCATTCATCGAACGAAATGACATCTACAAGTCGGTAGATAGCTCCGGACTCAGTCCCAATTCGGTGTTCGTGTCCACGTTCGTCTGCCCCTCGAGCCCGCCCGAGGCGCAGAACAACAGTTGGCTCGCCTACGCGGGCAGCTCCCGACCGACACAGGGTGTCAATGCGGCTCGGTTTCAAGGTGTCATGCTCGACACAACCGTGGCCGCCACGGGCCGCCTGTCGATGGACGAAATCTCGAGCAACGATGGCACGGCATTCACACTCTTGCTCTCCGAAAAATGCGGCCCCGGCACGACGGAGAATCCACTGGGGCAGGCGAACTGGAACTCGACGCGAAACGACACTCGGTTGTTTTCTACAGATGGCAGTACAGCCACTCACACCCCGGGAAACAACATGCTGCCGCTCTTTGGGATAGCTGGGACAACCCCGCCAACAAAGGTCATCAACTCGGGCAGCGCAGCGGAGCCAGGTTTCCGGAGCCAGCCGTCGTCGAACCATCCCGGCGGCGCGGTGGCCGCGTTCTGCGACGGCCACACCGAGTTTCTCAAGGACTCCCTGCAACCCAGAGTCTATGCGCAACTCTTGAGCTGGGACAACGCAAATGCCTCCTCAGACTCGACGTTTCTGGATGGCAACGGCAGTACTCGCAGCAACGAGGTTTACAACGGTTGGACAGGCGGCGGCACGTACGTCCTCAACGAGGCCGACTACAAGTAGCCGGGGCAGCCGCGAGCGGTTGTCGAAGGCCGGTTTTCGAAGCGTGTGCCGCCTCGCCGGCCGTTCCCGCTTTTACCCCACGGAAGATGCGGGTAATATTTTAGGAGTGGTTCGGACGAAATGGTCTTTTGACGGCCGAAGAGCCATGCCCATCGCTCGGGGGTCACGCTTCATGTCGCAAGCACGGCTGATTGATTCGGGCCGGCAGTACCCCCGCGGCGCGGGCCCACGCGGCGTGACGCTCGTGGAGCTGCTCGTCGTGATCGCGGTCATCGGCATCCTCGCTGGCCTGCTGCTGCCGGCGGTGATGTCCGCCCGAGAGTCTGCCCGCCGGGTGCAGTGCGGCAACAATCTCAGGCAGCTCGGCATGGCCGTCCAGCAGTTTGAAAGCACCAATGAAGTGATGCCGCCCTACTGGGGAGCCATGAGGAATGCCGGCGGCCAGATGTTCGGGCCCTGGATCATGCACCTGCTGCCGAATCTCGGCGAACAGGCCTTCTACGACCAGTTTCAGCCGTCGCAGGAAGGAGCGAGGATCTCGGTCGTGACGACGTACGAGACGGGATCCATGATCTCTCCCGGCACGCCGGCCAGCACAAACCCGCCGTACGTCCCCCCCACGTACACCACGTCAACGACCAGTGGGCCGACATATTCGTGGAGCGGCGTCGGGTGGACCGTATCCGGCACGATTCAAATCGTGACAACCATCATGACCAGCCCTGGACAAGGCTCGCCGGCCGTACCGCCGGTGTTCGAACAGATTCCGGTGGCAACATCGACAATCTCGACGCCAACTTTGATCGGCCTGCATCCCGCAACTGGCACCGCGCAGTCCTTCAAGTCTCTCGACGTGCTGCAGTGCGCCGCCGACGGTTCCGGCGTGCCGCCAAACACCATGCGGCTGACCGCAGAACTTTCGGGCAAGAGCCGTGACAATGTGCGATGGTCGCTCACCAACTACATGGCCAATGCCCATGCGTTCATGAGGTTTCAGCGATGCACCGGAACGAGCTGCGATGGAGGGCGGATTCTGAGCGGATCGTCTGCCTCGCCGATTGACGCGACCATGGGCGGCCGATTTCCACGGCCACTCTCGGCGGCAGGTTCTAATCAGACGACGTTTCACCACTTGATTTCAGGCTCTCTCGGCCTCGATCCGCGGAAGTTTGCCCACATCGTGGATGGCCTGTCCAACACGATCATGTTCGGCGAGGGGATGCGGCGGTGCGACGACGGCGCCTCGTGGCGATATGCCTTTCTTCCCACGAATCAGTCCGCCGATGAGCACGCATTCGGGATCGATGTGGTGCCCTCGGGCATCTTGTCATCCGATACGAGCTCCCTTCCGTCGCTGAATTGGTTCAACAACGACACTGCGGCCCGGGGCATGGCCTACGGCAACACGCTCATGTTTCAGCAGCGGCCCTCGCTCTCCGGCTGCAACAAGTTTCGATTGCAGGCCAACCACGAGGTGCTCAATGTCGTGATGTGCGACGGATCGGTGCGGGGCATCTCGCCGCGGGTCAGCCGCCGCGAGCAATGCGATCCCGACGTGGCCGGCCGCGAATACGGCAGAGACACCTACAATCCCACCGGCCTCGGCGGCGTGCTCCAGCCGGGCACGGTGCAATTCCGAGACGGCATCTGGGACATGCTCATGGTGCCGAATGATCCGCCGGGAAACGTCCTCTCCAATACCGGGGAGATCGGAAGGGAGAAATAGCTTCCCATGAAAAACCCCGCGTCTGCTCCGCTCCGCCGAGGCTTCACGCTGCTCGAGATTCTCGTGGTGATCGGGATCATCGGGGTCCTCGTGGCGATGCTCCTCCCGGCCGTTCAATCCGCACGTGAAACGGCCCGACGCACGGCCTGCGCCAACAACCTCAAGCAGATCGGCGTGGCGATGTCCGGCTACGAGTCGGCGGCCGGGGCCTTTCCCCCCGGCATCTTCGCGAGCGCCTGGCGATCGGGGGCGACGGAGACCAGCAGCACCGCGCTCACGGGCCCAATCGCGAAGTTTGGCTTCTATTCGTGGACGTATTTTTTGCATGAACTGCTGCCCCGGGTCGAAGAGCAGGCCTACTACGACGGTCTTCGGGGGCCTCTTTTTCGCATCCCGGAACTGGAAAATTTACAACTGACGAGCGAGGCTGACGCCCAGACCTTCTACGCGGCCGTGAATGGCAGGTCGATCCAGCCGTTTCTGTGCCCGTCGGACACGCAGACCGGTCCGCTCTGGTCATCGCCGAGAGTGGTTGACACCTCTGGATCGCAGAAACTGCGAGCTGGACTGCTGATGCTCGCCAAGTCCAACTACCTCGCAATCTTTTCAGGCACGAACGTTGAAGAGGCTGTAGCAAGGCTCGACGAGTCGTCCGCCGACTGGATGAACCAACCTGTTTTGCCCCTCCGGTCTCGCGTCCGCCCGGCTCCGCTTCCGCCTTTCGATCGGCGATCCGTGTTTGGCTTTTCCCAGGGCACCGCCGCAAAGCTGGTCACGGACGGACTCGCTAACACCATCGCGGTGGCCGAGTACCTCCGCGGAGTCTCGGATCGCGATGGCCGGGGCGCGTTTTGGTATAACGATGCGGGCATGCAGATGCTCCATGCAGCTCAGCCCCCGAACGCCGCTCAACGGGATCGGCTGCATCAAGCTCGCGCAACGCCACCGGCCACCGGATCGACAAGCCCGCCCGGCGATGACTGGGGCTGCTACGCTTCCGTGGGCCGTACCGGATTGTTTACAACCAACTCACTGAACCATCAACCCGCGTTGAATCTGCCGTGCGAGGGAGGGAGTCGGAACACCGCCCACACGAGAGGGCTTGACGGCTCCGCCGCATCCCGCAGTCGCCATCGCGGCGGCGTGAACGTGCTCTTTTGCGACGGCCATGTGGCGTTCATCGAAGACACGATCAACAGCTCCACCGTGTCCCCCTACGGCACCTGGCAGCGTCTCGCCTGGATCGACGACCGCCAGCCGGTGGACAGCGCCGTAGCATCGGGGCCGTAGCATCGGGCCGTCGGGCCTCATCCGTGGCCTGCCGCTTCGCCGCCGGCCGCCGCCGCCCCGCCCGCCCCGCCCCGTCCCCCCGAGGAGAAAGCCCCATGCAGCCGTCGCTGTGCCGTGCGTTTGGTCGTCGTCCGTTCCGTGGCGGTCGATCCCGCGCGTGGCTGGTTCTCGCAGCCGCCGTATTTGCGGCTGCCTCCCCCTCTTCCGCTGCCCTGCGGGCGGAAGACACCTGGATCCCGCTCTTCGACGGCAAGACGCTCGCCGACTGGGAAAAGGTCGGCAATCAGGCGAGCGTGTGGGAGGTGGTGGATGGGGAGCTGCGTGGGTCGGGGGCCGCTTCGATGCTGGTCTGCACGAAGGGCCCCTACAAAAACTTCCGCTATCGCGCGGAGATCAAGATCAACGACGGCGGCAATTCCGGCCTCTATTTCCGCACGACCCGCCGACCGAGCTTCGCCGATGGCTATGAGGCGCAGATAGCCAGCACCCACACCGATCCGATTCGCACCGGCTCGCTCTACGGCCGCAGCCACGTCTACAAGCAGCTCGTGAAGCCCGACACGTGGTTCACCTACGAGCTGCAGGTCCGCAACGACGTCTGGCGGGGCCGCAACGTGACGCGGATCAAGGTCACTGTGGACGGCGACGAACTCTACGAATATCTCGATTTTTCCCCGGCCTTCGCGGAGGGCCACTTCGCGTTCCAGCAGCACGACCCGGGGAGCAGGGTGAGCATCCGCAAGGCCGAGGTCCTGCCCCTGGCCGACTGACGCAACCCTCCCGGCTGGCCCCCGGGCCGCCTGCCGGCTCGCCCCCGGCCGTCGTTCGCACCCGCCCGTCGCAGCCTGGCCGAAGCGGTCGCCGGTCGGCCTGCCCTGGGAATACCAGCGGTTTTCCGCCCGGATTCCCCCCTGCCCCTCTCCCCCCTCAAAAATTTTTTGCCGATGCCGTTTCAGCCACTTGCAGAAAAAGCCACCCACGCCTTAGACTTCCGTTGAAGCGGGGATTCGCCGAGATTTTCCAGAGGACTTTGCCATGGGCCGCAAACCGTTCGTCCGTCTGCTCAAAGCCGCCGCAATCGCAGTCATGCTGACGTGTGCCGGGCCGGTCGCCCACGCGCAGAACAACGTCACGTGGACCGGAACTTCCTCCACCTCGTGGAGTGGCGCGTCGAACTGGTCAACGCTCGCCCAGCCCCCGTCAGGTGCCTTTCTCTACTTCAGCGGCGGCGCCTCGGCGAACACGACGTCGAACAACGACCTGTCGGGCCTCTCGCTCTCGGGCCTCACGTTCCTCGCCAGCACGTTCACCAGCCCGCTCACTCTCAGCGGCAGCGCGCTCACGCTGTCGGCAACGACCACGACCGGCGCCAGTTTCGTTCGCACCTCCGGTTCCACGGTCACCGTCACTCGAGCCAATCATGGACTCGTAACCGGCCAGTTCGTGAGCTCAACCTCGAGTGTAGGCGGCTACAACACGATCGCCCAAGTGACCGTGGTGGACGCCAACACGTTCACCTACACCGGCGTCAGTACAGGATCGTTGACCACCGTCACCGGCACCTACACCCCGGCGACGATCAACAACCTCAACACGAACGCCGGCCGAAACGTCACGATCGGCAATAACCTCTCCCTCTCGAACGCCCAGGTGTGGGCCTCCGCCTCCAGCACCAACGCCATCACGATCGTCTCGGGGAATCTTTCCGGCAGCGGAAATCTCACGATCGCGGGCGGTGCCGCTTCGACCGGGACCCAACTGCCAAACTTCCGGCTCACCGGCAATAACAGCAGCTACAGCGGCACGATCAATTTCTCTGGTAACGGCAGCGTGCTCCTCGGCAGCACCGCCGCCATGACCGGCGGCCTGATCGACGCCAGCACCGGCGGGCAAAACCTGTGGCTGACAGGCGGCAGCGGCACCTACACGTTCGGTATCGACGGCGTGGAGCCCAGTGGTGCCCGGGTGAGGTTCGGCACCGCCGCCGGAATCTTTCTCACAGGCACCAACGTTTCCTGGGATCCGGGGAACGGCAGCAACTACTTCTGGTCGGGCACCTCCTCGACCGTGCTTCGTTTCGGCGCTAGCGACGCCCCCACCACGTCAGCGCCGTATCGACTGCTCCTGGGAAACACCAACAGCTCTTTCGTTGTCTCGGGAACAAACAAATCGATCGTCGTTGCTCAAAACGGCCGCGTGGAGCTGCTTTCCGCCCTCAGCGGCACCGACAGCACGGCCCGGACGTTGAACATAGGTGGTGGTGGTGGTGTTCTCATCCTCCGCACCCCGGCCAATCCGGGTGGTGGTACAAACAACCTCAACGTGACCGTGTCCGGGACTAGTTCGGCCCTGGAAATCTCAAACATGAATCAGTTGCCTGGGGGCAATCTGTCTATTTCCGGTTCTACCGCCGGCAACGTTGGCGTGGTGGTTCTCAACAGCATGACCTTCGATCGGCGCTATGGCACTGGAACCGGACAATGGCAGCTCACTGGTACCTTTGGTTCAGGCGGCTTCGCCGCGCGGGGTGGCGACTCCACCATCTCCAACTCCGGGACGAGCGCGTTCGACCAAGACTTCACGCTCGGCACCGCCCTGCTGAATCCCAACGGCACGCTTTATGCCGACAAGGTCGTCACGATCGACCAAGACACTACTCTCACGGCCCAACGGTCGTGGTATCCGGCAATGCGTACCGGGATCGCCATCGATACATCAGGGCCGAACGTGGTCAATCGAATTACCGGCAACCTGAGTGGTGCGGGGTCGGTGGTTATAGGGCAATCCGGCACCGCTGGCATTCTAGGCGTGCTCGCCCTCGGTGGCACCAACAACAATTGGACCGGCGCACCGAGTCTTGGGACCGGTGCAAACATCATCAACGCCGGCACGGGCGGCCTTATTGCACGGTCCGGGTATGTTCAGTTCGAAAAGCCTGAATCGCTGCCAAAGGGAGCGACTTCTGGCACTTCATACATCGCCACCTACAGCGCGGGGGGGTCGGATTCTGATAAAACGCCCGTTTGGGCTGCCGGCCTGCAGTTCAAGGGCAGCACTAGCGGCACGGTGTACGATTTGTCGGATAATTACAGGTTTCTGCTCTCAAACAACGTTCTAAATCAAATCCCGACGGACCGAGTCGCTGTTGGTTCGGTCTTTGGTGCCACTGGCGGCAAGGTGACGGTTCAGGGATCGGCCATTCTGCTGAACTTCTCCGGCACTGCGGAAACCACCGGCACCAATTCATTGACTCACGTGGTGTTACAGGTGGCCAGTGGCGCCGAATTGACCCTCGGATCCCCGGGCTCTCCGGTTGACTTTATTCCCAGTTGGGGAGCGTCAACCGTGAGCACCACCCCGACGACGTTCCAAGACGCGTCGGGCCTTCGGTACCTCGCCAAAACGGGTCCGGGAACGCTCGCCCTCAAAAATGTTCGCTACACGAACCTGACGACCTCATCCAACACGTTCGAGCAGTTCCAGGAGTGGCGGATTGGCTTTAGTTTTAATGATGGCTCATCTGAATTCAACGCCGGTGCCGTCCGTGGCCGCTCGATGAGTGCCGCGAATGCCGACAGCTCCAACTCGCTCAAGAATTCGTTCGTACGCCTTATGGGTGGGGTCTACGAGATCGATAATTCAGACAAGCAGAGCGGCACACTCGCAGTCAACCTCGGAACGGCCTGGCAATCCGGGACCACCGTGTTGAACTTTTTTAATAATGCAGTCGCTAATGCTTCTTACGGCGGCGGATTTTCCGCGTTCGGCGATAACGTCGTGGTGACCCTCAACAGTGGATCCGCTTTGCAGTTTGGTTCAGGTGCAAACTCAGGCCCAACAGCAGGCACAGCAGGCTTTCTGCGGGGTCCCGCCGGGTCGATAGGGCCGCTCATGTTTGGGTCGCAGACGGCCGATCGTGTCATCACCCTCACGAATGACTTGAATTTCCAAGGCGCGACGCAACGGATTCTCGTCTCAGACAACACGGCGGCCGACGGCGACTATGCCGTGCTGAGTGGCACGTTGAGTAATGGCGGTTTCAACAAGATCGGCCCCGGTCTGCTGGAACTGTCGGCCACCAACACCATGTCGGGCACCGTCACCGTCTCGTCCGGCACGCTGCGGTTGAGGAACAATCTGGCCTTGCAGAACGCGATTCTCGACACGTCCGGCACGGGCCGCGTCGCCATGACCGCTGGGCAGACCTCCCCGACCTTTGGTGGTATTGTCGGCTCCGGAACTCTCTCCCAGGTCTTTCCGGGCTACGACTCCTTCACTGCATTCGGTTTCAACCCGGCTACGACGGGGACGGTCTCGGTCCCGGTCGTAGCGAACTCTGCTGGGCTGGGCGTGACGAAGATCGGGTCGGGCACGCTGGTATTGGCCGGTGCCAACACCTACACCGGCACGACGACGGTTGCCGGCGGCGTGCTCTCGCTCGCCAGCGCCAATGCCCTCGGCGCCGGCGGCAACGTGGTCTTCACCGGCGGCACGCTCCAATTCACCGGCAGCAATACGCTCGACCTCTCGACGCGGGTCGTCGGCAGCACGGGGGCGATGGCGTTCGACACCAACGGCCAAACCGTCTCGTTCGCCAATCCGCTCGCCGCCTCGAACGTCGGCGGCCTGACGAAGTCGGGTTCCGGCACGCTCAGGGTCGCCGGAGGCAATGCCTTCGCCGGCACGACGACCGTGAGCGGGGGCACGCTGCAGGCCGGCGGCTCGGGCACGCCGTTCGGCGCGGGCACGGTGGACCTCGGGAACACCGGCGGCATCCAGCTCGACGTCAACGGCCAGAACGTGTCGGTGGCCCGGCTGATCAACGGCGGCACGGGGGGCGGCGTGGCGCTGAACTCCGGCACGCTCACGATCGGCGCGACCAGCCTGAGCGGCACCTACGCAGGCTCGTTCACCGGCCCGGGCTCGGTCGTGAAGGCCGGGGCGGGCGTCTTCACCTACAACCCCGCCGTCTCCACGACGGTCAGCCTTTCGATCAATCAGGGGCTCGTCTCGATCGCGCCGACGAGCACCACGCGTCTGGAACTCGGCACGATCGGCCGCAGCACCGGGGCCGGCGTGAACTTCGCGGGGATCGGCACCGGCACGGTTGCCGCGACCAACTCGCTCTCGAACGGCATCATCGGCCCATGGGCGTTGACGGGCACCGGCGCAAACCTCCGCTACGCGACCATCTCCAGCGACACGTTGGCGAACTACACCGCCGGGACTGCCGTCTCGGGGACCGTCACCGCGACAAATCTTGCCGATACGACCGGCGCGATCAACTATGACGTCTCGGCCAGGACCGGCACGGCGGCGGCCACCTTCTCGGGCAACACGATCCGCTACACCGGTGCGTCCGGCACGCTCAATCCGGGTGCGACCTCGTTCGCCGTCAACGGCCTCATGAACGCGGGCACCGGGTTGTGGACGATCGGCAGCACGGTCGGTTCGTCGGGCACGATCCAAAGCGGCACCACGCGGGAACTCGTCGTGGCGACGAACACGCAGGGTGTGACGATCAACAGCGTGATCGCCAACAGCACCTCGGGCTCTTCGGCCCTCACGTTCATCAGCCAGGGCGGCGGGTTGACCCTCGCGGCCGCCAACATGTTCACGGGCGACATCTACATGTCGGGCAGCGGCTCCGGGCTCACGCTCGGCAGCGGTTCGTTCCACGCGGCGACGACGGGCAACGTGTTCCTCTCGCCGGCCGCCACGCTCGCGATCAACAACAACGGCTCGCAGTCGATCGGCACCATCGTCGGCCTGGGTTCGACGCTGACGAAGAGCGGCACGGGCCTGCTCACGATGTCGAGTGCGACCTCGTCGTTCACCGGTGCGGTGAGCATCAACGCCGGTGTCGTCTCGGTGTCGTCGCTGGGCATGGCTGGCTCGGTCAGCTCGCTGGGCACAGGATCCACGATCAATATCGGCACGTCGAGCACGGCCGCGACGCTCCGCTACACGGGCGGCGGCGACACGACCAATCGCGTCGTGAACCTCGCCGGCTCGACGGGCGGCGCCACGCTCGAGGCCAACGGCTCCGGAGCGTGGGTGCTCTCGTCCCCCCTCACGGCCGGCGGCAACGGTGCCAAGACGCTCACGCTCACCGGCACGAGCACGGCCTTGAACTCGATCGGCGTGATCCCGAACGCGGACGGCAGCACCGTCGTGAGCGTCACAAAGACCGGCGCTGGCACCTGGCAGCTCACGGGCGCAAGTAGCTACACGGGGCGGCTGCGGGTTCTCGACGGTACGGTTGTCGTGGCGTCCGTCATCGACGGCGATAACCCTAGTCCTTTTGGAGCGTCGAGCAGCGTCAGCGACGTCCCCGTCATCGGCGATCCAAATCCGACGTCCGGCACCGCGGCATTGCTGACAACCGGAACCGTTAACCGGGAATTTTTCGTGGCCGCGGGCGGCGGGGCCCAAGTCGTGGCTCTTGGAGGCAGCGGACCGGGAGTCGCGCGGTTTGAGAATCAGATCAGGCTCGGCCGGAGTGTCACGCTGCAGGCATCCACCGGGGGATCCGTTGAGTTTGCAAACACCTGGGTGGACGAGGCAGGTGGTCTGTCGCCTGTCGTCGGTTTTACGGTCGGCTCGGTAGGCAATAATGGGACGGTGGTTTTGAAAAATTTCCTTCCATTGTCGACGACCGGCGTGACTGTCAACCGCGGCATGCTACGGCTGGACTACCAGGATGATTTCGGCGGTCCGATTTGGTATGAGACCCCTGTGACGCTCGGGGACCCAGTTGCAGCCGCAGGCAGCGGGCTCGTCGTGAACAATATCAACCAATCTCTTTCGAACCTGTCGTTCACGGGCGTTGGCAGCACGGTCAGCAGCATGGCGTCCGGCACGCTGCGGCTGTTCAATGATGGTGGCACGGCGGCCGTGAACGTGGTCGGTAGCGGAACCGGTCACCAAATCTCGTCGAACGTCGCCCTCGATCAGAACAGCGTGTTCAACGTGGCAGCCTCGGCGCGGCTCGCCGTCAGCGGCGTGATCGGCACCGGCTCGAGCGGTGCCAGGACCCTCACCAAGACCGGCCTCGGCACGCTCGAGCTTTCCGGTGCAAACACCTACTCTGGCGACACGATCGTCAGTCAGGGCTCGCTCGCCGTGAACGGATTCCTCGGGTCGGGCGGCCTCTCCGTCCTGACAGCCGCGACGCTCATGGGCTCGGGCACGATTGGCGGCGACGCCACGATCTACGGCACTCATTCCCCGGGCAACTCGCCCGACATTCAGACGTTCGCGGGCAACCTCACTTATGCGGGCGGCACGTCGCAGGTGATCTGGGAGCTGTTGGCCAATACCGCTGCTCTCGGCAGTCGTGGCACTTCTTACGACGGCATCAACGTCACCGGCACGCTCAACTTCGCCGGTCTGACCACGTTGAACCTTAATTTCGGAGGTTTGGGGACGGGATCGGTGAGCTGGGAGGACTCCTTCTGGGATTCAACCCAGACCTGGCTGCTCTACAGCGTCAGTGGCACGACGACCGGCTCCAGCAACTTCCAGCTCGCCAGCAACCCGGGCAGTTGGGTCGATTCGACGGGCCAGGCCTTCTCGGCTTCTACCCGTAGCACCAACACGTTCAGTGTCGTGCAGAGTGGCAATAACATCATTCTCCAGTATGTCCCCGAGCCCGCGGCGGTCACCCTTGCCCTGATCGGCATCGCCGCTTCGGCCTACGCGGCCGTCCGCCGCCGCCGTTCGTGAGCGGGAAATCAGCTCCCGGCCCCGATTGCCGGCAGCCGCTTGCTGGCGGCCGTGCCGCGGAGGATCGCCCGTTCCCTCGCGTAGAACCCGCGAAGGACCGCGGGGTCGATGCCGAGCTTCCGCCGCAGCTCGCCGAGCGGCCGGTCGAGCATCGAATCGGCGACGGCGAGGTGGATGTTTCTGACGCCCATCCCGCGGCCCGCCTCGAGGCCGAGGTCGTAGGCCGCCAGGATCTTCCGCGGCATCCGGTAGGGAATTGGATAGAGGTTCGAGGCCGCGAACTTGAACCACCACTCCTCCGCCCACGACACGGCCTTGGTGCTGCCCATCGTGAATCCGATCACGAACGCCTCGTCCTGCCCGAGCAGCCCGCGACCGAGCAGCACGTGGATCATGTCGTGGTGGGCGAGATCGACGGCGCCGTGGAGCCGCAGCCAACCGTCCGGATTCTCGAAGAGCCGCACGATCCAGGGAATCGCCTCGGGCGGCGCTGCGGGGAGCGTGGCGAGCACCTGCCGCATGGTCAGCTCGTCGTTGTCGAGCCCCGGACACCAGTCCTTCCAGGAGACCTGTGCCGGCACGATCGGCGACGGCGGAGCCGCGGCGGCCGCCATCCGGTTCGCCGGAGAGGCTGACGCCTGGACCCTGCCCGTCTCGTCCGCCGAACCAATCGCCGTTTTGACCGCCAGTTCGTCGTGTTCCATGGCCGCCACCAATGGATTATTCGGGGGCGGTCAAGTTTTTTACGCCTCCTCAGCAGAATTCTGCGCCGGCTGACTTTCCCGGAAGCCCGAGGCGCAGTCTTTCCCTGCAGGCGTTTGCTAGACATGCCCGGAAGCCCGAGGCGCAAGTTTCCCTGCAGGCGAACTCACTGGCTGCACGGAAGCCCGAGGCGCAGGTTTTCCCTGCAGGCGAACTCACTGGCTGCACGGAAGCCCGAGGCGCAAGCCGAGAGGGGCGTTGACGGAGCCCCGCACATCGATGCCCGGTCATGAATCGCTTTTGAACGATGCCGTATTGCCGCCGGGCGGGCAGACGCATCGTCGCTACGGCGAGGATACGCCTGATGCTCCTCAACGTTCCCTACCCCCCCGACCGCGCCCCCCCGGGGCGTTCAGCATCCATGTGCTGGTGCGCCCGCGCTGCACAACCCCGCCGTCACGGGAGCCCGAGGC
>DHLZ01000192.1:0-266 GCA_002405515.1 Planctomycetaceae bacterium UBA4655
CGTGCTCATCGTGACCCACAACATGCAGCAGGCGAGCCGCACGAGCGACTACACCGCCTTCATGTACCTCGGGCGGCTCATCGAATACGGCCCGACGACCGAGATCTTCACGAAGCCGATCCTCCGCGAGACGGAGGCCTACGTCACGGGACGGTTCGGCTGAGCGACCGAAGAGACGAACACACACGATGACGAAACACATCGAACGGCAGATCGACGGGCTCAAGGAGAAGATCCTGCGGGTCGGCACGCTCGTCGAGGAGGCG
>DHLZ01000192.1:389-21592 GCA_002405515.1 Planctomycetaceae bacterium UBA4655
CACGCTCGTCGAGGAGGCGATCTCCAAGGCGATCACGGCGCTCATCAACAAGGACACGGCTCTCGCCCAGCGGGTCATGGCGAGCGACGAGGAGATCGACCGCATGGAGGTGGAGGTCGAGGAGGAGTGCCTCAAGATCCTCGCGCTCTACCAGCCCGTGGCGGCCGACCTGCGGTTCGTCGTGGCGGTGCTCAAGATCAACAACGATCTCGAGCGGATGGGCGACCTCGCCCGCAACATCGCCAAGCGGGTCGCCCAGCTCGCCCGGGCGGAGCCGGTCGACCTGCCTCCGGAGATCCGCACGATGGCCTCGCTCACCCAGGAGATGGTGAAGCAATGCCTCGACGCCGTGGTGAACGCCGACCCCTCGCTCGCGAGGCAGGTCCGCGAGGAGGACGACGCGGTCGACGAGGCGCGGATGCAGATCCGGCAGAAGATCCTGCGGGGGATCAAGTCGAGCCCCGACCGGGTGGAGAGCCTGCTGCGGATCAACTCCGTGTCGAAACACATCGAGCGGCTGGCCGACATGGCCACGAGCATCGCCGAGGACGTCATCTACATGGTGGAAGGGGAGATCGTCCGCCACAGGATTACTGACTGAAACGGTGTTCCAGACTGAGCCGGGGTTCCAGACCGAACCTGGTGCGGCGGACGGAAACTGCCCATTTCCCCCAGGCTTCCCGGGATGGTAGTCTCTCCGGCGTATGGGAAGCCGGTCCGTCGCAGCGTTCTGGGTCGTGGTGTCGGTCGCAGTCTGCGCCTCAATCGCCCGCGCTGACGATCCAGTCGCGGTCCTCGTTACCGGGCCGCTCACCGCCACCGCGGGCGAACGGGTTTCGTTCGAGGTCGAGATCGTGAACCGTTCGGGCACGCCCCAGCAGCGGCTGCGGGTCATCGACTACTTCGACAAGGGCTTCAAGCACGAGGCATCGACGAGCCCGATCGAGCAGAAGGGCACGGTGGACCTGGCGGCCGGAACCTCGAAGCGGATCACGCTCGACTTCATCGCCGCGGAACCGGGCCGCCAGTGCCACCGGGTCGAGATCCTCAATACAGCCGGCGTCTTCGTCGGGGGCGCGACGGCCTGCGTCGAGGTGACGCAGCCGGTTTCCGCATTCCAGCGAACGCCGCCCCCCACGACGCCGAGCCCTTCGGCATCGACGTTCGGTTCCTCGTCGGCCACGCCGACCGTGCCGCTCCCGTCCGCGGTGCCGGCGGCGTCGCCGCCGGCCGTCCCGACTCCCGCGACGGCGATGCCGGCGCCCGTGATCGTGCCGCCCCCACCGACGCCTCCGTCCGTGCCGGTGACGCCGTCGCTCGAACTCGGCCTCAAGGGGCCGTCCGAGGTCGATGAAGGAGCGGTCGCCGAATTCGTCGCCACCGTGAGAAACACCGGTTCCGTCGCCTCGTCGCCGGGAAGCCTGGAGTTCTCCTGGGACACGGCATTCGCGCCGCTGGAGGCCTCCGACGGCTACAAGCTGTCCCCCGGAAAGGTCGCCTGGAGCCTCCCCGCGATCGGCCCGGGGGAACAGCTGCGCCGCCAGGTGAACCTGCGGGCTGCAACGGCGTCCACGTCGCTCGGGCGTTTCGCAGGACCTGCGGGCCGGCCCTGCGTCCGCGGCACGCTCGCCGGGACCGGTGGCGGCGTGATCGTCGCCGACGAATCGTGCGTGCTCGTCCGCTCGAGGCGGCCCGTGGCCCGCACCGCCCGCGAGGCGGGATTGCGGGTCTCCCTTGCCGACTGCGACGACCCTGTCCGGGTCGGCGCGGGCACGCTCCTCGTCTGCACCGTGACGAACGAGGGGACGAGCCCGATCGGTGGTCTCGACGTGTCGATCATGCTGCCGGAACAGGCGCTCGTCGTCGGCGACCCCGTTCCGAGCCGCACCCGCATCGACCGTTCCACGGTCACCTTCGAATCGTTGCCCAGCCTGCCGCCTGGATCGAGGGCGACCTTTCAGGTGGCGTACCGGATGCCGGTCGCGGGGTCGTGGAAGGCGACGGCGACCGTATCGAGCCCAGAGATCGACGGCAGAGTCGACGCATCCTGCTCGACCTCCATGATCGCTCCGTAGTTTCGACTTCCGCAGGTTTCGGAGGGGAGCAAAAGTTGCCGGTCGCGTAGGTCGGGGGTGCCCGTTTTTTCCCGAGCGACCCCGCCCATCGCCGGACGTTCGCGGTGGCCATCGTGGCCACCGCTCACTCGGATGCAGACTGCGCTCCGCAATCCTTGCTTCGCTTGTCTGCATACGCCGGCTCCTGGGGCATGGGCACCCCCTCCCAAGTCCCTCTTCCCTGCGAAATTCTCTGGGAGACCGGATTTTCGCCGCGTTCGCCGCGGGGCCTCCGCCGATATTTTTCGGGGGGATGGTGTCGCCTCGGCCGGCTCTTGGTGGAACTCGCGTGATCGTCGTCACGGGCAACTGGCTGATCTCGGACGGGAGCCTCGTCCCGGCACCGCCACGCCGGGAGGTGGAGCCTCTGTTTCGCGAGCTCGCGAGGCTCGCATGCCTGGCGGGGGTCGGAGCGGATGGCAGCTACCGGCCGATCGAGCGGATCGACGTCGTGCTCGCCGGCGACACGTTCGACGGTCTCACGAGTCGCCGGTGGTTGGGCCGCGTGCGGCCATGGCACGCCGGAGCCGCGCGGCGGGAGACTGCGGATCGGGTGCTCCACGACGCGATCTGCCTCGGCCGCGGGCCGCTTTCGAGACTCGCAAGGCTCGCGCGACGAGGGATGTGGGTGCCGGCGGCGGACCGGATTCAGCGGCCGGTGCTCGGCCGGTCCGTACCGGTGAGCGTCGGGCTGACGATCCTGCCTGGTGACCGCGACGGCGTTCTCGAACGACCGCTCGTCTCCGTGGCGGAACGGTACGGGTTCGAAGTCGGCTCCTGTTGGGAACGGCTGGGCAGGGATGGGACGAGGGTGGTGATCCGGCACGGCCACGAGTTCGATCCACTCTGCGGCACGGATGCCGATGAACATCAAACCGGCGTCGATCGCGAACCGGCCCGGTTCGGCAGGCGGCCTTCGGTCTCCGAAAGCCTGGCCGTCGATCTGGTCGCCGCGTTCGCGGCGGCGCTGGCGGACGACACGCCATGCCCTCCGGCCGTCGTGCAGCGGGTCGTCCGCGATGTCGCGGTCGGCCCGTGGACCGCGGCGCCTGCGATCCTCGGCCGTCACCTCGCCGATGCCTTCCTGCCGTCGGACATCGCCTCGGTCCTTCTCGACACCTGGCGCCGCTCGGTCGACCGTTGGCACGCAGCATCGACGGCCGATCCTCCGAGCATCGCAACCGGCTTCGATACGGTCGGTGCCCTCGCGTCGTGGATGGAGCGGGTCGATCCGCCGCGGCTTGGCGACTCGGGCGCGGTCGCGGGCGGCCCGTGCGCCGACGGCTGGCTCGACACCCGCCGGGAGGACCTCTTCGCCTCCGCTCCCCGGAACGGGCTCGCCGTGCTCGGCCACCCGCCCCGGCGGCTCTCGGGAGGGCCGATCGTGACGCTCGGCCCGATGCCGCAGGGTGATCCCTCCGAGGCGGCGAAGGGGTTCGATCCCCTCGCGTGCAACCGTCGCCCCGTCGTCGAGATCGATGCAGCAACGCGGCCTGCGGCCGCGGCGCCGGCCTGGGTCGCGATCCCCCGGCCCGACGTCGACGACGGGATCGTGTCGTCGACAGATTGGCCAAGGGCCGCGGCCTGAATCGTCACCCACGAGGAGACAGCGATGACGACCGGCATGCCGACCAGCGACGCTTCTCCGCGGATCTCCGAGGTCCGCACGACGGTGGGCGACCGCGCGGCGGCCGAGGGGATCGCCCGACGACTCGTCGGGGATCGGCTCGCCGCGTGCGTGCAGATCGACGGCGGCATCGACAGCATCTACCGCTGGCAGGATGCGATCGAGCGGGCGGCCGAATGGAGGCTCACCGTGAAGACGAGCCTCGGTCGCGCCGCCGCGTGCGTCGCGTCGCTCGTCGCGGCGCACCCCTACGAGCTTCCCGAGGTGATCGTGTCGGAGGTCGTCGCGTCGCCGGCCTACGCCGACTGGGTGCTCCGGAGCACGTCGCCGTGAGCGAACCGCGGATGCTCTCCTTCGAGATCGCGATCCACCCGCGTCCCCCCTCCGCGCGGGCCGCGACCGACCATGCCGACCGGCTCGGGGCCTGGCCGACGCTCGCGATCCCGCGAGACGCCGCCACGATGCCGATGGCCGTCACCGGCGACGCCTGCCTCGCGGCGTTGGCCACGCTCGATCGGGCCTTTGTGGAGCCGGATGGTTCGTTCGTCTGGCGAGGCGAGCAAGGCGGCCGCGGCTGGCAGGTCGATGGCGTCATCCACGAGCGGAACGGACACGTGCTCCTCGCGGAGCTCAAGGGGGACTGCCCGGAAACGGAATTCGACAGGTTGCTCGCGGCCTTCGGCTGGCCCCGCGAGGCGATGGCAGTGCAGCTGCTTCGCGAGGGCGTCTGGTTGGATGAGGAGACCTTTCGACAGCGGGCCGTCATGGCTTTTGGCGAGACTTCGGCCCCGGGGTAGGATCAGGATTCGTCACTGACAAAGGAGCAGCAAATCGTGAAGTCGAGACTGACGCGGATCTTGTTGGTTTGTGGTGTCGCGGTCGCCGCAGCGGCGCCGTCAGCGGCGATGGATGCGTCCACCGGCCTCGGGGCCGGCATGCACGCCTTTCATGGCGGCGACTACCCCGCGAGCTTCGACTGGCTCTCCGGTGTGATCGCCGCGGGCTCGAGGGATCCGCGGGCGTTCTATTTCCGCGGGCTCGCCGCGCGGCGTTCGGGCCGGGAGATGGAGGCCGAGGCGGACTTCCTGGAGGGTGCCCGGCTCGAGTCGCTGGGCGAGGGGGGCCCGAACATCGGACGCGCCCTCGAACGGGTGCAGGGTGCCGATCGGCTCCTCGTCGAGCGATACCGCGCGAAGGCACGAACGTCCCGCGTCTCCCGCGATCTGGAAGCCGCCGGCCGCCGCTACTCGACGACCGCTCCCGAACCCGACGAGTCGATCTTCCGCCGCCGTCGGCCGGAGGTCGAGGGCGACGACGACGCGAAGAAGGCGAGGCCTGAGCGCGATGTCGCCGACGAGCCGGCAGCGGACGACGTGTTTGCGGAGGAGCCTCGAAAAGCGAAGGCACCTCTCAAACCCGAGGCGGAGGAGCCGGCCGCCGATGGCGGCAAGGCAGATCCCTTCGGCGACGATCCTTTCGGGGCGACCGACGGAGAACCTGCCGAGCGGAAGGCGGGTGAAGCGAAAGGGACAGCCGATGCCGCGAACGAGCAGGCGGAACGCGAGCCGCCGCCGGCGGCTGTCGATGACTTCAACTGACGGCGACTTCACGCCACATCGTGCAGGTCGATTCCCGCCCGGCCCGTAGCTGACACGCACGCCCGGGGCGCACGCCGCCTCCTGCGGCGTGCGCCTTCGGGCGAAGCGTGCGGTTCGCCTTACCGCACCGCCTCCAGGAGCATCTTCGCGTTGGGAACCGTGTGGCGGCTCACGAGGCCGTTCTCGCGGGTCTCCACGATCGTGGCCACCGGGCCAACCTCGCGGACCGTGCCCTCGAGCGTGCCGACCGTGACCCGGTCGCCGGCCTGGATCCGCTGGCGGACGTAGTAGCCCGAGAGGATCCCGTTCATCACGTCGCGGCCGCCGAGGCCGAAGGCCAGCGCGAAGCCGACCGACAGGCCGCCGAAGCCGATCAGGATGAGTTTCTCGAGCAGGGCGAACTGGATGCCCAGCTGGTTGAAGGCCGCGATGAAGGTGAGGATCGAGAGCACCCAGTAGCAGCCGCCGGCGAGGTACTCGGCGTAGGAGAGGCCGACACGGTCGGCGCTCGTCGCCACGACGCCCCGCAGGAAGGTCGCTGCCAGCAGGCCGATCACCACCACGACCGTCGCCACGAGCAGCTTCGGGATGTAGTTCACCACCTCGCCCATCGCATCGGAGATGCTCTGGAGGCCGAGGATGTTGAAGGCCGCCATCACGAACACGCCCATCAGCAGCCAGAACACGAGCCCGCCGACGATCCCCGAGAGCGGCCGGCGGATGCCGACGTCGTTCATGCTCTTGGCCAGCCCGCTCCGCTCCGCCGCGGTCTGCAGGCCGATCTTCTCGGCGATCACCGTGATGAGCCCGCCGAACCACCGGGCCACCGCGTAGCCAACCACGAGCACGATCACCATCGCGACCATCTTCGGCGCGAGCATGATCACCTGTCCCCAGGCCTGGGTGAAGCTGTCCACCAGCGCCTGCTTCGAAACGTTCACCGTCTCGGCCGCCGTGCGGCCGACACTCTGCAGATCGTTCATCGCCGTCTCCTTCATTCCTGGCGTCCGTCCGGTCCCCCGGCCGCCGGCCCCCTGTCGTCACCATCGGCGGGAATCGATGGTTGTCCCGCCATCCAACCGTTCGCCGCCGGCCACGAGCCGACGAGCGTGTACTGCACCGCCGCGACGAGTGCCGTGGCCATGTGCCACAGCCCCGTCGCCATCGCGAAGACCGCGAACTCGACGACGTGCGACGCGAGCAGACGCGGATGGAGCTTCCGCCGCACGCCGGCCTCGAACCGCTCCGGCACCGGAGGCACCTCCGCGTCCACGAGCCGGTCGGCGATCTGTTCGAGAAGGTCCATGGTCGTTCGTCCCGTCGGTCCCGTCAGTCCTTGCCGAAAATCCTTCCCGCCTTCGCCGAGAGCTTCTCGCGGATCCGGCTCACCCGCATCCGCAGCGCTCCAGCCGTCGTCTCGAACATCTCCGCCAGCTCGTCGTAGTCGTGCCCCTCGCCGAACCGCATGAGCACGAGCGCCCGGTCCTCCTCGTCGAGTCCGTCGAGCAGCCGGGTGATGTCGTGCCGCTCGTCGATCCGCTGCGTCTCGCTCGCCCTCGTGTCGCTCTGCTCGGTGATCAGCTCGTCGCCGACCGGGCTTTCCCGACGCTTTCTTCGCCCTCGGGATCGCCTGAGCGTCAGGCAGGTCCGGATGGCCACGCCGTGCAGCCAGGTCGAATACCGGCTCCGCCCCTCGAACTTTCCCCGGTCGAAGAACAACCGGACGAAGACCTCCTGCGCCGCATCCTCGGCGTCGTGCTCACTCCCCATCAGTCGGAAGCAGACCCGCCACACGCGGGCCCTGAACCTCGCCAGGAGCTCGTTGAACGCTGTTCCGTCCGACCCCTCTCGAGCCGCCTGCGCGGCGAGCTGTTCGTCGGTCAGCGTCGCGTCCAACACCGTCCCGTTCGCGATCCTCTCGGCTTCACCGGCGTCCATTCGGTCCACGGTTCCTTTCCGTGCCACGGTCGGCCGCCATGTGGTCTGTTGCCGACGACGTCCCCCGCGTCACGAAAAAATTTCGCAGGCCTGCGGATTTCCTGAAACCCCGTTTTTCCCAAGGTTTTCAGCCGACGGCGGGCTTTGCCCCGCCCCGAGCACATGCATTGGCTGGGCAGGCTGGGGCGACACGGCGCCTTGTCCACGACGACTGGAGAGAGGGGGAGCCACCTGCCGATTCCCGACATCGTTCGGTCGGTGATTCGCGTTTGTTGCCCGTGATTCTTCCGGGGCGGACACGGTCTGCCCCGAAAAGGAGGAGTGCGTCACGATGGGTGAGTCGACGATGCTGCGGTGCGTGCGGCCGCCCATCGAGATCTCGGTGGTGATCCCGATTCACGACGAGCGAGAGAACCTCGTGCCGCTGCTCGAGGCGCTCGATGCCTCGCTCGCCTCCCTGGACGGAAAACGCGAATACGTCCTCGTCGACGACGGTTCCACGGACGGCTCCGGTGAGATGCTCGACCGGCTGGCCGCGGCGCGGGAAGATCTCGTCGTCGTCCACCTGCGACGCTGCTTCGGCCAGACCGCCGCGATCGAGGCCGGCATCCGCGCCAGTCGCGGCGAGGTGCTGGTGTTCATGGACGCCGACCTGCAGAACGACCCTGCCGACATTCCCGCCATGCTGGCGCGGCTCGAAGAGGGCTACGACGTCGTCCATGGCTGGCGAAAGATGCGGCAGGACGTCTTCTGGTCCCGTCGCCTGCCTTCGCTCGTGGCGAACCGTCTCATCCGCTGGGTCAGCGGCGTGCCGGTGAACGATCTCGGCTGCGCGCTGAGGGTGATCCGCCGCGAGCTCGCCGAGGAACTGCCGCTCGAGGGGGAGATGCACCGGTTCATCGCCGTGCTCGCCGACGCCCGCGGGGCCCGGTGGAGCGAGATACCGGTCCGCCACCACCCGCGGCGGCAGGGCGTCTCGAAATACGGCCTCTCCCGCACCTTCAAGGTCGCGGTCGATCTCGTGACGCTCTGCTGGTTCACGCGGCTGGCCGTGCCGATGACGCGATTGCTCGTCGGCGCGGGGCTGCTGCTGCTCGCGGTCGCCCCGCTGCCGGTCATCGTCGCCTCGGCGTGTGCCATCGCCGGCCTGGAGACATCCTGGCAGACGTCCATCGGCCTCACGGCAGCGGGCTGTTTTGGCGGGATCAATCTCGTCGGGCTCGGCGTCGTCGCCGCCACGACCGTATCGACGTGGTGGCGGTCACGAAACCTCCGGCCGTGGAGCGAGCGGCCGGCGTCGATACACGGGGAAGACCACCGTCGCCTGGCCGCATGATCGCGGCGGACGCCGTCGCACGACCTGCCGCTCCTGGGAAATGATCTGGCAATCACAGGCACCGGCTGCATACCTTCCGTCATCATGAAGCATGCGAGCCCCTTTTTCGAGCAACTGCACGAGAGGATCACGGCCCTCGGCGGCCTCCACAACGCGCACCTCCATCTCGATCGCTACGGCACGCTCGACGCCACGAAGGAGATTCTCTCCGACCGTGAGAAGGGACGCGCGTCGCAGCTCTCCCGCGCGACGAAGCACGCACTCATTCCCGCCATCCACGCAAGCCCCTGCTACGACCGGCCCGCCATGGCCGAGCGGGCGAACGCCGTTCTCGACCTGATGGTGGCCGCGGGCACGACCCGCGCCGCGACCGTCGTCGACACGACGGCCGACAGGGTCGGCCTCGGCGGCCTCGAGCTCTTCCTCGACCTCAAGCGGGAGCGGGCCGGATCGATCGACCTGGAAATCGGCGCCTACTCACCTTTTGGATTCCGCGACGACGAGCCCCTGCGGTGGGAAGTGCTCGTGGCAGGTGCGAGGATCGCCGACTTCGTCGGCCTGCTCCCTGAACGGGACGAGCTTCGGCGTTACCCGGAGCACATCGGCTTCGAGGAGTGCTGCCGCCGCGGCTTGAGGCTCGCCGCCGACCTCGGGAAGCCGATCCACGTCCACGTTGACCAGATGAACCATCCGTCGGAAAACCTCTCCGAGCGGCTCGTGAGGGTCTTCCGCGAACTCAACCTGCCCGTGAACCGCTGGGAGACCCCCTGGGTCTGGCTCGTCCACGTGATCTCGCCGTCGACCTACGACGACCGACGGTTCCAGCGGCTGCTCGACTCGCTCGTGGAACTCAACCTCGGCGTCATCTCGTGCCCGTCCGCGGCGATCAGCATGCGGCAGTACCGCACCGCCTACACGCCGACCTTCAATTCGATCGCGAGGGTGCTCGAGATGCTCGCCGCTGGGCTCCACGTCCGGATCGGGTCCGACAACATCTGCGACATCACCTCGCCGGCCGGCACGCCCGACCTGCTCCACGAGCTCTTCGTCCTCTGCAACGCCGTTCGGTATTACGACATCGACCTGCTCGCGAAGCTCGGCGCCGGGCTCAAGCCCGACGCCGCCGACCGCGAGCGGCTCCATCGGCACCTCCACGACGACCGCGCCGAGATCAGCCGGTTTGCGAAGGCGGCCTGAGCAGGCCCGGTAAGCTTTTCATTGCAACTCCGCGCCCGTCACCCGCGACGCCCCGCCTCTCACGGAAGCCCGTCGTGACACGGAAGCCCGAGGCGCGAGTTTCCCTGCAGGCGGATTATGACGAAACACGAAAGCCCGAGGCGCAAGTTTCCCTGCAGGCGGATTATGACGAAACACGAAAGCCCGAGGCGCAAGCCGAGAGGGGCGTCGAGGAACGTGCCGCGAGCTGACGTCACGTCACTCGAAAACCGTTCCCTGCCGGCGGGTCTGGCGTAACACGACCCGTGTTTTGCTTCCACGTCAACGCCCCTCTCGGCTTGCGCCTCGGGCTTCCGGAAGTTTCCGTAGTTCGCCTGCGGGGAAAGACGGCGCCTCGGGCTTCCGGGTTTTTCCATGCCTACTGCACAAACGCCGCGAAACCGGGTAAGAATCTTGCCCATGAGTGAACCGTTGATCGTGAGCGTGTCGGGATTGCGGGGGATCGTGGGCGAATCGCTCACGGCCGAGGTGGCCGCACGGTATGCCCTGGCCTTCGCGGCGACATTGCCGCCGGGGCCGATCGTGGTGGGCCGCGACGGCCGGGAAAGCGGCCCCGCGCTCCTCGAGCGAATCGCCGAGGCGATCGTGGCGGCGGGCCGCGACGTCATCGACTGCGGGATCGCCGCGACGCCCACCGTCGGCATCGTAGTGCGGCGGGAGCGGGCGGCCGGGGGCATCCAGATCTCGGCGAGCCACAACCCGGCCCGCTACAACGGCATGAAGCTCTTCGCGGCCGAGGGGCGGGTGCTCACGAAAGAGGCGGGCTCACGGGTGCTCGCCCGATTCCAGGCCGACGAGCCGGCTGCGGCCGCGACCCGCCGGGGCGAGATCCGCCGCGTGGACGGCACCGACGAGCATGTCCGGCTCGTCACCGCGACCGTGGACGTGCCGCGAATCCGCGGCCTGCGGCCTCACGTCTGGATCGACTCCTGCCACGGCGCCGGCAGCGTCGGGGCGAAGAAGCTGCTCGAGACGCTCGGATGCCGGGTGACGCACGTGGGCGAGATTCCCGACGGACGGTTCGACCACGAGCCGGAGCCGACCGCGACGAACCTCGCCCGTCTCCTGCCGCAGATCCCGGCGAGCGGCGCCGACGTCGGATTCTTCCAGGATCCCGACGCCGACCGGCTCGCGATCGCAACGGCCGACGGAACCTACATCGGCGAGGAGGCGACGCTCGCCCTCTGCGTCGCCCGCTCGCTGCCGAACCGCACGGGCCCGGTGGTCGTGAACTGCTCGACGAGCGGCATGACGGCCGCGATCGCACGGTCGCTCGGCCGCGATTGCACCGTGTCGGCGGTGGGCGAGGCGAACGTGGTCGATGCGATGCTCGGCTGCGGCGCGGCGATCGGCGGCGAGGGGAACGGCGGCGTGATCGATCCCAAGGTCGTGCTCGTGCGGGACAGCCTCGTCGCGATGGCGATCGTGCTCGACGCGATGTGTGCGACCGATCCGGTGACACCGGTGAGGGCGCTCGCAGAGCGGCTCCCAAGGATGGCGATGCACAAGACGAAGGTCGCCGTGTCGCCGGACCTCCAGGGGGCGAAGCTCGCCGCCGCGCTCGACGGCCTTGCGGCGGCGTTTTCCGACGCGACGGCAAGCCGCATCGACGGCCTGCGGCTCGACTGGCCCGACGCCTGGGCCCTCGTGCGGGCGAGCAACACCGAGCCGATCGTGCGGATCGTGGCCGAGGCCGCCGACCCCGAAGCAGCCGAAGCGATCTGCCGACGGGTGGCGGAGAAGTTGTTTGCGGGGTAGCTCACGGACCGGGTATCAACTCGCGAGGCCGCGTCAACTCCCCTCTCGGCTTGCGCCTCGGGCTCCCGGGAATTTTGCCGTAACGCCTGCAGGGAAACCTGCGCCTCGGGCTCCCGGGAATTTTGCCGTAACGCCTGTAGGGAAACCTGCGCCTCGGGCTCCCGGGAATTTTGCCGCAACGCCCGCAGGGAAACCTGCGCCTCGGGCTTCCGTAATACGAGAGCGCTACTCGACGACCGTGAGGGGCTGGCCGTGTGCCCGAGACGGCGTAGCTGACCAGCGCAGGCAGGATGCCGGAGCGCCAGTCAGCTCCGAGTGAGCGCAGGTCCGGAGGACCGCAGCGAACGTCCGGCGAGGGGATACGGCCGGCCCCGAACCCGCCAGAGTTGACGTGCCGAAAAACCGTCGCAAAGGCACGCCGGTCAGCAGTGTATAAAACGCGTCCGCACTCCCGGAGCGACCCCATGCCGCACGCCCACGCCGCCCGACTCGCCGCCGTCGAAGCCGCCCATGCCGGCGGGTCGCTCACCGACCACTCGGCCCGCACGATTCGCGACTGGCTGACCGAGCCGAGGTTCGCCGAGTTCGAGGAGACGCTCGCAGGGAAGATCGACGCCTGCGTCGCCGGCACGCTGCCCTGGAAGGAGCTCGACGACGTCTACTGGACGGTGATCCCGTTCGGCACGGGCGGCCGCCGCGGCACGATGTACCCGGTGGGGTCGAACGCGATCAACGACCGCACGATCGGCGAGAGCGCGCAGGGCCTCGCCGACTACGTCCGCTCCGTGATGCCGGCGGGTGAGACGCCGAGCTGCGCGATCGCCTACGACACCCGCCACCGCTCGGAGCATTTCGCGAAGCTCTGCACCGAGGTGCTTTTGGCCGCGGGGTTCAAGGTGTTCTTCCTCCGAGGCTACCGCAGCACGCCCGAACTCTCCTTCGCGGTGCGGCACACGGGGAGCACCTGCGGGATCATGGTGACGGCGAGCCACAACCCGCCGAGCGACAATGCCGTGAAGGTCTATTGGGCCGGGGGCGTGCAGGTGCTGCCGCCGCACGACAAGGGGATCATCGACCGGGTGATGAAGGTCGATCGGGTGCACCGCCAGGATTTCTCGGAGGGCGTGCGGGCGGGCCGCGTCGAGTTCGTCGAGGAGTCGATCGATCCGGCGTTCGTTTCCGCCGTGCTCGCGCAGTCCACGCCGGGCCCGCGGGATCTCTCGATCCTCTACACGCCGCTCCACGGCGTCGGCGCGACGGCGGTGGTGCCGGTATTGGAGGACGCCGGCTTCCAGAAGCTGCGGCTCTACGGGCCTCAGGAAAAGCCCGACGGCGACTTCCCGAACGTGCCCGGACACGTGGCCAATCCCGAAAATCCGGCCGTGCTCGGCGGCCCGATCGACGAGGCGAAGGGCCGCGGCGACGACCTCGTGCTCGCGAGCGACCCCGACTGCGACCGGCTTGGCGCCGCGGCGGCCGTGACGCTCGACCGCAACGCCGACTGGCGGACGTTCACGGGCAACCAGCTCGCCTCGCTCCTGTGCGACCATGTGCTCGCGACCCGCGCGGCAGCCGGCACGCTCCCTGGCGAAGACCACGTCGTCACGACGATGGTGACGAGCGGTCTCGTTCGCAGGATCGGCGAGTCATACGGCTCAGCCGTGATCGACATGCTTCAGGTCGGCTTCAAGTGGATCGGCAAGACGATCGACGAGATCGGGCCGGAGAAGTTCGTCTACGGCTGCGAGGAATCGCACGGCTACCTGGCCGGAACGCACGTCCGCGACAAGGACGCCTCGGTCGCGGCGCTGCTGCTGGCGGAGCTCGCGGCGAAACTGCGGGCCGTCGGCCGCTCGCTCCACGAGCACCTCGACGCCCTCTTCTGCCGCCACGGCTGCCACATGGAGCGGCAGGTCTCCGTCACGCTTCCCGGCGCCGCCGGCATGGACCGGATGCGGGAGATCATGGCGATGCTGCGATCGGCGGCGCCAGCCTCCATCGGCGGCCTCGCGGTCCGACGGATCCGCGACCTCGCGTCGCTCACCTTCACCCTGCCCGGCCAGCCGGCCAAGCCCTTCCCGGGCACGGCGGGCGACGTCGTGATCTTCGATCTCGAGGGACTGCCCGGCCTGCCGCCGGCCTCGCCCGCGGATCTCGCGGCCGGCCGGTTCGAGCCGCTCTCCAACGCCGTCGCCGCGAGGCCCAGCGGCACGGAGCCGAAGATCAAGTTCTACCTCTTCGCCGTCGCCCCGCCCTGCGACGCGGCCACCCTTCCCGAAGCGAAGCGGCTGCTCACCGGCCGCCTCGACGCCCTCGAGGCCGACCTCAGAAAACTCGTCGGCGTGTGAAGCCACGATCGATCGACTGCCGGACCTTGATCACCGCTTCACCCGCCGTTACGATGCCGTGACTGATTTCTAGAAGAATAGGTCATAATCGGTCATGTTTCCTGAATCCACCGATCCGTTGCTCTCGCACGCGAGAGCCCGAGGTGCGATTTCGACCGATGAAACCATGCGTTTGCTTGGCGTATCGCGCGCGACCGCCCAGCGGCGACTCAGGGCCCTTGTCGCTCAGGAACGGCTGGTTCGAGAAGGAGCGGGCCGAGGCGCTCGGTATGTCCTTCCGAAAACCCGCTGGGAGCGCGCGATCGGGGGGCTGGAGGAGGACCGGCTCTGGGGAGACGTGCGGCCCGCCCTGGCTGATCTTGGACTCTCGGAGCGGGAGCTCGGCACGGTCGGCTACGCTTTCACGGAAATGGTCAACAACGCGATTGACCACAGCCGCGGGAACGCCGTGCTCGTGACAGCCACAGCGTCTCCGCAGGGCGTGGTCATCGAAATCGTGGACGACGGCATCGGCGTATTTCGCTCCGTCCGCGAGTCACAGGGGCTGCCCGACGACGTCGAGGCGGTGTTCGTGCTCGAAAAAGGTCGGTTCACGACGCAACCGGAACGGCACAGCGGTGAGGGCATCTTTTTTGCTTCGAAAGCTGCGAACTGCTACGTGCTCGAGTCGGGCAGGGTGGCTTGGATCACCGACAACAAGGCCCACGACACGACGATTCGACTCAGCCCCGAGCCGCGATCAGGAACGCGGGTCGTACTGACCTTTGTTCCAGGGAAAGTGTTCGTGCTTGCAGACGTGTTTCAGCGGTGGACCGACCCCGACACGCTCGCGTTCGACCGCACGCGCACGACGGTGCGGCTTGCCGGCTTCGGCGTGCAACTCCTCTCTCGTTCCGAAGCCCGGCGGGTGACCGTCGGTCTCGAGCGTTTTCGCCACGTCACGATCGACTTCACGGGAGTAGAACTCGTCGGCCAAGGGTTCTGCGACGAGGTTTTCCGCGTATTCGCAGCCGCCCATCCTGAGGTCGTGCTCGTCCCGACGGGCATGAACGAGAGCGTGTCGTTCATGGTCGGGCGGGCCCGACGCATGAAGGGTTGAACCCGGCAAGCCCATCACTGCTTGATGAGGTCCCGCACGGTCATGCCGCCGGGGATCATCGGAAGCACGTGCTCCTGGTAGGGCACCTGCACGTCGAGCAGCGCCGGCCCCTCGGAATCGACCAGCCGGCGAAGCGCCCCCTCGAGGCCGCCCTTCTCGACGACGGTCTCGGCCTGCCAGCCGAAGCCGCGGGCGATCGACACGAAGTCGGGGTAGCGGCACTCAGGGGAGATGCCGTCCCCCTGGCCGCAGGCTTCGGGATTGTCGATGGGCCCGAGGTAGGTGTGGGCCCGGTTGCCCTTGAAGAAGCGGTCCTCCCACTGCACCACCATGCCGAGGTGCTGGTTGTTGAGCAGGAGCACCTTCACCGGGATGTTCTCCGTGCGGCAGGTGGCGAACTCCTGGATGTTCATGAGGATGCTGCCGTCGCCGTCGATGTCGATGACGAGCGACTCCGGATGCGCGACCTTCGCCCCCATCGCGGCGGGCAGCCCGAAGCCCATCGTGCCCAGGCCGCTCGAGGAGAGCCAGGTGCGGGGCCGGCGGAACTTGAAGAACTGCGCGGCCCACATCTGGTGCTGACCGACGCCGACGGTGACGATCGTGTCGCGGTCGGCGGTGAGCCGCGAGAGCTCGGCGATGGCATGCTGCGGCAGGATGCCGTCGAAGGACCGGTCGTAGGAAAACGGATCCTCCTGCTTCCACTGGTTGATCTTCGCATACCACTCGTCGAGCGGCGCCGCCGGCTTCTCCACGATCTTGTTGAGCGCGTGGAGCGCGTCCTCGACGTCGGCCACGATCGGCACGTGCACGAGCTTGTTCTTGTTGATCTCGGAGGGGTCGATGTCGATGTGCACGATGAAGCCGTGCTGGGCGAACTCGGCCACCTTGCCGGTGACCCGATCGTCGAACCGCACGCCGATCGCGATCAGGAGGTCGGCCTCGTCCACCGCGTAGTTGGCATAGACGCTCCCGTGCATCCCGAGCATGTCGAGGCAGAGCTTGTCGTCGGCGGGGAAGGCACCCAAGCCCATGAGCGTCATCGTGACGGGGATCCCGGTCTTGCGGACGAGCTCCCGCAGCTCGTCGGAGGCGTCGCCCGTGATCACGCCGCCGCCCGCGTAGATCACCGGCCGCTTCGCCCGCTTGATCGCCGCGGCGACCTGCGCGATCTGCTCGGGCTGCGGCGGCCGCGGCTCCGGCCGGTAGCCCGGCAGGTTCATCGGCACGTCGTAGTCGGGCACGAACTGGGCGAGCTGGATGTTCTTCGGCAGATCGACGAGCACCGGTCCGGGCCGGCCGGTCGTGGCGATGTGGAAGGCCTCCTTCATCACCCGTGCGATGTCGTCGTGGTGCGTGACGAGGTAGTGGTGCTTCGTGATGCCGCGACAGACCTCGACGATCGGCGTTTCCTGGAAGGCGTCGGTGCCGATGACGTTCGTGCCCACCTGCCCGGTGAGGGCGACCATGGGCACGCTGTCCATCTTCGCGTCGGCGATCGCCGTCACGAGGTTGAGGGCGCCCGGACCGCTCGTCGCCATGCAGACGCCCGGCCTGCCGGTCGTGCGGGCGTAGCCCTGCGCGGCGAACCCACCCCCCTGCTCGTGCCGCGGCAGGATCGTGCGGATCCGGTCGGCGTATTTCGTGAGCGACTGGTGGAGCGGCATGCTCGCGCCGCCGGGATAGGCGAAGATCACCTCGACCCCGTGCCGCACGAGCGACTCGACGACGACGTCGGCACCCGTCTGAACGGTCTCAGAAACGCGTGGTCGTGAGGCGGTGGCCATGGGGAGGTTCCTCGGGGAATTGGGCGGAGGGGCTTCGGACGTCGAACGGACCTTCAAAAATACACCAAAAACGGCCTCGTTCCTAACCGCCCCGCCTAGCCCGCCGCGAGCGACCGGGAGTGCTTGCGGTACAGCCCGCGGAACTGGTGGTAGGTGAGCCCGAGCCGCGTGGCGGCTCGCCGCTGGTGGTGGTGGCACTCGGCAAGCGCCTGCCGAAGCATGTCGATCTCCACGCGGGAAACCGCATCCCGCAGCGTGCCGGCCGGGATCGCGATCGCAGCCCCGTCAGGCGGTCCGGCTGGGGCGGCTACGGGGGCGGGGCTGGTTGGCGGCAAGGCCGCTACGGAAGGCGTCGCGGCCGGGCGGGCGAACGGGTCGAACACGATCTCCTCGACGCGTCCGCCATCGGCCCGGTAGACGGCCCGCTCTACGACGTTCTTCAGTTCGCGGATGTTGCCCGGCCAGGCGTGCTCGAGGAGGGCGCGGGCGGCGGCCCGTGAAAATGCGGGCGGGTCTTCCAGGCCGAGTTCCGTCGCCATCCTCGCGGCAAAGTGGTGGGCGAGCAGGGGAATGTCCTCGCGCCGCTCGCGGAGCGGCGGCACGTGCAGCACCTCGAAGGAGAGCCGGTCGAGCAGGTCCTCCTTGAAGCGGCCGGCGCGGGCGAGTCCCGGCAGGTCGGCGTTGGTCGCGCCGATGATCCGCACGTCCACGCTCGTGGGCCGGGAACTGCCGACCCGCTCGAAGCTGCCGTACTCGACGGCGCGGAGGATCTTCTCCTGGGCCTCGATCGGGATCAGGCCGATCTCGTCGAGCAGGAGCGTGCCGCCGTCGGCGGCCTCGAACCGGCCGGCCCGCTCCACGAGGGCGCCGGTGAACGCGCCCCGCTCGTGGCCGAAGAGTTCGGCCTCGATCAGGGCCGGGGCGAGGGCGGCGCAGTTGAGGGCGACGAGCGGCGCCTCCCAGCGGCCCGAGAGGTAGTGCAGCTTCGCGGCGGCGAGCTCCTTGCCGCTGCCCCGCTCGCCGATGAGGAGCACGGGACGGTCCACGCGGGCCACGCGAGACAGATGCTCAGTAAACGCGAGAAAGGCTTCGGATTGGCCGAGGGCTTCGTGCATCGTCGTTGATTGATGTGGTCTTTAATGCCAATACTAAGCAATAAAAGTCATTCTGCGCTTTTTAAGGCCAACAAAATCAATCGTTCACCACTAGCACGTTCATCTTAAGTCGTTTGAAAGCAATGACTTAAGACTTTTATTGGTCATTGGCACGAGATTCGTTTGAAATGCTTTTGTTCGCGAGTCACGTGGCCCGCGGGCGGCCGAAACCTGACTCCCGTTCCCAGTCTCGCAGCCACAAGGAGCACGCCATGGGCGTCTTCACCCGCCTGAAGGACATCATCAACTCGAACCTCAACGCCATGCTCGACGCGGCCGAGGATCCGGAGAAGCTCATCCGCCTCATGGTCCAGGAGATGGAGGACACGCTCGTCGAAGTGAAGGCCAACTGCGCCGGGGCGATCGCGGCCCGGAAGAAGGCGGAACGGTCAGCGGCCGCCGCCGCGGCCGCCGTCGGCGAGTGGGCGGACCGGGCCCGGTTGGCGATCGACAAGGACCGCGACGACCTCGCCCGCGAGGCCCTGCGGGAGAAGAAGCGGTTCGAGGAGCAGGCCGAGGCCTTCCGGCAGGAGGCGGCTGGCTGCGGGGAGATCGTGGATCAATACAAGGCCGACATCGCCGCCGTCGAGGAGCGGCTTCAGGCCGCCCGCGAAAAGCATCGCCTGCTCGTGCAGCGGCACATCCGGGCCCGCAACCACAGGCAGGCCCAGACCACGCTCCGCCGGGCGAACAGCCCCGACGCGGTGGCCCGGTTCGACCAGCTGGAGCACCGCATCGAGCGGATGGAGGCCGAGGCGAGCCTGGTGAACCATGCGGTGAAGACGTCGCTCGTCGAGCAGCTGGAGGCCCTGCGGGGCGGCGACCAGATCGAGAAGGAACTGGAGACGCTGAAGCGGGAGCGGCGCCGCGACTGACCGCGGCCCGCGGTGCCCGCAGCATCGTGGCCACGCACGTCCGCCCCTTGGAGAAAAACCATGTACGACGAACCCTGGCTCGACGACGATCGCCCGCGGCGGCGGCCCGGCCTGCTGTTTGGCGTCTGCCGCTGGCTGGCCGACCGGCTCGGCCTGGCGGCCTTCTGGGTGCGGCTGGCCGTGCTCGTGGCGGCGTGGCTCTCCGGCTGGTGGCCCGCGGCCGCGATCTATCTCTTGGCGGCGATCCTGCTCGGCCAGGCCAGGCCCGGCCGGCTGCCGAGTCGGGCCGACTGGCGGCTGCCGCGGGGCTTCACGTCGCGGGACGTGGCCGACCTGCGGAGCCGCTGCTCGCGGCTCGAACGGCGGTGCCGCGAGGTGGAATCCCGTCTGCGATGGAACGGGGGTTGGGGTGCCTGACGAACCACTGACGCCTGTCCGCCGAACCCCCAGACAACGAAAGAACGACCGCAAAAACCCTTTTGAAAGGTTGCCGACGATGAAGCCACGACACATCCTGGCCGGTACCGCCATCATGGTGGCCGCATGGAACGTACCCCGGGTCGCCACACCTGCGCAACCCGAGGGAACCAGGCTCGCGCCGAACGTTCGCCCTTCACCCGCCAAAGCTGCTGAGGATGCCGAGCAGCCGGACGCGACCATCATCACCACGCTCGGCGAGCACGAATTGTTCGCGGACGACCGTGGCGCCGTATTCGCTCGGGTCTACGAGACGCCCGCCGGGCTCCTGTACACGGTGTCGTATCGTGACGAACAAGGCGTGTTGACGAAGGGCCCGTGGCCGCTGCCGAAAGCCGATGGGTGGACGATGGTTGTGAGAGCACCCGAACTCTGGGTCTATGATGGCCACACCACCGTGCGGTTGATCCAGCTGATGAACGTCGAAGGTTCCCGTGGACTCAGCGACAAGACGGCCCAGGAGTTTCCTGCGATCCTGCGTGCCGCACCAAAACCTTTCGTCGATCGTCTGCCTGCCGAGTTCAGGAAACAAGCAGTCGCGGAGTGAATCCGGCTGGTGTGGTTGATTCATGGATCGCAAGCCGATGATCATGCACGTCTTGGCGACGTCGTTACGACCGGCAGCATGATCACGTTGACTATGTTGTTCGGCCTCAGGCGAGGTACTCATGAAAATGGCAAAGATTACATCCATCATCGCAATCGGGGTCAGCACCATTTTGCTGGCTGCAGGGTTTGCGCGACTCGACGGCCACGGCTCTCGTGAAACGGTTCTCTGTATGTCTATCGTGCTTGCAGGCGCTTTGGTTGCTTTCGCGATAGCGGATTCAAAGAGCTGATTGCTGCTCGCTTTGGCGTCATCGCATTCGTCGTGGATGCTTTCCCGTCACCATCAATCGAAGCCTCTGACGATTTGAGTTTGTTCGGTCAATTCATGGAGGATGTTTCCACTTCCTGCAGATGTGTCTTTTTCGAGCCTGACCATTCACCCCCCGACAAAGGAACTGCTATGGCTGTTACGCGAACAGTTGAAGTCGTGACGGAGCTCTTGCTTGTCGTCTTGTCGATAATCGCTGCGCCGTCCGAACTGAAGGAGTTTCGGGTGGATTCAATTCATCAATCGGGCCGTGTTGAATCGATGGTTGTGCACCGCACTGTCGGAGGCTTCACGCTTCATTTGCAACAGGGTGACCAGCTGGTGGAGAAGGGATCAATTCGTCAAGTTGCCGGTAAGCCCGCCGCATTCACTCTCAAGATGGGCGATGCGCCAGAGGAGGTCGTCGATTTGCGGGTCGGAATTCCAGATTTCAACGTGGCTGATTTGGAAAAGTCCAAGGAATTGGATTTGAAGACGAGTGACGGCAAAACAATCCATGTCCACCGCAGCGGATCGGCCGTGTATCTGACGCCCGAGGGAACGGGAGTCACGGTCGCATGCCACTGAGGGGGGCGAACGAAGCGACGCAGCGGACACGCGATAAAATCAGGCCGTGTGGATACTTCATCGGTCGCGAGCCGCTAAGTGCCATGGTTCAGTGGATGACGGGCACTCCGACGACACGGAAGCCCAGGCGGCACGCCGAGAGGGGGTTTCGGGTGGACATACAGAGCCGAACTGTTTGGCGGACGATGCTGCCATGGGTGGTGATTTTCGAGACACGTGCCTGCGACTCTCGGCACGATCGTCAGCTCCGCTCCCAGCTCCCAGGAGCGCTCCCGGTTGGAGCGGTGTGTTCGCCGGCGGGGCTGTTTGACGGCGGCTCGCGTGGCATGACATGGAGCGCGGCATGAACGTGTCGGTGGACGCTGGCGGTCTGATCGTGATGCTGTTCGTGCTGGCGATCCTGGCGATCGTG
>DHLZ01000226.1:0-3140 GCA_002405515.1 Planctomycetaceae bacterium UBA4655
TCAAGGGCAAGGTCTTCACTACACGGCCGTTCGCGGAACCGCGCGTTGCCGCGTCAGCACTTACGATCGATCAACCGCCCAGAAATCCGAAAAATGGTTCCGAACTGCGTAACTTGGGTTAGCGCGACCCTGACGCCCCTCTCGGCTTGCGCCTCGGGCTTCCGGGCATTTCCAGCAAACGCCTGCAGGAAAACTTGCGCCTCGGGCTTCCGTGGGACCGCGGTCACGCTCAGTCAGCCAAAAACCACTGTCAACAACATCGTGCTCGGGGTAGTAAGTTCGCCTCCCGCACCCGTTCCCAGGTGCGAAAGAACTTGAGGCTCGACTCGAAGGCCCGCAGGAAGCGGTCGCTGAGGGCGTCGTACGGTTCCCGCTCCCGTAGCGAGTAAATGCGGCCCGGGGCGAACGGCACATAGCCGGCGGCCGAGGCGAACACGAGTTCGCGATGCCGCGCCCGGCGGGCATGGGGGCGTCGGTCGCGCCACGGGTGGCTGCCGTGACGCGCATCACAAGCCCCGCTCGCACGACACGTCACGGATCGCGTGCCACCAAATCCGGGGCCGATCCGAAAGACTCTCACGCCCGTGCTGCTTCATACCGAGCGGCGAGCCACTCGAGCGTCCGCCACTCGCGCCCACCCGAGGCCCGCCGACCGACTGCGGCGAGATCGTCCAGGAGCATGACGACCGCGACGTCCTTCAAGCGTCGCACGAGGAGATGCCCGCGATCGGCATCCACAGCCTCTGACCGGTGCCGGACGAGAGGCACGCATGTCGCCAGACGGCGAACTGGGACGCGGTATGTGCAGACGCGAAAAAAACGCCACCGAAGCGGGTGCGGGGCGTTTCGAGAAACCGGCTCCGGACCGCCGCGAGGCCCGATCTCGCGGCTCGAGGGGCACCCGTCAGCCGAAGACCGTCGTGGAAGTGCCGTTGACCGGGCTGTCCTTTGACGTGATGCCGCGGACCTACAGGCTCTCCATGCACTGCAGGCCCGCGAGGTGCCGCCATGCCTGCGGCGGAATGCTGCGACTGGTGATCCACAGACGCCGCATGTCCTTCATCTGCCCAATTCGCTCGCCGGTTGACGATCGGCGCCGCGGCCCGCGGCTCAGCGACTGGGCCAGCCGCACCCACGATCAGAGGGCTGCATACCAGAATCAACGAAATCGCACGGCTGAACATGAAGGCCCTTTTTGCTCGAGGGAAGAAGCCGGGAAGCTGTTCGCGGCGAATGCCTCGCTGGATGCAAGGATGACAAATCCGCCGCCAAACCGGTGCGAAAGTCCGCACGGCCGGAAGCCAACGGCAATTACAGCAGCAGGGCGAGCCTCTGCCATGCCGTCCAGAGGCCGACCGCGACGAGGCCGGCCGACGAGATCCAGAGCAGCCCGTCCCATGCCTTCGACGGCACGAGCCGGCGATCGACCGCGTCGTATCGCATGAAGAGCACCGCCACGCCGAGCGCCGCGAGCATGATCGCCTGGGCGACGCCGCTCGCGAGCACCATGCCGACCGGCTCGCGGATCAGGAGGGCCAGCCCGAGCGCGACGAGCGGCCAGGCACAGGCCACCCGCCGCGTCCAGCTGCGGCGCGACGCCTCGTCGCCGGGGAGGAGCCCGGCGAGCACGAGACCGTCGCCGATGATCCGCGAGTTGCCGTCGGCGACCGCGAAGAGCGTGGAATAGAGCACGGCAAAGGCTCCCACGAGAAACACGCCGCTCGCCCACTCGCCGAAGACGGGGGCATACATCGCCCCGAGCGACCGCACCATCTCGTCGCCGGCAGGCCGAAGCCCGAGCCGGCCGAGCGTGGCCGCGCCCAGCAGGTAGAAGGCCACGGTCACGGTCGTGTAGACGACCATCGAGAGCCAGGCGTCGAACTGCAGGACGCGGATCCAGCCCCTGGCCCGCTCGGCCCACGCCTGCGACTCGTCCCGCGGCCCGACGGCGCGGCCGTAGCCCTTTTCCAGGCACCAGTAGGGGTAGACCATGAGCTCCCCGGCCGCCACGCCGATGATCCCGAAGGTGGCCAGCGCCGTCACCAGTGGCGAGCGGCCGCCCACCTCCGGCGGGATCGATGGCTGCAGTCCGCCTGCCAGCTCCGAGGCCGAAATCGCCCAGGCCGGCTCGAACTGGAGCATGACGAGCGAAAGCAGCGTCACCGCCACGAACGAGGCCACGAGCACGATCGACACCCGCTCGATCACGCGATAGCGGCCGACGGCGAGGAGCGCCGAGGTGGCGATGGCCGTGACGACGGCCCAGACGGTCTCGTCGACGGGCTTCGCGAGCGTTTTCGCCTCGGCTTCGAGACGGATGAACTCGGCGTGCAGGGCATCGGCCCTGGCGGCATCGCCGCCGCGACGGGCGGCCGCCTCCACGATCCTCGTGGCGGCCGCCTCGTCGTGCACGCGGTTCCAGTCGCGTCCCTCCTGCGTGAGCGGAATCCCGGCGGAAAGCGTCTGCGCGACGCCGATGAGAATGCCCCCCTGCTGCACGACGACGAGCATCACCATCGCGACCCAGCCCCAGTAGATCCAGCCGCGGCCGGCGAACCGCGGCCCCGGCACCGCGTCGAACGCGACCAGCGGCGTGCGGCCCCGGACGAGCGTCGCTCGGCCGATCTCCACCTGCGCCGCGACCTTGATCGCGCAGCCGACCACGATCAACCAGAGCAAGCCGAATCCCGCCTCGGCCCCGACGGTCGTGGTGGCGATGAGTTCGCCCGAGCCGACGATGGAACTGGCGAGGATGATCCCCGGGCCGAGGCAGGCGAGGGTCTCGCGGAGCGTCCGCGGCGGATCCCGAAGGATGTCTGGCATCACCGTCCGGCTCCCCCACGAAGGCAGCCGGGTTCCCCACAAAGGCAGATCGCGGCCCCGATCCGGTGGTCTCGTGCGGCAAATCGATCGATGTCACGGGCTCGTCCATCGGCAGTCATGGAGACGAGTGTACCGTGGATCGCGACCGTGCCCCCGGGATCCGGCGTTCGCGCGGCGGGGGAGGTTTCGCTACGATCCCGGGCATGGAGACCCCACGGCTCGCCATCACCCGCCGCTGGGCCGACACGAACCGGCTCATCGTCAACGACATCGTCTGGCTCGCGCGGGCCGTCCCGGCGTTTCCGGTCGAGCGGCCG
>DHLZ01000226.1:3293-4198 GCA_002405515.1 Planctomycetaceae bacterium UBA4655
CGCCGCGGTGGACCGGCTGCGGCGGGAGTGCGGCAGGCGGATCGGCTGGGCGGCGGTGTTCGTGAAGGCCTACGCGATCGTCGCCCGGGAGATGCCGGTGCTCCGCAGCTGGTACGTGCCGGGCATCTTCCCGCGGATCGCGACGAGCTCCGAGAGCGTGGCGAGCGTCTCGATCAGCCGCGACGTGGACGGCCGCGACTCGCTCTTCTGGGCCCGCTTCCGCAGCCCCGACCTGATGCCGCTCGAGAAGCTCCAGGCGGCGATCGCCCGGCATCAGACCGAGCCGCTGGAGGATCTCTTCAAGCGGCAGTTCGAGCTCGGCCTCCTGCCGACGTGGATGCGTCGGCTCATCCTGCGGTGGAACCGCGACTCCGGCGGCACGAAGCGGCCGACCCGCCTCGGCACCTTCAGCCTTTCGACGCTCGCGGGCCTCGGCGTCTTGAACCGCATGCATCCGAGCCCGCTGACGACGAGCCTTTCCTACGGGCCGCTCGACGACGCCGGCCGCTGCCTCGTGACGCTCCTGTGCGACCACCGCGTGCTCGACGGCGTCCCGGCCGCGAAAGCCCTCAACCGTCTCGAGGCGGTGCTCCACGGCGAGATCGCCGCCGAACTCGAGGCGGTGCGGCGGTCGGCGGCCGCGGCGTAGGGTGATACTACCGGGAGCATCAAGTAGTTGACATTATTCTGCGGGCAACTCGGGCCGCCGACTTTCACGGAAGCCCGAGCCGCAAGTTTTCCTGCAGGCGAACAGGTGCCCCATACGGAAGCCCGAGGCGCAAGCCGAGAGGGGAGTTGACGATGCGCAGAAAGGCCGGCGTCGAGTCACTCAAAAGACGCTTGGAATGGACGCTGTTTTGCCAAATCACCCGACTCATTGAGCGACCCTGCCGCCCCTCTCGGCT
>DHLZ01000166.1:0-5808 GCA_002405515.1 Planctomycetaceae bacterium UBA4655
GCCTCTGGGGCCCGGTCTGCGTGAACACGCTCCATTACGGGCGGCTGTTCAACGTCAACCAGAAGGTCCGCGAGGAGCTCGACGTCAACATCCCGAAACTCCTCGCCACGGCGAACCCGGTGCAGACCAAGCAGATCGTCGCCACCGGCGAGGCGATGCGGGCCGTTGCCACGGCGTATGACCGCAGTCACCGCGACGTGTTTCGCGCGGGGATGCGGCTCAAGGAGATCCAGGGGCCGTTCGGGATCGCGGACACCGACACCGTGCCGGGGATGCCGTTCAACGCCTTCCAGTGGGTCGTCACCGACATCGAATCGACCGAGGCGGCCACCTTCGCGCTCGCCGAGGCGCAGCGGCGGGAGATGCTGCCGGAGGAGACGGAGCGGATCGCCATCAAGGGAAAGAAGATCCATCCTCCCTCCAAGACCGATGCCGTGCTCAAGGCGGCAGCCAAGCGGGTCGCCGAGGCCCTGGAGAAGGGCGAGGCCACGACGGGCCTGGTCCAGGTCGCGTTGAACAAGGGGCTGGAGAAGACCGGCTTCCCGGTGGCGTTGGTCGCCGACGGCGAGGCTCCACCCGCGCTGTTCGATGCCGCGACAGCCTGCACCGCCGTCGCGGCGCAGGCGACGGTCGAGTGGCTGGTGGAAGCCGATCCCGACCTCGCGAAACTGCTCGACCCCGCCCGGAAGGGGGCGCACGAGCGGGCGAAGCGGATCGCCGCCCGCTGGTATGCGGAGTCGGCCGTGCCCACCGCGCCGGTCTGGCAGGGGGTTTACCAGGCCTCCACGGTGTCGCACGCGGACCTGAAGAAGTCGGCGACGCTGCCGGCACCCACCAAGGCGACCGACGTGGATGCACTCGCCATGGGGCCAGCCGGCTGCCTGTACCGGATCGTCCCTGGATTCCGCGGTCTGTTCACCGACAAGGAGTCGGCCAAGGAACGGCTCGCCGATGGCCTGTTTCGCCAGATCGCCTACCGGCTCGTCGTGCTCCAGGACCAGAACGGCCAGTGGTCGAGCGCCGGCAACCAGTTCCTCTCGTCCGCTCTCGAAGCCCTGAACATCGCCCGCATGGCATCCGAACAGCATGCCGCGCTCAACCGGGATCCCGGCAAGATCAATCTGCCCGATCCGCTGCCGTATGAGACGCTGCTCGCGCTGCGGCTGCCCCGCGTCCTGCCCTCGGGAGCCGTCCATCCCGACGCGGCCGCGTTCGCCACGCTTTCGAGCCTCGTGTTTCTCGTCGATGGCCTGGAGAAGCCGGTGAGCCTGGAGGGAATCCCCATCCACCCCACGGCCTCGACCGAGCCGGCAGCCGCGCCTTCGACCGAGCCGAAAAAGGACCCGGCGGACGCTGCGCCGCCACCGGTTCCGTGGGCCGCGCCCGCCGATGCGGCCCGGAGCGTCGCCCGTCCGAACGCGGCGTTGCCGGCGCTGGTGGACGCGGCGACGGCGTCAGCCAACTCCGCGATCACCAACCCGCCCCCCGCAGTCGCTGCGCCGGCCGGCAAACCACCGGCCAAGCCCGAGAAGAAAACCGACGACGACGACGTGGGCACGTTCGAGGATCTGCTGACGCCCGGCGCGACGAAGTGACGGAGCGGCACCGTCGTCCGACGGCTCGCTCACCGGTTCTCGATCGCCGCCATCGCCGCCAGCACGACCGCCTCGCCGCCACCCGGCGCGGCGATCACCTGCACTCCAACCGGCAGCCCCCGACTGCCACGGTCCGCGGCCGCGGCGGCGGCGAGCACGGGATCGGCTGACCGGGGCCGGATCGCTTCCTCGTCGGGCCGCACCTCGGTCACGGGCACGGCCCCCGCCGCGAGGTCGAGCAGATTCGCGAGGAAGCAGGGCATCGCCGCGAGCACGAGCCGAGCGGCGGTTCCGTGCCGCAGTGCCGGCAGCGCCGACACGGGGCAGACGATCGCATCGCAGCCGGAGACGAGCCGGGTGAACCGCGCTCGCAGCGCCTCGCGGGCCGCGACGAGGCCCGCCAAGTCCCGCGCCGTCCGCGGCCCGGTCCGCAGCAATGCCTCCGACTCGATGCGGCTGCCGACGAGCCGGGCCAAGGGATAGCCCGGCCAACGGCACTTTCGCAACGTCCTCGGGGCTGGCGGCGCGCCCTTGAGCAGCGAAAGCGGGCATTTCGGGCAGCTCGAACCCGTTGCCATGATCGCCCCGCACCCCACTGCGGTGGCGTTTTTGTCGCCTCGGCACAGACCGGCTCCCAGTCCGCCGGTCCCGGGGCTTCGGTGCCTCGCGTCTGACGCCGGTCAGAGGCTATGGATGTCGATCGCGGGCAGCTCGTCGGGTGAGGCCTGAAAGATCTCGCGATCGTCGTGCACCTGCACGAGCTCGCCCCACTCGGTGGGCGGGCCACGAGCCGGCGCGAGCGGAGGCGGTTCGATCGGTTCTCCCAAATGTGTGAGGATCTTCCGGATCGGGCCCGGCTCCGTGATGAACGCGATCAGCCGAATGTCCCCGCCGCAGTTCGGGCACTCCAGTGGAAACTCCTCCCCCATCCGCGCCATGAGCTTCGCCCAGGCAATGCGCGAGGTGTCATGTGAGCGTTGCTTTTGATGTGCGTGAGCCGCGTCGCAGCAGCCTCCCGTGCCGTTCCCGTCACGCGCGAGCCCGTTCGCCTCGGCCTCTTGCCGCTTGCGGATGTTGCCGATCGCGAGCGCCGTGACGGCGGGCCTGAGCGGGTGATTCGGCGCAAGCACCCCGTGATACCGGTTCCGGTGCCTCCTTGGCGGCGGCACGAGATCGGCGAGCCGGTCCAAAAACTCAAACGGCGAGAGTTCGACGACGCCATTGGCTCCTGACCGCGTGGACTTTCGCGAGCGGCCCGGGCCGACCCAGGTGGCGGCTTTGTGCCTGGGCAGTGCGTAACGGATGCGACTGATGCGGCCGCTTGCGTCGCGGGTCACGGAGAGTCGCTCGAGCGCGAACGGCGGCCGGGCGCAATACCGCAGCAGGTGCTCGAGACTGTGAAAATAGCTCGGCACATCGCGGTCGATGAGGGCGATCCGCACACTCGCGTCTACCGAAAACCCGCTGTTCTCCCAGGTGAGCATGTCGGCGGCCGCCTCGGCGTCGAGGAGGCGCGTGCGTTTGAGCCAGCGGATCAGGCGGCGTCGCACCCGCTCGGTGACCGCGGCCAGGTCGCTCTGCGTGATCGGTCGTGCGGGCAGGAACGCCGGCGGCGCGTCGCTCGCAGACCCAGTTGCAGGCGGCATGAAGACGCCGTCGGTGACGCAGGCGTGCAGATGCACGTGGCGGTTGAGGGCCGAGCCGAAGCGGTGCAGGAAGGAGACGGCCCCGAGCCGCGGGCGGGCGGCAGTGGCAGTCTTGGCTGCCGGTGTCGCGCCTGCGGCAGCGCAGGGCAGTCGCTCGATCTCGGCAAGAAAAATCTTCGTGAGGGCGGAGACGGCCTCGGGCCGATCAGCGAGGAAGCCCCGTAGCCGCTTCGGCACGGAGATCACCCACTGTCGCACGGGCACCGTTGGAATCACGTGATCGACAAGATGCGAGGCGGTCTGCGCCATGTGCCGACCGTTGCACGACGGGCACACCCCGCGTCCCTTGCACGAAAACGCGATCACAAACCCCTGGCCGCAGCCCGTGCAGAGAGCACGGCCGAATCCGAAGCAGAGGATGCCGCACTCGAGATACGCGCGGAGTTCCTCCTCGACGTAGCCCGGCACGGGCCGCTCCGCCTGGTCACGCCACTCCAGCCAACTCTCGAGGTTGTCGGAGACGATCTTGTGGAGCGGAGTCTTTTCGGGGCGGCGACGCTCGTAGCGGCGGCGTGGTGCCGGGCCGGCATGCGGCCGGAGGCGGGGCCGCGCAGGAAACCCGCAGAGGGCAGCGACCATGGGCGGACCGGCGAGTGGACGGGGCAAGTGATCGCCCGTACACTACTCGTGGGATGCCGCCCCCCGCCAGCAGGCCCCCGTCCACGCGACTCGCCGCGCGTCACGGCGCGGGCACCGGGCCAGTTCCACCGAATCGAGCCGCCGCAGGTCGGACAGTTCGACCGGCCCGGCATGGCGGGCCAGGGCCGCGGCGACGTCGGCGTCGAGCGAGGCGAAGCCGGGCAACCGCAGCGTGCGGCGATGCGACGCGAGCGCCGCTGCCACCTCGGGCCCGGGCCGTGGGGCGTGGACTCGTGGCCCGCCAGGTGGCCGACCAGCTCTCGGAGCTCGAGCTCCTCGAATTTCTGTTCCTCCCCGGCTTCTCCACCAAGGACCAGGTGACGGAAATCTCCGGCCGCGGCGTCGGGCTCGATGTGGTGCAGAGCATGGTCAAGGCGGTGGGGGGCAGCGTCCGCGTCGCCTCGCAGCCGGGCCGGCAGACCGTGTTCACGCTGCAACTGCCGATCACCATGTCGGTGATCCGCGCCCTGCTGGTGGACGTCGGCGGGGAACCGTACGCCTTCCCGCTGACACGGATCGACCACATCCTGTACTGCCCGCACGCCGCCATCCGCACCGTCGAGGGCCGGCAGTACTTCGATCGCGACGGCGTCTCGATCGGTCTCGTCCTCGCGGCGCAGATCCTCGAGACCGAGGTCGGCCCGCCGGCCGATCCCATGCCGGTGGTGGTGATCAGCGACCGCGGTCAGCAGTTCGGGATGATCGTCGACGCCTTCCGGGGGGAGCGCGACCTCGAGGTCCGGCCGCTCGACCCGCGGCTGGGCAAGGTCCGCGACGTCAACAGTGCGTCGCTCCTCGAGAACGGCGACCCGGTGCTGATCGTGGATGTCGAGGATCTCGTCCGCTCGATCGACAACGTCCTCCTCGGCCGGCGACTGACCCGGGTGGAGTTCGAACGGATCGCCGAGGAGGCCCGGCGCCGGAAGCGGGTGCTGGTGGTCGACGACTCGATCACGGTCCGGGAACTGGAACGGCAGCTGCTCCAGGCCCGGGGCTACGCCGTCGACGTGGCGGTCGACGGCATGGACGGCTGGAACGCGATCCGCACCACCCGCTACGACCTCGTCGTCACCGACGTCGACATGCCGCGGATGGACGGCATCGGCCTCGTCGGGCTGGTGCGGGCCGATCCGGCCCGCCGCGACGTGCCGATCGTGATCGTCTCGTACAAGGACCGGGAGGAGGACCGGCTCCGGGGTCTCGACGCCGGGGCGAACCGCTACCTGACGAAAAGCAGTTTCCACGACGAGACGTTCGTCGATACGATCGTGGACCTGATCGGCGAGCCGCTGGAGTCGCAGGGATGAGGATCGGCATCGTCAACGACATGAAGGCCGCCTGCGAGGCGCTGCGCCGCGTCGTGGACAGCCTGACCGACCACGAGGTGGCGTGGACGGCCGGCGACGGCGTCGAGGCGGTCGCGATGGCGAAGCGCGACCGGCCCGACCTGATCCTCATGGACCTGCTCATGCCGCACCTCGACGGCGCCCAGGCCACGCGGCAGATCATGGCGACGGCGCCGTGCGCGATCCTCGTCGTCACCGCCACCGTCAGCGGCAACATCTCGCTCGTCTACGACGCCATGGGATACGGGGCGCTCGACGCGGTCGACACGCCGATGCTCGGCCCGGCGGGAGAGGTCAGCGGGGCGGGCGCCCTCGCCGAGAAGATCGGCGTCATCGCCAAGCTCGTCGGCCCCGGCGCGGAGTCCCGGCGGCAGCCGCGGCCGGCGGCCGCGGCGACGCCGCCGCGGCTACTCGTCGTCGGCGCCTCGACGGGCGGGCCGAAGGCGGTGGCCGACCTGCTCCTCCCCCTGCCCCACGACTGGAACGTGGCGACCGTGGTCGTCCAGCACGTCGACGTGGCCT
>DHLZ01000166.1:5954-7494 GCA_002405515.1 Planctomycetaceae bacterium UBA4655
CGCCGAGCATGGCCAGCAACCGGTCGCCGGTGACGTGCTCGTGGCGGGCACCAACGACCACCTCGTGCTCTCGAAGTCGCGCACGCTCGAATACCGGGAGGAGCCGCGGGAGGTGTTCTTCCGTCCCAGCGTCGACGTATTCTTCGAGAGCGTGGCGGAGCACTGGCCGGAGACCGGGGCGGCGGTGCTGCTCACCGGCATGGGGCGGGACGGCGCCCGCGGCCTGCTCAAGCTGCGGAGTCGGGGCTGGCACACGATCGCCCAGGACGAGGCGACGAGCGTGGTGTGGAGCATGCCGAAGGCCGCTGTCGACTCCGGCGCCGCCTGCGAGGTGCTGCCGATCGATCGGATGGCGCGGGTCGTCGCCGCCCGGCTCGGCACCTGACCGTTGCCGGCTGCCTCTCTTGCCCGCAAGGCCCTCCTGGCCCTCGCAGGCTTACCCCCGGCGATGGTGAAGCCAAGGTTCACCATGCCGGGGACGCCCGGCTTCCTGCCGGGCGAGGATGCTGCACGCCGCGGGGAGCCGGTCGGAGGCACGCGCAGGAGTCGGGGTGCTTTGCCTGCACCGCACGACGCTCCAGCACGCAAAAGCCCATGCCGGCAAAGTCCCCCGGCGACGAGCATGCCTCCGACCGGCGATGGGGCGTGGTCAACGCCGACAAGTCAGCCGACGCCAATTCCTGGAACCGCGGCCAGACCATAAGATGCAGGGACCTCCCGGAGTTCACCCTCATGCACCGGCCTGCAGCCTCCCGGCTTTCGGCAGCCATCGCCTTCGCCGGCGTGGCCTTCGTCACCATCGCCCGGTCAGCGGCGGCACCTCCGGCCGCAGCTCCCGCTGCCGCGCCCGCCGGCGACCAGATTCCGACCACCGCCCTCACCCCGGCGATCCGCCAGTCGGTCGCCAACGGCGCCGCGGCACTCGTGGCCCGGATCCTCGCTCCGGGCAATCCTCACAAGCTCGCCTTTCCGCCGGCCCAAACGATGGTCAATCGGGTGGTGGAGATCGAGAAGATCCCCGCCAAACGCGTCTCGCAGACGGTGCAGCAGCCGGTCTGGGAGCACGAGTATGGCGAGGTGGAGAAGCTCGTGCCGATCATCGAGAGCGGCCAGCCGACGGGACGGTTCCAGAAGGTCAAGCAGCGGGTCGTCGTCAAGAGCAAGCAGGTCGGCACGACGAGCAAGACCGTGGAAAATCTCGTCCCCGATCCCTCCGGCACGGAGACGATCGAACGGCCCAAGATGGTCCGCGAGCCGGGAGGGCCCGCGGCCTGGGCCCCGAATCTGCCCGGGCTCAATGGCATGGCGCTGTACGTGCTGGTGAAGGCCGGGCTCGCCAAACACCCGGCGACCGTGAAGCACGCCGCGGCACTCGCGGCCCACGCCGACCAGACCAAGGGGATTCCCGACACGACCTTCGACGTCGCCTGGATGGCGGCGGGGTTCGCGGCGTTGGGCGCCGAATCGCCCCATGCCGCGCTCGCGGACAGGCTGCTCGGCAAACTCGTCGACGGCCCGGCCTCTGGGGCCCGGTCTGCGT
>DHLZ01000032.1:0-19842 GCA_002405515.1 Planctomycetaceae bacterium UBA4655
TCACGCCATGCCGTTCCTCCAGGTCGGCAGCCAGCGCCCAGAGCGCCGCCGGAATCCGCTCGCCCCGCCGTCGCCGCGCCCGCCACGTCGCGAAACTCGCCACCCCACGCTCCACGTCCGCCGGTCGACCACCGCCGCACTGCCGCCTTCGCCGCACCATCGCCCAGGCCTCCCAGATTCACGAGAATCCGCGAGGCCACGCTATCAGCGATGCCAAAACGATTCACACACGCTTGCTGCAAGGACACGATGATGTGAGAGACATAAGAAGGAGGCGAAGAAAAGGAGAGTCGCAATCCTCTATTGCAGCCATCTACGATGTTGATCCCTCGACCGTTTGTGCCATCGTAAACAGAACGCGACGATCAAGCGTCCGATAGCGACCGTTAAGGGCTAAAGCCGCTAATCCTCGCGATACGCCCCACTTGGGCGGCTATCGAGTGGTTTTTGCTCGATCAGGTAATAATACCAGCGAATCTCACCAGCACATGTGAGATAGCTTGCCCTTCCTGACACATGGCTTTGAGCATGTAGGAAGATGGCTCGTTGACGTGTTGCCCGTAGTGCGGCACGTATCTGCCAAGAGAGTAGTGCGATAACCGCACCCACCATACTTGGCTTTGGATAGATAACCCTAGACCCCCTCCCTCCGGAATTGGAAGGAGAGGCGGCTCTTGGCTTATGGATTAGATGAACCTGAGCCCCCATGCAATCTTTGATGACGGAGATTATTGCTGGATACCCTTCCTCCGTTGGCACTACTCATGACCGGGATTGGGACAGGAGTCGTGAATAGTTCGGATTCAACCGAAGCCAATCTCAAGTCGCTAGAGTTTGCCAAATAGAAGTTTTACCCGTGCGGATCCCTGAACCACTTCCTTTGGATACGGCTCCTCAGAGCCTAGCCTGTGCTCATCACAACAGACCCCTATCGCATGGCGAAAATGGATTCCATCCAACTGTTTGCGTTCCAATAGTGCGATATTTATGAATACACCGAAAAACTCAAAATCTGAATTATCTGGTGTATATATACTAATATTAGACGGACTGGCAATTACAGCAAAGAACCATATGACATATCAAATGCACATTATCAAGGACTGCATAAAAGATCGTTTAAGACGGCTTGGCATCGACCTCTCAGGCGACTCGGTTCTCACTGAAATGATTGCGACAAAAATTCGGCGATTAAATGTCGGCGATTATGTTGCAATAGAAATCGATGATTTAGGGGCACTCATTAAAGTCGAGAAGATCGATGGCTTCGACTCGTTGCACAGAATAAGACCAAATGCGGTCATTTTGTCATTCCACGATTTCGAGAGGTACTTCAATGAACAGCATTCAGTTTCGGTCTAATTTTGAGAACAAAAGTGATTTGATTCGTAGGGTATACGAGAAGAATCCAACTGCCACAAATAGGCAGATAAAAAAGGTTGTTAAAGCGACGTTCGGCGTGGACGTAAATTCGAATTTAATAATAGCCGCGGTTGGCAAATACAAAAGCCGAATAGCCTTGGGGGGAATTGCATCGAGCATCACAAAGCAAGCTAGAAGTTATTTGCGTCTTTGCCTTGATGATCTTGAGCAGGCAATTCACTTTTTGAAAAAGGCAAAGACATCGTGAGGCAGATTGGCCCAAATATGTTCGTTGGTGATGATCCCTATTTATGCCTGTTGGCAGCTGAGTTTTCTCAGGAGAGTGAAAGAAGGCGTTGTCTTGGCAAAAGCGGGACAACAAAACCAAGTCCATCTGATGTGTTTCTTACCCTTCTTGGTGAGAGGACTACAAAGCCTAGAAGGCATGGCTTTATGGTTAACCACGACTATTTCAAATTTGGCGAAGACACTCTGATCGGCATCTACAAGCTGGGGCGACTTTCTGGCGTAGCTGATTGCGGTAAGTTTATGTGCATTCTGGGCAGTATTTACGTTCTCGATGCTTCACGCGGGAAAGGTTCCGGCACGAATTGCATGAATATGCTCACTGAGATTGCAGAAAAGGCTGGTTGCGTAATTGGCCTTTTTTGCCGTCCTTACGTCTTGAGTTGCGACGGACGAAATAACTACGCGATGGAATCATTTGACCAGTTATGGGATGCGGTGTCGGATCCAGCATGGGACGTTCTCTACCATAGAGATTCTCAGAAGGAATTGACGAAGGCCTTCTATCATCGGGCTGGTTTCGTAAATATGTGTCTGTACGATGAACTGGTATATAAAAGGGATAAGAGTGAGGATCTGCCTTTCGATCAGCAATTTGCGTACCTGCCGTCTACGTTGAAGGTCGAATATCGGCGGCAGCTCAGCGAACGATTGAAAAATGGGGCGTGTGAATTTTGCAGTCGAATTTAGGACTTATTGCCTTCACACTAGGCGGAAACTAGCTTCTCGGCTTGTTTTTCGGGGATTTGATTCGCTGCGTTGTTGGCTTCCCTGCTAATCAACGGCGAATTGATTTTCGCGTTGAGTTCTGGGGATTGGATGCCAATCGTTGGTAGACCACCGCCGCCTTTGGGGCAGGGGTCAAGAAGGCGTCCAGAAAACAGAAAAACGGCCTTTTGCCCTGCAAAAATGGCCCAAAACAGTGTTGACAGATCTACAACAGGACACCATTGTGGGCCAGCGAGATCTCGCCGGGCATCGGGATCGAGCGGCCCCCGACGAGCCCGGCCTCGCTGATCGTGTGGTGCGGCGCCCGGAACGGACGGATCGTCACGAGAGGCTGTCCTGGCGGCATGAGGCCGAGGGCGCTGTAGATCCTCGTGGTTTCGATCGATTCCGCCGCAGAGAGCGGCGGCAGGATCGTCGGAATCCGCTTGGCGAGCATCGTCTTGCCGCCGCCGGGCGGCCCGACCATCGCCACGTTGTGCCCGCCGGCGGCTGCGACGAGGATCGCCCGCTTCGCCGCTTCCTGACCGCGGACGTCGGCGAAGTCGATGTCGTTCGTGCAAAACCGATGAAACCATTCATCCACGCGGGCCGGCGCCGGGGCGATGTCGAGATCGCCGGAAAAGAATTTCACGGCCTCGGTGAGCGAGGCCACCGGGATCACTTCGATGTCCTCGACGACGGCGGCCTCGGTGGCGCTCGCCGAGGGAACGACCACCCCCCGCAGGCCGCGGTTGCGTGCAGCCGCCATCGCCATCGACAGCGCCCCGCGGGCCGGCCGCGTGTGCCCCTCGAGCGAAAGTTCGCCAACGACGGCGTACTGATCGAACCGATCCGAGCAGAACTGTCCGCTGCCGGCGAGGATTCCGAGCGTGATCGGCAGATCGAACGTCGCGGCCTGCTTCGGCAGCTCCGCCGGGGCGAGATTGATGACGACGCGGTCGTTCGGCCGGGAGAAGCCCGAGTTGACCATCGCGCGGGCGAGCCGCGGCGTGCTCTCGCGGATCGCGGCGTCGGGCAGGCCGATCAGGAACGTCGCGGGCAGGGCGCCGGCCGATACGTCGACCTCGACGTCGACGGGGATGGCTTCGATGCCGAAGAGGGAGAATGTCTGGAGGCGGGCGAGCATGGCTATCTCCTTTAGAATGGTGATCGTGCGCCCATGAGTGTACAGAAATGCAGTTATGCTGCAAGGGCCTGTGAGGGACGGCCGGCCGGCCCTGGAAAAACGGATTCCACGCCCTCGCCCCCGGCGGTATGCTGATGCGATGCTCAATGCATCCCACGGTGTTCGATCCTGGAGGGCGGCGGCCTCCGCTCGGCGAATCCGGCTGTCTGCCGCGATGTTCCTGGCGGCCGCGACCGCGATCGTGGCTGGCGCGGGGGAACCGTCGAACTGGATCCCGCTTTTCGACGGTACGTCGCTCGGCGGATGGAAATCGACACCGTTTGGCGGGGAAGGGGAGGTGCGGGTCGAGTCGGGGGCGATCCGGCTCGACATGGGCTCCGACATGACCGGCATCACGTGGTCGAAAGAGTTTCCGAAGCAGCACTACGAGATCGAGCTCGAGGCCCGCCGCGTCGATGGGAACGACTTCTTTTGCGGGATCACGTTTCCCGTTGGGGACGATCCCTGCAGCCTGATCGTCGGTGGCTGGGGCGGCGGCGTCGTGGGCCTTTCGAGCATCGACGGCGAGGATGCCTCCCGCAATCCCACGACGCAGATACGAAATTTTGAGAAGGGGCGATGGTATGCCGTGCGAATCCGGGTGACACCCGCGAGGATCACCTGCGACCTCGACGGCAAGACGATCATCGACCAGCCCCTCGAGGGTCACATCGTCTCCATCCGCGAGGAGGTGGAGGCGTCGCGGCCTCTGGGAATCGCCACATACGCGACCGTGGGCGAGGTTCGGGGCATCCGCTATCGTCGTCTGGAGGCGGCCCCGCGTGTCCCTTGAACGGTGATGGCCATGAACGACCCCGAGCCCGTCGCGGAATCGAACGACCCCTCGGCCGAGAAGCTTCGGCAACGCATCGCGCGGGAGGCGGCCCGGCTCGTCGGCGAGGGGCAGGACGCCCACCGCGCCCGGCTGCGGGCGGCCCGCAGGGTGGCGGGGCGATACGTGCCGGAGGGCGACCTGCCCGGCCATGATTCGATCCTGCGCGAAATCGGCCAACGAGACATGTCCGGATCGGGCGGCGCGTCATCGGCACGTCATCTCGGCGACCGGTTCGATCGCCTCGCGGAACTCGTCCGAGTGCTCTCGACCGTGCGTCAGGATCCCTCGAGGCATCCTGAAGGGGACACGCTCGAACACTCGCTGCAGGTCTTCGACCTCGTCGAGCGGGAGCGACCGTACGACGAGGAGCTGCTCACGGCCGCGCTCGTCCACGACGTCGGCAAGGCGGTGGACCGACGCGACCCGGTGGCCGCCGGCGTCGAATTGCTCGGCGACATGGTCACCGACCGCACTCGCTGGTTCGTCGAGCAGCTGCCGGTGGCGAGGCAGCTCCACGAGGGCACGCTCGGCATTCGGGCAAGGCGACGGCTCGAGGAGAGCGACGACTTCGAGGATCTGCTGGTGCTCGAAGAAGCGGACCGCAAGGGGCACGTTCGCGGCTACGACACGCCCGCGGTCGAGGCCTGCATCGCGACGTTGCGGCGGCTGGCCGAGGAATGAAGGGGCCGGCTGACTGTGGAAAGAGTCAATCCATGAACTTTTTCCAGATGCAAAACTTCGTCTTGCACCGGAGCTGCGCTCCCGGAGTCTCCTCCATAAGACTCAGCACGCCGTTGTTCCACGGCCTGCCAGGCGGTCATAATCCAGCCGGCCCGGTGGTCTCCTTTTCGCGCTGCCGCTTTTTCTCGGGAAACTCGACGACGACGAGGGCCTTCTTCGCCGGGTCGTACGCGTATTCCTGGTAGTACGGCAGCATCGGCAGTTGGAGGCCGGAACTGCTTCCCGGCTCGATGATCTTGGCCATGAACTCCGCGTAGGACTGTGGCGGCGAGCCATGCTCGGCCTCGTGCAGCTTCATCTTCTGCTCGACGGCGATCACCGCAAGCTTGCCGACGCTCGTGCGGTAGGCGTCGGCCACGACCTCGAGCCCACCGCTCTCGATCGACATCTCCGCAGGCACGCCGCCGCTGGCGACCGCCTGGGACAACTCGAGGACTTTTTGGGTCGTTTTTCCGATCGTCTTGCGGGTCGTCACTTTCTCCGGGGCGGCCGTCTCCGGGGCAGTTGGTGTTGCCTGCGGCTGGCATCCGGACGCAAACGCGGCGACGATGAAAGCCGCGGTAATTCCAATCGCTGTCGGGCTCATGAGCTGCTCCTTCGCTCCAGGCTGTTGGCGGGCCGAGGGTGATCGACGTTCGTTTCGGGTGCGAGTTCAACCGGGACGCGGTTTGGTGCGCAGTCGCGCGGCAGCGATCGCAACGAATGCCCACGTTTGCGGCTTCAGAGCGGCATGCACCACGACCTGACCTGGATCATTCTGTGGCGACCGCCGCGAAAAACGCAAGGAAGTAGATAAATCGCACGCGGCACGGTTTTTGCTCGCTCTTTTTCTCGCTCCCGGACGAGACGGGTGTTTTTGTCCCGGAGATTTGGTTCGTTTGCCGGTTTTTGCCTCCCTTCGCATCCCGCCTAGCATCCGAATAGCCCGTCAGTTTTGACGATTTCCATCGCCCACGAGCCGGCCTGACCGCGTCCGGGCATGTCCCGGATTCGGTCGTTGGCTCAACAAACGGAAAACTGCTGGATCGCGAGGGCGGTCGTCATGGACGGAGGAACGCTGCAAGTCGTCGATTCCGAGGTGTTACGGGTCTCCCAAACGATCGGTTTTTGTCACGGCTGACGGAGTCGAATCATGCAACCTGTGATCAAGTTTCTGGGGTCGTGCGTCCCGAATCTCGCGGTCCTCGGAACGCTGGCTCTCGCTGCGGTTTACGGCCACGAAACTGACTGGACTTTTCTGCCCAGTCAGTGGGGCAAGCATCACGCACACGCCGACCACGACCATGAAGCCGCCGGTGACTCGAACATCATCAAAACGTCCGTTCGGAGCGAGCGATCGGACGACGCGAAGGCGGGAACTCCAACTCCTTCCGCGAGCGGTAGAGGTGCCGCGGCGGCCGTCGGACTTGAAACGCGACCCGCGGTGAGCCAAGCCACGGCTTCGGACGTCGTCTCGGTAGACCAGCAGACGGCCGGGGATTCCTTCATCGAAGTCCACCCCGTGGTCGAGCGGCAGATGGAAGAGCATGTCGTCGCCCCCGGCGCCATCACGTACGTCCGCAACGGTGTCGCTTCGCTGGCCGCCCGCGTGCCCGGCACCGTGTGGCGGGTCGAGAAGCGGCTGGGCGACACGGTTCGGCAGGGTGAGCTGTTGGTCATCCTCGACGCGTCCGCCGTCGGAGACGCGAAGGCGGGTTTTCTGGAGTCGCTCGTCGATGCCGAGCTCAAGAAACTGACCGTGGACCGGCTCGAGTCGGTCGGGCAGGCCGTCGCTGGCCGCCAGCTCGCCGAAGCGAGGTCGGCCCTCCGGCAGGCGCTCGTCAACCGTTTCAATGCCCAGCAGGCGCTGATCAACCTCGGGTTTTCCATCCGTCACGAAGACTTCGACGGATTGTCGGATGCCGAGCGGGGGCACAAGATCCATTTCCTGGGACTGCCCTCCGAGATATCGTCGCACCTCGACCGCGCGTCCACCTCGGCGAACCTCATTCCGGTCGTGGCGCCGTTCGACGGCGTGGTGATCAAATGCGATGTCGTCCGCGGCGAGGTCGTCTCGCCGGAGCGGTCGGAAATCGCGATCGCCGACGTCTCTCGGATGCTGCTCCGGCTCAACATCAACAAGGAAGACGCCCTCCGCGTCGCGGTCGGGCAGCCTGTCGAGTACATCGCCGACGGGATCCCCGGCACGCTCAGTTGCAAGGTCAACTGGATCAGCACCGAACTCGACGACAAGACCCGCACGCTGCAGGCTCTGGCCGAGGTCGACAATCCGCTGGTGGATGCGGATGGCGATGGGATCAGCCACCGACTGCTGAAGGCCAACACCTATGGCGTCGGGCGGATTCGGGTCCGCAACCGGCCTTCCGCAGTGGCCGTTCCGGCGATGGCCGTTCAGTGGGACGGAGAGAAGCACTTCGTGTTCGTCGAGGAGCATCCGGATGCCGGTGACGATTCGTCGATCTACTGCCAACGGGTGGTGCTTCCCGGGACCGTGGACGACGGGTTCGTTGAAATCATCAAGGGGCTTTCCATCGCGGATCGCGTCGTCGTCGATGGCAGCCACATGCTGAAATCGGAAATGACGACCCGCAAGATGACATCGACGTCGCCGTAGATTCCTGTTCGACGCAGTTTCTGCGTTCCGTAGTTGAGGCTTGGGCGGGTCCGGAACTATTTCAGCTTCGCAGCGCTGCACTCCATGCTGAACGGAATCATCAGCGGCTCGATGAACCACCGCCTGGCGGTTCTTGCGGGGGTGTTGGTGTTGGTGGCCGCCGGCGTATCGGCCTTGGCATCGCTGAATGTCGATGCCTTCCCCGACACGACGCCGATCCAGGTGCAGATCAACACCGTGGCGCCGTCGATGGTGCCGGAGGAGGTCGAAAAGCTCATCACCTTCCCGGTGGAGCTTTCGCTCGGCGGCCTGCCGGGCCTGCAACAGATCCGGTCCATCTCGCAGTTCGGCCTGTCGCAGGTGGTCGTCACGTTCGAGGACGGCACGAACGTGTACTTCGCCAGGCAGCAGATCGCCGAGCGGCTTTCGGGGATCGAGATGCCGCCCGGCATTCCGCGGCCGGAGATGGGGCCCGTGTCCACCGGCTTGGGAGAGGTCTTCCACTTCACGGTCAAGCCGAAAGACGACTCGGAGCAGGCTCTCACCGAGGCCCGCACGACGCTCGATTGGCGGGTGAAGCCGGAGTTGCGGCAGGTTCCCGGCACGGCCGAGATCAACAGCTGGGGCGGGCTCAAAAAGCAGTACCAGGTGCTGCTCAACCCCGACCGGCTCTCGAAGCACGACCTCAACTTCGAGGAGGTCGTGGCCGCCCTGCAGGCCAACAACCTGAACGTCGGCGGCGGAAGCATCAACCGCCGCGGCGACATGCTGCTGGTTCACGGTGTGGGCCGCACGACGAACGTCGAGCAGATCAAGAAAATGATGATCACGGCCGAGGATGGCGTGCCGATCCGCCTCGAGGACATCGGCGACGTCGTCATCGGCCACGAAATCCGCCGTGGCGCGGTGACCGCCAACGGGCAGGGGGAGGTCGCCCTGGGCCTCGGCTTCATGCGGATGGGCGAGAACAGCTACAACGTCACGCGGAACCTGGCCGACCGGTTCGACCGCTACGTTCACGACCGGCACGACGAGGCCGGCAACCTGATCTCCACGGGCCAGCTGCCGGAGGGAATGACGGCCGACACGGTCTACGACCGGACCAAGCTCGTGGACAAGGTCATCGCCACGGTCCGCAAGAACCTCGCCGAAGGCGCCCTCCTCGTCGTCGCCATCCTGTTCATCTTCCTGGGAAACCTGCGGGCCGGGCTGATCGTGGCCAGCGCCATCCCGCTGTCGATGCTGTTCGCCTTCCTCGGAATGTCGCGGGCGGGCATCGCCGGGAGCCTGCTCAGCCTGGGGGCGCTCGACTTCGGCCTCGTGGTCGACGGCGCGGTCGTGACGATCGAGAACGTCGTGCGGCGGCTGTCCCACGACACGTCGGGACGTGAGCGATTCGACGTCATCCGAGACGCCTGCTGCGAGGTCGCCAAGCCCGGCCTGTTCGGCGTGTTGATCATCATGATCGTCTACCTGCCGATCGTGGCGCTCGAGGGGGTCGAAGGAAAGCTCTTCCGGCCGATGGCCCTGACGGTCGTGTTCGCACTCGCCGGGTCGCTCCTGCTCACGCTGACCGTGATCCCGGTGCTGGCGAGCCTCGTGCTGCCGAAGCAGATGACCGAGACCGAGCCCCTGCTCGTGAAGGGGCTCGCCTTCGTGTATCGGCCGCTGCTCGCGACCGTGATGGCCCGGCCGACGATCGTCCTGGGGGCCACGGCGATCATGCTGGTGGTGGCCCTGTCGATCGCGCTGAAGCTCGGGGGCGAGTTCGTGCCCCGGCTCAACGAGGGCTCGATCGTGATCGGCATCCTCCGTCCGCCGGGAACGAGCCTGGAGCAGTCGATCAGGATCAACACCGAGATGGAGAAGATGATCCTGCGGGAGTTTCCCGGCGAGGTCGAGCGGTGCTGGTCGCGGCAGGGGGCCCCGGAGGTCGCCACCGACCCCGGCACGATCGAGAGCACCGATATTTTCGTGATGCTCAAGCCACGGGAGGCCTGGAAGAAGATCGTCGACGTCGAGCGGGTCGTGGACGGCGTGACGACGACCGTGAAGAAGCGGGTCGAGTCCCAGGACGAGCTCGTGCAGGCCATGAGCCGGGAGGTCGAGAAGTTTCCCGGCCAGATCGTCTTCTTCACGCAGCCGATCGAGATGCGGATCAACGAGATGATCTCGGGCGTTCGGGCCGACGTGGCGGTGAAGCTCTTCGGCAAGGACCTCGACACGCTCATCGCCAAGGCCCGCGAGATCGAGGAGGTGCTCCGATCGATCCCGGGCGCCGCCGACCTGACGACCGAGCAGATCAAGGGGCAGCCCGTCCTGCGGGTGAAGATCGACGAGGACAAGATCGCCCGCTACGGCATTTCGCGGAAGAGCGTGCTCGACGTGGTCGAGTCGATCGGAGGCAAGGTCGTCAGCGAGATCATCGAGGACGAGCTGCGGTTTCCCCTGGCGATCCGCCTGCCACAGGAACTGCGGACCTCGCCCGAGACGATCGCATCGCTGACGCTCACGACGAGCACGGGAGAGCGGATCCCGCTGTCGCGGGTGGCCACGGTCGAGGAGACGAGCGGCGCCCGGGTGATCTCACGGGAGTGGAGCGAGCGTCGGATCACCATCCAGTGCAACATCCGCGGCCGCGACATGGCCGGCTTCGTCCAGGATGCCCAGCGGGAGATCGCCAGGCGGGTGGAGCTGGGCAAGGGCTACCGGATCGTGTGGGGCGGGCAGTTCGAGAACCTCGAGCGGGCCACGAAGCGGCTGCAGATCGTCGTGCCGATCGCCATGATCCTGATCATCGTCATGCTCTACATGACGTTCGGGAACCTGTTCGACTCGATGCTCGTGTTCACGAGCGTGCCGTTCGCCTGCATCGGGGGCGTGATCACGCTGTTCGTGCGGGAGATGCCCTTCTCGATCTCGGCGGCGGTCGGCTTCATCGCCCTGTCGGGGATCGCGGTGCTCAACAGCCTCGTGCTCGTGGAGTTCATCCGGCATCTCGCGGCCGAGGGCAAGCCGCTTCACGATGCGATCTTCGAGGCCGCCGTGACCCGGCTCCGGCCGGTGCTCATGACGGCCACGGTCGCCAGCCTGGGATTCGTCCCGATGGCGATCTCATCGGGCATGGGGGCGGAGGTGCAGCGGCCGCTGGCGTCGGTCGTGATCGGGGGGGTCATCAGCAGCACGTTCATGACGCTGCTCGTGCTGCCGACGTTGTACGAGGTGGCCTCCCATGGCCGCCTCTGGCTGTGGAAGCGGCTGGGTCGCGACACCCTCGGCGAGCACGTGGCTCCGCACGCCGCCCACGCCGGCGGCTAGCCGTTTTTCAGAGCGAACTAGCTTCGACTTTTGCAGTTTTTCGCAGGGCAGCAGGAGTTGCCCGTCGCGTAGGTCGGGGGTACCCACGCCCCGTCGCCGGACGTTCGCTGCGGGCATCCTGCCCTTCGCTCACTCGATGCCGGCTGCGCTCCCGGCATCCTGCCTTCGCTTGCCGCCAACGCCGGCTCTCGGGGCATGGGCACCCCCTCCCGTGACCTGATTCAGCCAGGGAGCATGAACTTGCTGGCCCGAAGGCATCGTTTTCAAGCCGGAAGAGCAGCGGCAGGAAGATCCAGTGCCCGGGCGGAACGGGAAGTCCACGATCACGCCGAGCACCACCCAACTGTGACCCCAGCGCACGAACACAAGGCTCCGAGTCGAGGCCAACGGGGCGTGGTGCATGCCGGTGCCGAACATGCGAAGTCCACTCTTCCGCGCCAGCGTGTCATCGAGGCCGAGCATCACCACATCGCCGAGGAGGCGAGCCTCGTTGCTCAAAGTGAATGGGGGTTGAAGTCCATCCACAGTGAAGAAGGCTCGCCGCTTTTCAGAGGGCAGTGTCAGCCGGGGAAACGGCCCTCAAAAACTGCAAAAGTCGAACCAGTGTCCTGAATCGGAAATTCAGGACACGAGGTGCTCGATGATTCCGGGCCTTTACGGCCCGGAATGTCGTGTTGTGAGTTGAAATGAATTTTCAACTCACAACACTAGCCCTTTGCGCCGGAGAGCACCTGGCCGAGCGTTTCCTGGAGGATGCCGCCGCTCCGCCGGAGCCCCTGGAGTTCCTTGGGCCACAGATCGATCTCGAGCGTGGCTTCCGCACCGGCCCGGCCGACGACCGTGGGCACGGAGATCGCCACGTCGCGGAGCCCGTAGCAGCCCGACTGCACCGTCGAGACCGGGAGGACCCGCTTCGAATCGAGCGCCATCGCATGGATCACCTCGGCGATCGAGACGCCGACGGCGAATCCGGCGCCCGTCTTCTTCTTGATCATCTCGGCGCCGCTCGTCTTCGCCCGCTGGAAGACGGCCTCTCCGAGCTTCGGGCTGAAGCCGGGGTATTTCTCGAGCGGCAGTCCGGCGACGCTCGCGCTGCTCCAGACAGGCACCATGCTGTCGCCGTGCTCGCCGAGGATCATCGCCTGCACCTGCGTGGCCGGGGCTCCGAGATTCATCGCGAGGAGGCTGCGGAAGCGGAGCGTGTCGAGGAGCGTGCCGAGGCCGATCACGCGGCCCTTTGGAAGGCCGAGATCCTTCTCCGCCAGATACGTGAGGATGTCCACGGGGTTGCTGACGACGAGCACCGTGGCGTCGGGCCGCAGTCCGTGGCTCTTGATGGAGGCCAGGATCGACCGGAACAGCTCGACGTTGCGGTTGATGAGGGCGAGCCGGCTCTCGTCGGGCTTGCGACGCAGGCCCGCCGTGATGCAGATGCAGTCGGCGTCGGCGAGCGAATCGTAGCCGCCCGAACGGATCGACTGGTCGGCGATAGCCGCCGTGCCGTGGAGCATGTCGAGGGCCTGGCCGTCGGCCAGCTCGGCGTTGGCGTCGACGATCACGATCTCGTGCACGATCCCGCCGAGCTGGAGCGCGAAGCCCGCCGAGGAGCCGACGATTCCGCCGCCGCCGATGATTCCGACTTTCATGGGTGTCCTGTTTTCCTTCAGGCGGCCGAGATGCCGAGATGCCTGCAGACCTGCTCGGTGACCACCTTCACAAGTGTTTCGTGGTCGAGCCCCGCGGGTACCGTCGGCCGCGTTGCCGTGCCGGGCTCGGCGCCCATCGGGGGAGGCGCGTCGAACGCCTTGCGGGTCACGCCGGCGGTGCCCCAGCTCGCGCGGAAGACGTCGTTGGCGCAGATGTCGCAGTTCTCCATGCTCTTGTCGAGCCGCGGGTCGGTGTAGCCCCACTTCGCCTTGAGGTCGAGCAGCTCCTTCGTTTCCTGCTTCGTGAGGTAGGTGACGCGGCCGAGATCCTTCGCGAGCATGAGGATCCGGCAGTAGGCGTCGAGGATCTCGGTCCACCAATAGGCCTTCTCGACCGTCTCGCCGAAGCTGACCGTTCCGTGGTTGGCGAGGATGACGACGTTCGACTGCTTCACGAACGGCTTGACCGTGTCGGCGAACTTCTGGCCGCCGGGGGTCTCGTAGCGGGTGATCGGCACGTCGCCGAGAAACACCTCGACCTCCGGCAGGACGCACTGAGGGATCGGCTCCCGGGCCACGGCGAACGCGGTGGCGTGGGGCGGGTGGCAGTGGACCACCGAGTTGACGTCGGGCCGCTCCTTCATGATCGTCAGGTGGAGCAGGATCTCGCTCGAACGCTTGCGGTTGCCGCCGATCTGCTTCCCCTCCATGTCGACGATGCAGAGGTCGGAGGGCTTCATGAAGCCCTTCGAGATCATCGTCGGAGTGCAGAGCACCTCGTTGGGGCCGAGCCGGAAGGAGATGTTGCCGTCGTTGCCGGCCGCGAAGCCCTTGTTGTAGATGCGGCGGCCGATGTCGCAGATCTCCTCCTTGAGCTGGGAGAGCGACTTGTCGGTGGTCTTGATCTGGCCGGTGGCTGCCATGGCTTGCTCCTTGATGGTCTGTCTGCCTGTCCTAACGATTCTTGCCCACTCTTCGGGTTGCGGTCGGCTTGTGGATTGCGGTGTGTCGACAGGGCGTGCGGGCCGTGTGGGTCATGCGGGTCACGCGGGTCGCGACGGGAGGTCGAGCCGGTCGATGATCGCCGCGACGAAGGCGTCGATCGGCTTGTCGGCCGGACGAAAGGGCTGTGCGGCCTCGCCCCCCTCGCTGAAGGCGACGAGCTGGCCGTCGCCCGCGGCCAGGTCGTCCCAGGCCACGATCGGTTCGCCAGGCCCGTCGCCCGCGTGGAGATCGCCGGGGCCGAGCGGCACGACGAGGCGAAACACCCCGCCGCGAACGGTGGGATGCGGTTCCACGAGCGTCACCGTGCCGATGGTTTTGCCGAGTCGCATGGGAGTCTCAGTGGGACTTGCAGCCGCAGCCGGCGGGGGCGGATGTGAGCTCGGAAGGAATCGTGCCGCCCGGCCGCGTCGCGAATTCGACGCAGAGACGCTCGAGTCCGCCGGCGAACGCCGACGGATCGACGACGAGCAGATTGGCCTGGCAGTCGGCGGCGGCGGTCGAGAGCGAGGCCGCGTCGCGGCCCGTGACCGCCCGCAGGTTTGCGGAGCGGTTGGCGAGGATGACGGCCACCGCCGGCCGGCCGGTGAGCAGGATGCCGCGGGCGGCGTCGCGGGAGGCGTGCAGGGCGAGGGATGCGATCAGGTCGGGAAGGCCCGAGGCGGGCAGGTGCTGCGCGGCGGGCACTGCCCGGGCGATCGCGGCCGCCTTGGCCGAGGGATCGGCTTTGCACTGCGCAAAACCGATGAAGAAGGGGCGTGGGGACGCGACGGCACCGGCCGAGCCCGGGGCGACTCCGCGGTCGATCGCGATGCCCGTTTCCTTTGCATGGTCGCGGGCCGAAGGGGTGATGACCGCCTTCGGGTCGACGGTGACTCGCCGCGTGCCCGCCGGCAGCCGCTCGAGCACGTGCAGCGTGATCACCCGTTCGGCGATCGCCAACGTCGGGGCCTGAGCCGCGGGCCGTGTCGCCGGCAGCGGCTTGGCCTCCGCCTCGATGCGGCGAATGACCTCGGCGACGAGCCGCGCGACGGTGTCGCGATCGAGCGGTGAAGTGGGCGTGGGGGCGGTCATGGCATTGGTTGGGGGGGCGTTTGGTCGGGGCGGCGGGTAAAGGTCCGTCGCCAACGTCAATCATCGACGAGGGCGATCGTGCTCCAGCGGGCGGGTGTGGTGTCGCTCTTCAATCGGTCGCGGAGCAGCCGGCCGTCGCTCGTGATAACGGCGACGTCACCCGTGCCCGCGCCGACCGTGTCGATCGCGAGCTGCGGGTCGCCGTCGGGACTCCTCCGGTCGGCCATGAGCGGCTGCACGACGAGCAGGCGGCAGCCCGAGAGCGACGGGTGTTTCACCGTCGCCGTCGCCGAGCCGATGATCTTCGCGAGTTGCATGGGCGTGGCTTTCAGGAGCGGTCTGGGCTGCCGAGGATGCAGAGGTCGTCGACGAGCGTACAGCGGCGCTGCCGTGTGAAGGTGAGCGGGGTCGTCACCCCCTCGCCCGTCGGCGTCGCGATCGAGAAGGAAAGATACCCCTCGCCGCCGAGGCCGAGGCCGGCCACGCTCGGGCCGTTCTTCACGAAGAGCGTCGTGTCGAGGAGCCGCCCCATCCGCGTCATCGTGCGGACGTCGTTGGAGTGGATGATCGCGGTGTGGCGAAAGCCGTGCTCGCTCTCGTGGGCCCGGTGGATCGCCTCGTCGACGTCCTTGCAGCGGACGAACGGCACGAACGGCATCATCTGCTCCGTGGGCACGAACGGGTTGTCGACGTCGGTCTCGCCGAAGACGAGATCGAGCCCCTCCCGTGCCGCCGCGCCCGCGGCCTTCGCAAGCACCGCCGCGTCCTGGCCGACGAGATCCTTGCAGGGGGCGGGATGCCGGTGGGCCCCCTCGCCGACCATCACGATCGCACGCTTCGTGAGGGCGTCGACCTGCCTCGCGCCGAGCCGCATCCCGCCGGCCCGCTCCATCGCGGCCATGAGCCGGTCGAAGACGCTCCCGACCACGAAGACCTGCTTTTCGCCGATGCAGAGGAGGTTGTTGTCGTAGCTCGCCCCCTGGATGATCGACCTCGCGGCGTTGTCGAGGTCGGCGGTGTCGTCCACGACGACCGGCGGGTTGCCTGGACCGGCCACGATCGCCCGCTTGCTCGACTGCATCGCCGCCTTCGCCACGGCGGGGCCGCCGGTGACGCAGATGAGCTTCACGCCGCGGTGGCTGAAGAGATCGCCTGCGGTCTCGAGTGTCGGCTCGGCCACGAGGCAGACGAGGTTGTCGATGCCGATGTCCCGCTGGATCGCCGCGTTGAACCGGCGGACCCCCTCGGCGGCGATCCGCTTGCCGCTCGGGTGCGGGTTGACCACGACCGTGTTGCCCGCGGCGATCATGTTGATCGCGTTGCAGGCGATCGTGGGGAGCGAATGGGTGACGGGCGTGATCGCACCGATGACGCCGAACGGGGCGTGCTCGATCACGGCCAGGCCGTGGTCGCCGCTGAAGACCTCGCTCCTCATGAACTCCACGCCCGGCACCTTCGTGCCGAGGACCTTCAGCTTCTCGATCTTGTGGTCGAGGCGGCCGACCTTCGTCTCCGCGAACTCCATCCGGCCGAGCTCCTCCGCGTCGTCGATCGAAATGCGGCGGATGTGGTCGATCGCCTTCCTGCGGCCCTCGACGCCGAGCCGTTCGAGCTGCTCGAAGGCCTCGGTCGCGGCACGGACGGCCTCGTCGACGCTTCCAAATATCCCATGGGCGCCGGCGCTGGAGCGGCCGTGAGCCGGGCCGGATGCAGCGGACGGCTGTGCCGCCGCTTTTCCGGCGAGGCTCAGCTCCTGGATCACCTGGCGGACGATGTGGGCGATGTCGGGGGGCGTGGGTGCGATGGACATGGTGGTGATGGGAAGGGGATTGGTTGTGGCGTTGGTCAGGTGCGGTGGAAGACTTCCTGGCCGTCGACGCGGACGGTGTCGACGAGGCCGATGACGACGGCGTCGATCGGCAGCGATTTGGTTTCGGGCGTGAGCCGGGCGCTCGAGCCCTGCGTGACGAGGACGAACTGCCCCTCGCCGGCGCCGAGCGTGTCGATGGCGATGAAGGTGCGGCCGGTCGAGACGAGCTTCGACCGCGTCTTCTCGTCGAGCCGGTAGGGCTCCACGACGAGCAGCTTGTGGCCGGTCATGGCCTCGGCCTTCTGCGTGGCGACGACCGATCCGGTCACGAGTGCGACGAACATCGATTTCCCTTTCCTCTCATGCGTGGTTCGAGGCGAGCAGGTCGCGGGTCTGCCTCGCGACGACGAGCTCCTCGTTCGTTGGAATCACCCAGATGGCGGCCCGTGAGTCCTTCGCGTGGATCGGACGCTCCGCGGAGCCCTGGGAAGCATTGGCGTCCGCGTCGATCACGATCCCGAGGTCGGCGAGGCCCTCGAGCACGGCCGCGCGGGTGAGAGGCGAGTTTTCGCCGATGCCGCCCGCGAAGCCGATCGCATCCACGCCGCCGAGCTCCACGATCCCCGCGCCGAGCCAGTGTCGGACCGATGCGACGAACACGTCGATCGCCGTCCTGGCCCGGGCGTTGCCGGCGGCCGCGGCCTGCTCGAGGTCGCGCATGTCGCCGGAGGTTCCCGACATGCCGGCGAGGCCGGCCTTCGTGGAAAGCTCCACGAGCAGTTCCTCGAAGCCGCGGCCCGTGGCCTTCGCCACGTGGAGCACCGCGAAGGGATCGAGATCGCCGGCCCGGTTGTTCTGGGGCAGGCCCGACTGCGGGCTCATCCCCATCGACGTGCCGACGCTCCTGCCGTCACGGATCCAGCAGACGCTGCTCGAACCGCCGAGGTGGCAGGAGATCGCCCGCAGCGGCCGCGACGGCTTCGGCGGCGCGACCGCCGAGAGCCTTTCCGCCACGTACCGATGGCTCGCGCCGTGGAATCCCCACCGCTTCACGCGGTGCTTCTCCACCCACTCCGTCGGCACCGCGTAGAGCGAGTTGCGGTCGGGAATGGTCGCGTGAAACCCGGTCTCGAAGGCCGCGACGAGCGGCACCCGTGGCAGCTTCTCGCCCAACAGCCGCATCGCCCGCACATAGGGCGGGTTGTGGGCCGGGGCGACGCTCGCCATTTCCTCCATCGCCGCAAGCACGTCGGGCGTGACGCGTTCGACGCCGCCCACCCTCCCGCCGTGCACGGCCTTGAAGCCGATCGCCGCCACCTCCTCGATGCTCGCAAGCGGCCCGCCCTCGCCGGTGAGCTGATCGACCGCCGCCCGCAGGGCGACGGCATGATCGGGCACGGGGCTTACCGTCTCGAGCTTTCGTCCGCCGAGGGTCGCACCACCGAGGGTCGCATCCCCGAGGGTCGCATAGACCCGGCTTTCGGCCGCACCGATCCGCTCGACGCCCCCCTTGGCGAGCTCCGTGCCCCCCTCCGCGCCCGCCTTTTCCGGCAGGTCGAAGAGGCGGTACTTGAAGCTCGTGGATCCGAGATTGGCGACGAGGATTTTCATCGTGCAAGGCTCGACCGGCAATTCGCCGTCCGAGAACGTGTTGGGTGAATCGGGCCAACTCCCCACTCGGCTCGCGCCTCGGGCTTCCGGTGTCGGAGGCACGAGATTCTCGCCGCGAGGAGAAGCGATCAGGAGAAAAACGCGGTGACGAGGCTCTCGGCGGGACGCGGGATCACGTGGCTCGCGACGAGTTCGCCGACCTGCTGGGCCGCGGTCGCACCGGCCTCGACGGCCGCCCGAACGCTGCCGACGTCGCCCTGCACCACCGTCGCCACGAAGGCGTTGCCGATGCTGATCCGCTTGAGAACCTTCACGTTGGCCGCCTTGGCCATCGCGTCCGTCGCCTCGACGAGGCCGACGAGTCCCTTGGTTTCGAGGAGTCCGATTGCCGTGTTCATGCTCTGTCCTTCTGGTTTTGGGGTTCCGGTCTTGAAATGGGGAAAAAGTTCCAGTTGCATCTGCTTGCGTTCGATCGATCAGGCATGCGGCGGCAGCACGACCCCGATGTCCTCGTGAGGACGCGCGATCACCTGCACGCTCACCACGTCGCCGATCCGGCCGCCGGCCGCCGCACCCGCGTCGGTCGCCGCCTTCACCGCGGCCACGTCGCCCGAGACGAACGCCGTCACGAGCCCGCTGCCGATCTTGTCCCAGCCCAGGAAGGTGACGTTCGCCGCCTTCATCATCGCGTCCACCGCCTCGACGAGGGTGACGAATCCTTTCACCTCGATCATTCCGAGGGCTTCGACGTTCTTCGCCATCTGTTGCCTTGCTCCTGTGTCACTCTGCCTACCAACCTTCGCGGGGCCGTCCCCGCCGACCGCACCGGCACGCGCCGGCTGCACGGTCGTGTTTCGTCTTCGCGTTCGCTTGGCTGCCTTCTTCTTGGCCATGCTGCGGCTCGGTTCCGTTTTTCTCAGGTCTGCCTGACGAGTTCGACGCTCGTCGCGTGGTCGAGATCGGCCGCGTTGCCCTCGTCGGTGTCGATGTGCACCTCGAGCTTGCTCGTGGCGTCGGCCCGCACGAGCAGGTCGCGAAACACCGTGGAGCAGCTGCCGTCGATCACGAGGCTCATGCGGTCGCCGTTCTTCACGCCGAAATGCTCGGCGTCGGCGAAATTCATGTGCACGTGCCGCTCGGCCCGGATCACGCCCTCGGAAAGCTCGATCGCGCCGGCCGGGCCCACGAGCACGCAGCCCGGGGTGCGCGCGATCTGGCCGCTCGGGCGAACCGGCAGGTCGATGCCGAGCGAGATGCCGTCGGTGAAGGCGAGCTCCACCTGCGAGGCCTTGCGGGTGGGCCCGAGCACGCGGACGGTCGGCAGCATCTTCCGCTTGGGGCCGACGAGCATGACCGTCTCCTCGGCCGCGTAGAATCCGTCCTGGTAGAGGTTCTTCATCGGCGTCAGCGTGCGGCCCTTGCCGAAGAGCTTCTCGACGTGCTCGTCGGTGAGGTGGCAATGGCGGGCCGAGATGCTGACGACGAGCTTCGGTGTGGTCCGTTCGGCCGCGGCGGCCTGCGACGGGGGCGTGCGCGATTTCAGGATGATCTCGCGGACGATCCGCTCGACGCTCGTGCGATCGAGTCCGGCCGGAAGCGTGGCGATCATGCTAGCGGGCTCCAGTGGCA
>DHLZ01000032.1:20106-31694 GCA_002405515.1 Planctomycetaceae bacterium UBA4655
TTCGAGCTGTCGGCGACGACGATCACGCGGCCGGCGGCCTTGAGCATCGCCTGCTCGGTCTCGGCCAGCAGCAGGTGGGCGTTGAAGAGTCCTTCCTCGGCGATGCCGGCGGCGGAGAGGATCGTCGTGGTCACGTGGAGCCTGCCGAGCAATTCGTTCGCATACGGTCCGAGGCAGACGCCCGTCCGCGGCGAGATGTATCCGCCGAGCAGCACGAGATCGCTCCGCGCTTCCGAGGCAAAGAGGTTGGCGACGGGCAGGCTGTTGGTGACGACCTGGAGCGAACGGCCGACGAGCAGTCGGGCGACCTCGTAGGTCGTCGTGCCGCCATCGAGGAGGACGGTTTCCGCGTCTCGGATCGCCTCGGCCGCCTTCGCGGCGATGGCCCGCTTCGCGGCCCAGTTGGCCGGCTGCCGCTCGTCGAACTCGGCGAGTCTCGGCATCCCGCCGGCGTAGAGCACGCCGCCGTGGGTTCGTTTTGCCGATCCATGCTCCTCGAGCGCGTCGAGGTCGCGGCGGACCGTCGATTCCGACACGCCCAGTTCCCGGACCAGGTCGTCGAGGGCCGCGAATCCGCGGATCCGAATGAGGTCGAGCAGACGGCGGCGGCGTTCGTGATTGTGCACGTGTGACGACTTCCTGCCGACTGAGTATGACAAAATCAAGAATGAATTCAAGCGGAAGGCGAAAGAAATCCATCAAAAAATGACAGCCTGGTAATCGATAGCGTGAAAATTGGCGCCAGGCACAATAGTCTGTGTCGGTCACGCAAGGTTTTCTGCCAGCTTGCCGAGAAGCCTAGACCACGATTCGTTCACGCGACGGAAACGAGGACCTGAATGGCTGTTTTGCGGTTTGTTCGCGAGTTTTCTGCGGCAAAATCGGCCCACGAAGAACCGGCACCGGCATCGGACGTAGCGATCGCACCGGTCGTGATGCCTCGCGACCGGGCGGCGGTGATCTGCCTCGCCGAGGAGGCCCGGGGCGGGACCGTTTCCTTCGCGTCCAAGGGTCTGCTCGCCGAACTCGAGAGCCGCGACGGGAGGGAGGTTTCGGCGTGGCTGGCCTGGAGGTCGGCGACGCTCGGGCCGCGGCCGGTCGGGATAGTCATGGTCGCGGAGACCGAAAGCGGTCTGTCGATCCCCTGGCTGCTCGTCGATCCCGACGTGCGGCGTCAGGGAGTCGCCCGAACGCTCGTCACCACGGCCGTCAGGCATGCCCGGTCGATCGGGGCCCCACGAATCACCGCCGACACGCTCGACTCCTGGGTCGAGTCGAGGGCCTTCTGGCCCGCGGCCGAATTCACGCTCGTCGGCACGATCGATTCGGAGTGAGTGCCCGCCGGCTCACGGCTTGACGCCGCCGTCCGCGGCCCGCCGCACGTGTCGCGGGCGAATGACGTCGGTTGCCAGGCCGAGCCGTTCGAGCAGCAGAATCACGTAGTAGGTCGCGTCGATTTCCCACCAGCGGTGCTGCACGCTCGCGCTGGCCGCGTCGTGGTGATGGTTGTTGTGCCAGCCTTCCCCCATCGCCACCACCGCCACGAACCAGTTGTTGCGGCTGTCCTCGCCGGTTTCGTAGGTGCGGTAGCCGAAGACGTGCGTGAGTGAATTGACGCTCCAGGTGATGTGCCAGACGAGCACCGTGCGGACGAAAACCCCCCAGACGATCCAGCTCGCGGCGAGCTGACAGGCCTCGCTCGGAGGCCGGCCGGCCAGGAATCCGGCGGCCAGGCCGGCCAGGCCGAAGGCGGCCACCTGCGCGAGATAGATCCAGAGCGTGGAGGTCGGCCGAAGCTCGAGGCCGCGGTAGAAGTCGTCGGCGAGGACGTCGCGGGCGTACTGCTCGAAGAAGGCGAACGATCGCCGCTGCGGCGCCCGTCGGAAGAGCCAGCCGAAGTGGGACCAGGCGAGCCCGTCGCGGGGAGAGTGCGGATCCTCCGGCTCGTCGGAGTGACGGTGGTGGAGGCGATGGTTCGCCACCCAGCGGGCTGGAGTGTCCTCGAGGCAGCAGAGCGCGAGCACCGCCAGGATGTGTTCCAGCCAGGTGGGCACCGCGAGGCTCCGATGGGCGAGCAGCCGGTGGTAGCAGAGGTTGATGCCGAGCGTCCCGAAGACGACCGGGCCCGCCGCCGCGATCACGAGCCCCGACCAGCTGAAGCAGGATGGGAGGACCGCGAGCAGGGCGAGCAGGTGCACCGTCCCGATGGGCAGCAGGTATTCCCAGTGGATGCCGATGTGGATGCCGGTGGCGGCCGCGTCCAATCGCGATGGGGAAACGGCCAAGGGAGATTCCCGCGGTGGAGGTTGACCTGAGAAGCCATCGTATGGGATCGGAGCCCGTCGAGGAAAGGCCGCGGTCCGAGCCTTCCGTCAGGCGGCCCCCAGACCCTCGATCCGCCGCCAGGTGCTCATCTGGCCGAGGTGCATCATGAGGTGGCCTCCGCAGTAGAAGGCCTGCACCGAGCCGAGCGTGGGGAAGAGCTGCGCCATCCGGCCGGTGGCGGGATTTTCCTGTTCGAAGGTGGCGTCGGGCGTGCTGCGAACCGCCCCGGAGACCATCCGGTAGGCCTCGAAGAAGAACGAGGTGATCTCGTCCATCGGCGGGTAGAGGTCGCCGTCGACGTCGTCTCTGCAGATGGCGTCCTTCGAGAACATGAGTTCGAACTGGTCGGGCACTCCCGGTGCCGGGTGGCCGATCTGGATGAGCACCTTCGGCGCGTAGAGCGAGAGGTGGCCGTAGATGAAGGCGGGGTGGTTCGCCTCGACCGCGACGCCGCCCGCCGCGGCGAACCGGGCGAAGCGGCCGGATGGGACATCCTTCAGGAGCCGCTCGGCATAGCCGATCGAGACCTGCAGTGAGTCGGCGATGATGTTTCCGAGGGAGCGTTTCATGGATGCCTCCAGAGGGTGATCGCACGCGGGAGCAGGTGGCACTCGGCGGCGAAAACCCTCGCCGCCAGCGAGTCTGGGTCGTCGTCGGGGAGCACGCGGACGGCCTCCTGCAGGAGTATCCGGCCGTGGTCGTACTCGTTGTCGACCAGGTGGACCGTGCAGCCGGAGACGGTGCAGCCTCGGCGGATCACCGCCTCGTGGACGTGGCGGCCGTGGAACCCCTTCCCCCCGAAGGCGGGCAGGAGCGATGGGTGGATGTTGATCACGCGGCCGGCGAAGTCGTCCGGGATCTCGACGAGCGACAGGAATCCAGCCATGACGACGAGGTCTGCCCCGGCGTCGCGGCAGGGGGTGAACACCTCGTGGCTCCACGCGGCAAGCGGTTTGTCGCCGCGGGGCAGGATGTGCACCGGAATCCCCGCCCGCCGTGCGACGTCGATGCCCCGGATGCGGTCGCGGCTGGCCACCACTACGGCCACCTTCGCGGCGAGCAATCCGGCCGCGATCCGGTCGAGCAGGTTCTCGAGCGTGCGGCCCGAGCCCGAGAGAAGCACGGCGAGGTTGAGAGAAGTTCGCATGAAAAGGTGAAAAGGTGCCAGCCACCAAATCTGGGCAGGATAGAGAAATTGCCGGCTGTTCAGATTACCCAGATTTGGTGGCTGGCACCTTTTTGATGGTGATCGTGAGGGGGTGGCCGTCGATGTCGTGGGTTTCGGCGATGCCGCTGGCAACCGGCTCGAAGGCGGCGCGGGTGGCGAGCGTCTCCGTCGCGACGACGGCCTGGTGGGCCTCCAGCGCGGCTCGCAGATCGGCCGATGTCGTTTCGAAGCCGAGCTCGATCCGGTCGGTGAAGTCGAGGTCGAGCGACTTCCGCATCGATTGAACGACATGGACGACCTCGCGGACGAGCCCCTCGGCGACGAGCGCGGGCGTGAGTTCCTTCGCGATGACGACCACGGCCTGCGACCCTTCGGCCGCCGCCCAGCCGGGCTTCGCGGTCGTGCGGACGATGAGCTCCTCCGGCTCGAGCGTCGCCGAACCGCCCGCCCAGTCGATCGTCGCTCGGCCGTCGCGGGCCAGCTGGGCGAGCACGGCGGCTGCGTCGGCCTTGGCGATCGCATCGCGGGCCTTCGGCAGGTCCTTGCCGAGCCGCGGACCGAGCTTCTTGAGATCGGCCTGGATGCTTCGCGAGATGTAGCGGTCGGGCTCGCGGCAGATCTCGAAGCCCTTCACGTTGAGCTCGTCGCAGACGAGATCGGCATGCTCCTCGAGCCACGACGCGTCGCCGTCGGCCGGATTGGCGAGGATCACCTCCACCTTCGAAAGCGGCTGGCGGACCTTGAGCTTCTCGGCGGCCCGTGCGGCCCGGCCGAGCGACGCCACCTCGCGGACGAGCGCCATCCATCGGACGAGATCCCGGTCCACGAGCGATGGCTCGCCCGTCGGATAGGTCGTGAGATGAATGCTTTCGGGAGCCCGTGCGGAGCCTCCGAAGGCCCGTGCGGCGAGGTTTTGCCAGATCTCCTCGGTCACGAACGGCACGAACGGGGCGGCCAGCTTCGCGATCGCAAGCAGCGTCTCGTAGAGCGTCCAGTAGGCGTCGAGCTTCTCGGGGTTCGTCTCGGGGCCGCCGTCGGCCCGGCCCGCCGCCCAGAAGCGGTCGCGGCTGCGTCGCACGAACCAGTTGCTCACGGCCTCGACCAGCGAGGAGAGCCGCGCGGCCGCGCCGAAGTGATCGTAGCGGTCGAGCCGCTCGACCATCTCCGCGGCGGTGGCGTTGAGCTCCGAAAGCATCCACCGGTCGAGTTCGCCCCGCTCGCCCGCCGGCCTCCACCCACGGGCCTTCGCGAGGTCGGCATGGGCCAATTCGCCCGGCACATCGAGCATCCCGGACGGATCGAAGCCGTCGATGCGAGCGTAGATCACGAAGAACGAATAGACGTTCCAGAGCCGCAGCAGGAACTCCGGAACGCTCTCCCGGATCGCCCGCTCGTTGTAGCGGATGCTCGTCCATGGCGGCTGGCCCGCGAGAAAGTACCACCGCAGGGCGTCGGCGCCGTAGGTGTCGAAGATGACCTTCGGCTCCTTGTAGTTGCGGCGGCTCTTGCTCATCTTCTGCCCATCCTCGCCCAGCATGTGGCCGAGGACGATGCAGGTGCGAAACGGATGGGGATAGGGACGGCCGCGGTCTTCGAGCACGCCGCGGTCTTCGAGCACGTTGTCGCCAAAGAGGAGCGTGCTGATCGCCAGCTGACTGTAGAACCAGCCGCGGGTCTGGTCGATCGCCTCGGAGATGAAGTCGGCCGGGAACTGCGAGCGAAACGCCGCGTCGCCCGCATGCGGCCAGCCCCACTGCGCGAACGGCATCGCGCCGGAATCGAACCAGCAGTCGATCACCTCCGGCACCCGCCGCATCCGCGAGTTGCTCGCGAAGGGCGAGTCGTAGGTGACCGCGTCGATGTAGGGCTTGTGGACCGCAAGGTCGTCGGACAGGGCGGGGTTCGCCGCCTTGGCCTTCTCGAAGACGTCGGTGCCGGCGATGCCGGGCTTGGCGAGGAGCGCCGCGTAGGAGGGGACGGCCTCCTGCTTCCCGGTCGACTCGCAGACCCAGATCGGCAGCGGCGTGCCCCAGTACCGCTCGCGGGAGAGCGCCCAGTCGACGTTCGTTTCGAGGAAGTTGCCGAAGCGGCCCTCCTTGATGTGATCGGGCAGCCAGTCGATCGCGGCGTTGTTGGCGAGCATCGCGTCGCGGAACCGGCTCGTGCGGATGAACCAGCTCTGCCGCGGGTACTGGATGAGCGGGTCGTTTTCGGCCCGCCAGCAGAACGGGTAGTCGTGGACGTACTGCTCCTGGTGGACGAGCAGTCCGCGGCCCTTGATGTCGCGGGTGATGTCGCGGTCGCAGTCCTTCACGAACCGGCCGGCCCCGATCGGGAAGGCGTCGGTGAACGTGCCGTCGGGGGCGACGCAGTTGAGCAGCGCGGGGCCGTCGCCGGGGGCGAAACGGGCCTGCTCCTCCACGAGCACGCCGTAGTCGACCTCGCCGAAGGCCGGCGCGACGTGCACGATCCCGGTGCCGGAGTCGGTCGTCACGAAGTCGGCGGCGACGACCCGCCAGGCCGCGGGCTCCGAGCCGCCGTCCCGCCGAGCCGCCGACGCGGGCGGGCCGTCCGGACGGAACGTGTCGAACGGGGGCAGGTAGGAACGGCCGACGAGGTCGGAGCCTTTCAGGCGGCCGACGATTTCGAGGGGGCGTTTTGTTTTTTCGACGAGCGCCGCGGCGAGTGGTTCGGCGACGACGTACTCCCGGATGGCACGTCCAGCGACCTCTCGGCTTGCGCCTCGGGCTTCCGTGTGGGCCGTGGATTCGGGGCTCGAGTCGCGGAGGACGACGTAGTCGAGGTCGGCACGGACGGCGGCGAAATGGTTGGAGGGGAGCGTCCACGGGGTCGTCGTCCAGGCGACGACCGCCCGATCGGTCGGACGGCCTGCGTCGTCTAGCAGCGGGAACGCGACGTAGACGCTCGGGTCGGCGACCTCCTTGTAGCCCTGGCCGACCTCGCCGCTGGAAAGCGCCGTGCCTCCCTGGGCCCACCACCAGACGATCTTGTGCCCCTGGTAGAGCAGCCCCTTGTCGAAGAGCGTCGCCAGCGCCCACCAGACGCTCTCCACGAACGACCGGTGGTAGGTGACGTAGGCGTCGGACAGATCGATCCAGAAGCCGATCCGCTCGGTGAGCGCCTCCCACTCCTTCATGTACCGCCAGACGCTCTCCTGGCACTTGTGGATGAAGGGCTCGACGCCGTAGGCCTCGATCTCGGCCTTCGAGTGGATGCCAAGCTCCTTGCAGACCTCGACCTCGACCGGCAGGCCGTGCGTGTCCCAGCCGGCCTTCCGCTCGCAGTATTCCCCCCGCATCGTGCGATACCGCGGGTAGAGATCCTTGATCGTGCGGGTGAGGCAGTGGCCCGGGTGCGGCATGCCGTTGGCCGTCGGTGGCCCTTCGAAGAAGACGAACCGCTTCCCGCCCCGGCGCCGGTCGAGCGACTTTTGGTAGATGGCCCCCTCCCGCCAGAATCGGCCGATCTCGGCCTCCATGCTCGGAAAGTCGGGCTTGCCGCGGACGGGCTGAAACATGCGGTGCAGTGGTTGAAGGCGTATTGGCGTGAGCCGCAAATCGTACCCGGTCGGGCCCCGACCTGAAAAACCGCCCCGTTTCGAGTCGGGCCTAGCTCGCGTCGGAGACCGAGGAGAGGTTGAAGTCCTCGACGACGACCGGCGGCACGCATGCCGGCGACCCACTCTCGGAACCGAGCACCCGGGTGGGGACACCAGACGCCACGAGCCGCGCGAGCACGTGCACGGGCGAGATGTTGAACCGGAAGTTCTTCACCGGTCCGGCGAGCTTCCCCTTCGAGATCGCGAACGTGCCGTCGCGGGTGAGGCCCGTCAGGAGGAGCGTCTGCGGGTCGACCGACCGCAGGTACCAGATCCGCGTGACGAGCACGCCGTCGTCCACCATGCCGACGAGTTCATCGACCGATCGGCCCTCGCCCGCCATGAGCAGGTTCCCCGGATGCGGCTGCGGCTGGACTCCCCGCTGCTTCGCCCAGAACCGGCCTACCGCGAGCGTCTCGAGGACACCGGCATCGATCCACGGCGTGCGGACGAGCGGCAGGCCGCCGGAATGCGTGGGGCAGGGGGCGGACGCGTCGAGCGGGTCGGAGAAGATCGTCGCCCGCTCGCCGAAGAGCCTCCTGCCGACCGGATCCCCATCGGCGAGCCCTTTGAGGAAGCTGCGTCCCTCGTCCAACGGGCGGCGATCGAGACTGCGGACGAGCCATGCCACGAGATCCCGCACCGCCGCCGGCTCGAGCACGACGGTCGTGCGGCCCGGCGGACGCTCGACCGGGTTGCGGGAATCGAGGGCCTTCCGGATCGCCCGGTCGCCGATCATCGCGAGGTCGAGATCGCGGATGTCGGTGACCTGCGTGCTCGCCCAGCCGGAGCCGCGGCCGGTGGGCGTGCGGGCGGTCACGGAAAAACCGACCGTGGTCGATCGCTGGTGCACGAAGAGGCCGCTGGTGTTCGCCAGTGTCGAGCCGCCGACCGACCGCTGGAGGTAGCCGGCCGTGTCCACGCCCGCGTCGCGTGCCCGTTCGATGACCGGCCTGATCGACTCGATCACCGTCGCCGGCGACGCGGCGGCCGTCGGCTCGGCCCAGGTGACCGGCGTCGCAAACTCCGACGGGCCGAGCGGCGGCATGTGCTCCGGGTTTTCCGGGGCAAGCTTCGCCATCGCCTGCGTGCGATCCACGAGCCGTCGGATGGAGGCCTCGTCGAGCTGATTCGTGGAGAGCGTCGCCGAGCGGCGGCCGTAGCTCACCGTGAGCGACAACTCGGTGCGATGGACGAGGGCGTTGGACGTGACGTCGTTGGAGGCATGCCGCAGGTGGATGTCATCGCCATCCGACACCGAAACCTCCGCGGAGTCGGCCTTCACGAGCCCGAGGATCCGCTCGCAGAGCGTCCGGGACTGGGATGCGGTCATGCCCATCGTCGCACCACCCCGCGGCAGCCTTCGCAGCCGGCCGTCTTCCCGCCGGCCTGCTCGGCCGTGTTGAGCACGTTGATCCCGCGGAACCTGGCAGGCACGGCCCCGTGGGAGACGGGCGCCGCCTGCTGTGGCTGCCCCTTGCCGCAATGCAGGGCGCCGTAGAGCTCGCGGGAAGGCCGGCCGCCGAGGCCGTCGCAGGCGTTCCAGAAGTCGACGGAGTTGCCCTGGTAGGCGACGTCGCGGAGCATGCCGGCGAGCTTGCCGTTCTTGATCCGGTGGAACACCTGGCCGGTGAACTGGAAGTTGTACCGCTGCTGGTCGATGCTCCAGCTGCCGTTCCCCTCGACGAGGATGCCGTCGTCGATATCCGCGATGAGCGACTCCTTCGTCACGGCCGGGTCGCGGCCCGGCTCGAGCGAGATGTTGGGCATCCGCTGGAGCGGGAAGGCGTCGAAACTCTCGGCGTAGCCGCAGGCGTTGGAGGCCTCTCGCCCGATCCGGCCGGCTTGGCCAAGGGCCATCTGGTAGCTGCGGAAGACACCGTTTTCGACGATGAAAAACTCGCGGCCGGCCGTCGGCACCCCGTCGTCGTCGAACGCGGTCGTGGCGACGCCGCCGGGCTCCGTCCGCTCGCCGCGGAAGCTGACGATATCGCTGGCGTACCGCAGCTGGTCGAGCTTGTCGGGCGTGCAGAAGGAGGTGCCGGCGAAGTTCGCCTCGTCGCCGAGGGCGCGGTCGAGTTCGGTCGGGTGGCCCACCGTCTCGTGGATCGTGAGCCAGAGGTTGCTCGGCGCGATCACGAGATCCTTCCGTCCGGGCTCGACCGACGGGGCGACGAGCTTCTCCCGGGCCTCCTCGACCGCACGGGCCGCGTCGCCGGCGAGCGGGAGCGACGTGACGTGCTCCCAGCCCGCGGCCCGCGGCGGCACCGACCCCTCGCGGGTGGCGAACCGGCCGGTCTTCGCGTCGGTGACGGTGACGGCAAAGCCGGGCTGGAGCCGGACGCGGGACTGGGCGATGCGGCTGCCGAAGGTGTTCGCGATCCAGGTCCGCTCGCGCACCTGTTCAAGCGACGCTTGGCAGAAGTTCGCCCCTGACTTTTGGGCGGCGGCCGTGATGCCGAGGAGCGTCTCGACCTTTTTTTCCAGCGGCATCGCGAACGGATCGATCTCGGCGGGCTGGTCGAACCGGCCAACGTGCTTCGGGAGCGGTTCGATCTCGACGCGGCGTTTCCGCCAGCCGGCCTGTGCCCGCGCGATCAGAATCGCCTCGGCCGCAAGCCTCGCCACGCCTTCCTCCGAGAGATCCTCCGAGGCGGCGAATCCCCACGCACCATCGCAGACGACGCGGACCGCGCAGCCGAGCGACGTCGCCGCCGAGACGCCCTGCACCATCTGTTCGCGAACGAAGAGCGACTCCGTCTCCGTCTGCATGATCCGGAAGTCGGCGAACGTCGCCCCGAGCGACCGGGCCCGGCCGAGCGCCGCGTCGGCGAGCCGGGGAAAGCGGTCGTCCACCTCGGTCGCCCGGGCCGCGGACAGATCCCACCGCGCCGCGAGCACGGCGACCCCGCCGACCGTCGCGGTCTTCAGCCAATCGCGCCGGTCGCATTTACGACGAAACATGACGCATCCGCCTCACCGCAGCCGTCACGATCGCACGGAGCTTCGGCTCCGCCGAGCGGGCGACGGCGAGGATCTTTTCGACCTCGGCGACCTCGAGGGCGTCGGGCAGGCACATGTCGGTGACCACCGAGAGGCCGAGCACGCGGAGGCCCGAGTGCACCGCGACGATCACCTCGGGCACCGTCGACATTCCCACCACGTCGGCCCCGATGAGCCGCAGGAACCGGTATTCGGCCCGTGTCTCGAGGTTCGGCCCGGTGACGGCGACGTAGACGCCCCTGTGGGCCGCGAAGTTTTCCCGCCGGGCGACCTCGAGGGCGAGGTCGGCCAGGTCGGCCGCGTAGGGGGCTGACATGTCGGGAAACCGCGGCCCGAGCCGGTCATCGTTGATCCCTACGAGGGGATTGTCGTTCATCAGGTTGATGTGGTCGTCGATCACCATGATGTCGCCGGTGCGGTAGGTCGGGTTGAGCCCGCCGCAGGCGTTCGTGGCGATGAGCAGCTCCGCACCGAGCGCCTTGAGCACCCGGACGGGAAGCGTGATCTGCGAGAGCGGATATCCCTCGTAGGCGTGCATCCGCCCCTCCATCACGCAGACGGGCACGTCCTCCATCGAACCACACACGAGCTGCCCGGCATGGCCGTGAGCCGTGGACTTTGCGAAATGAGGGATCTCGCCGTAGGGGATCACGATGCGGTCGCGGATCGCATCGGTCACCCCGCCGAGGCCGCTCCCCAGGATCACGCCCACCCTCGGGGCCATGCCCCAGCGGGAGCGGATCGCCGCAACCGACTCGCCGATCTGGTCATGAAGGTGGAGCATGCGTGCTGCCGGGAAGGCCTTCCGTGGATGCCGTTCTTGGACGACTACTTTTTCTTGCCCGGCACCTTCCCCGGCGGCGGCTCCTCCGAGGTGTCGTCTTCGGGGTGGTCCCAGTCGGGGTCGTTGCTCTCCTCCTCGAAGTCGTCGTCGAACTCGTCGTCAAAGTCGTCGAAGTTCGACTCCTCGTCGGTGAGGGGCTCGGCGATCGTGAGGTCTTCCTCGTCGCCGAGATCGTCGTCCTCGTCGGGATTGACGGCGTTCAGCGGGCGGGAGATCGGACGGGCGAACGTTGTGGGCATGGATGACTCTGGTGACCGAAGGGACTTCTGCCGGCCTGGGGGCCGTGTCAGGATTGTACGCGCAGGATGCCGGATTGTCGCCGGGGAGCAGACGCTCCGTCGCTTCGACGAGGATCCGCCCGAGGGTCCTCCGCGTCCGCTCCCCCGGCGTCGGCTACGGGGCAGCGGCACCCCCTCACGGGCAAGTTTTGCCGGGTTCGGGGAAGCCCGTGTGCCGCTCGCCGGACGCTCGCTGCGGCCTTCCGGGCAATCCTGTTCGGCACGGCGAGTGCGGTGCGGATGGATCTACGTCTTGCGTGGCTCGGGGTTGCCCGTTTCCTTCGAGCGACCCCGCCCCTCGCCGGACGTTCGCTGCGCGACCAATCCGCTTCGCGGATCGGTGCCCGCCCT
>DHLZ01000068.1:0-2442 GCA_002405515.1 Planctomycetaceae bacterium UBA4655
GCTCTGGTTGACGTACTGCGTCTGTGCGTACGTCAAGTGTCCCTTCTGGCTGAGGTGCAATATTCCGGGAAGCCCGTGGCGCAAGTTTCCCTGCTGGCGTTGTTGCAAATAATCCGGAAGGCCGATCCGCAAGTTGCCCTGCCTGCGATCTGCGGACTTTCCCGGAAGCCCGAGGCGCTTGCCGAGAGGGTAGTTGACGATGCGCAGAAAGGCGGCGTCGAGTCACTCAAAGCCGCTTGGAATGGACGCTGTTTTGACAAATCACCCAGCTCTTAGCGCACCCCTGACGCCCCTCTCGGCTTGCGCCTCGGGCTTCCGTATCGGGCAACTGTTCGCCTGCAGGGAAGCTTGCGCCTCGGGCTTCCGTATCGGGCAACTGTTCGCCTGCAGGGAAGCTCGCGCCTCGGGCTTCCAATTTCAGGAAGCGGACATGCAGAGAGCCGAGGCCGGGCGGGCCGAGGCGAACGTCCGGAGGCGTGGCACGGGCAGCCCCGAACCCGGCATCACCGCCCAACCGCGTGGTCCTCGAGGATGCGGGAGAGCTCCGCGACGGCGATCGGATGGTGGTGGACCTTCGTGTGCGTGGCCGGCACGAAGACCTCGCTCGCCACGCCCCGCTCCCGTGCGCTCGACACCGGCACGATGCAGTCGCCCGGACCGCTCGTGAGCGACTCGTGGACGTCGCCGATGATGGAATGGGTGGTGACGCCGCAGGAGGGCGTGATGGCCCGCAGGACCGCGAGGAAAGGAGAGGAAGGCTCGAGCACGTCGATGGTCGTTGGAACGCGTCGGGCGAATTCCGGCGTCGCCAGGCCCGGATTGGCCTCGATGATCTGTCGGTGGATCGCCTCGGCTTCCGGCGGCCGTCGCACGAGCATCGACGCGGCCCGGCCGGCCGCCCGCGAGGCGAGTGAAGCCCCGCCGTGGGGCGTCGCGATGTAGACGACCCGGCGCACGCTCGGCAACGGCTCGAAGTAGAACTGCTCGACGAAATCCCGCCGCCACTCGTCGGGAACACGGACCGAGTCGATCGGCCGCGTGGCCACGGCGTTCCAGAGCCCGTCGCCCGGCCGGATCACCTGAAGCTTCGCGTGCAGCCCGCCCATGCTGTGTCCGACGAGCACCATCCGGTCGAGCGAGGGATCGCGGCGATCGGGATCGAGCTTCTCCCGGGCCTCCCGCAGCTGCCTTCGCATCACGAGCGAGACCCGCAGGAACGACGAGCCGGTCGGGTAGTTGAGCACCCACGGCTGATAGCAGCGGTGGAACGACGGCCGCGTCCGCAGCTCGTTGAACATGTCGAACCACGTGCCCTCGTCGCTCGCAAGCCCGTGGATGAAGACGACCGGGATCTTTCCCGGCTGATACGGCTCGAGAAATTGCAGCGTCGGCCGACCGCTCCCGCCGGCCACCGCGACCGACGTCGACTGCAGGAAGCCGGCCACGCCCTGCGGCGGCATGGCCTCGAGCATGTCGAGCAGCGGGGCCGTGAAGTCCGCCGCGAGCGACTGCCACACGCAGCCGACGTTCACGCCGCCGGCCTCGACCGGATTGACGAGGTCGAGCACGGCGGGCGCCGGATCGCGGGCGATGGGGCCGGGCACGGCATCGATCGCCCGGGGTTTCACGGGAGGCCTTGAAAACCGCAGGACCGCCGTGGCGGCGACCGACTGCCGGGGCGGCATGAACGAGTCGCCGTCGCCGCCGCACGGCCGCCGAATCCGCACGCTCACGGGGAGTCCGAAGCCGGAGCGAAGATGACAGCGGCTGATCCGCTTGTCGGAAGAAGGCGGTGCGGCGACGACCGCCTCGATCGCCGATGAATCGACGGCGAGGGCGTGGCCCACGATCGGCACGACGAACCGCTTCTGCGGCGGCCCGACCATGATGCCGATGTCGGGATCGTGACGGCCGAACTCGGCGGCCGAGGACAGAAAGCCGTCAAGGTTCACGGCGTATTCGATCGCCGCCTGACCGAACACGTCGGCCGCCTCCGGGCAGATGTAGATCGCATCCCACGCCGCCTCGCAGGCGGCGAAATAGGCCTCGGGCGTGCGGCGGTTGTGTTCCTTCGCCATCTCGCAGGCGGCCTTGCCCCACTCGCGCGAGCGGCGAAGGTATCCCTCCGCGATCGCACGCGATGAAGGACCGGGCGTGTCGTCACCGCGGGCATCTCGCCATTCCGTGCACGAAAGCATTGCGACCGCGAGGATCGCGAGCACCGCCAGCCGCATGCCTCGGCGTATCGTGCAACCTGCGCAACCCATCGTGCAGTGCCCCGGTGCCGTCCTGCGGGCCGTGAACACGAGCCCCCAAACGTGCCTTCGGCAGTCGGGGCCCTGCGGCCCCACGCCGCCCATCATGCTGCCGCAAGGTCCCCCCGCAAGGTCCGCCCGTCTTCCGCAGCCCGAGGCGCACGTTTCCCTGCAGGCCAACTCCGAC
>DHLZ01000068.1:2700-3023 GCA_002405515.1 Planctomycetaceae bacterium UBA4655
CACCTCAAAACCAAATGTCGTCACACGGTTCACCGTCATCCCGGGTTTCCCCCGGGCCGCCATCTCGAGGATCCGCAAGAGCCGAATCCACCATCGGGCAGTGGTCGCCCATGTACTCCCACATTTCGTTCATGTGGAGCCAGATCGGGTCGGCGTTGCGTCGGATGAACTCTTCTTCCGGCACACCTTTGATCATCCTCGGACGCGGCACGCGAACCTGCTTCCCGTTGAGGAAGATGGTCATGAAGTCGCGTCGCCGCTGCGTTGTTTTTTGTTTTTTCTTCGACATGAATGGATTACGAGGGTCGGGGTCGCACATTGGC
>DHLZ01000068.1:3324-4169 GCA_002405515.1 Planctomycetaceae bacterium UBA4655
CGGGCTCTCGCGTGAGAAGCTACATCCGCGACGAGCCGGCGTGCTCCTCGGCGACGAGTTCGAGGTCCTGGCTGAGGTACTTCACCGTCGCATCGGGGCCGAGGTTGAAGTAGACGCGGCCCTCCGTTCGCCAGCGGCCCGCGTCGTAGAGGAATTCTGCGGTGGCCGCCCGCACGTCCGAGACCGCCTCGACCTCCTCCATGCCGCCCCCCTCGACCGCCTCGAAGCTCACCTCGATGGCCACGAGCGCCTTGAGACCACGGGTCCGCCGGTCCCTGGCGTAGATGACGTCGTCGTCGAAATCCACGTCGGTCCACCGCAGCCCCCGCGGCCTGCCGCTGATCGCGGCCCGCTCGATGAACTTCGCCTCGAGTTGCTCCCGCTGGCGGTGAAAATCCCGCTGCGCCCTGGCGAGCCGATCGGCCTGCCGCTTCAGTCGCAACGGTCGAATCGCCACCGCGATCGCCACGCCGGCGACGGCCGCAACGACCAGCGTGAGGACGACGTGGAGGAGTCCTCCCATGGAGACGGCGATCATGGCGGTCGTTCCGGCCTTTTGGGCTTTCCCGGCGAAAAAGCGTTCAGTGGCCGCTGGCCCGGGATTTCGTCAAAGTGTACGCCGAAGCATGAAACGTTCCAAGTTCCATGCCCGCGTGCCCTGTTTCCTCGTCCCGAAAACACCGCAGGTCCGCCGATGCCGAAATCGACCACTCCCCGCCGGACACCCCGGCGACCGAAGCTCGCCGCAGGGGCGTTCGGTGCCCACCAGTCGATCGCCGGGGGATTCGTGAAGGCCGTCGAGCGGGCGGTCGAGACCGGCTGCGAATGCCTGCAGATCTTCACGA
>DHLZ01000068.1:4314-8907 GCA_002405515.1 Planctomycetaceae bacterium UBA4655
TCGGTGGGACACGACCGCGATCCGGCCGGAGGACGCCGCGGCGTTTCGCGCCGCGGTCGCGGAGGCGGGGCTCGCGCCGGTCGTGGCCCACGATTCCTACCTCATCAATCCGGCGGCCGCCGACGCCGAGCTCCGCGAGAAGTCGATCGCCGGCCTGGCCGAGGAGCTCGCGCGGGCCGAGCAGCTCGGAATCGAGTGGGTCGTGGCCCATCCGGGCGCCGCGTGCGGAGCCGCGGTCGAGGAGGCCGTGGCACGCGCGGCCGACGGCATCGCGGAATCGCTTCGCCGCACGCGAGGCATGCGGGCGGGCGTGCTCATCGAGACCACCGCGGGCCAGGGCTCCTGCCTCGGAGCCTCGTTCGAGGAGATCGCCGCGATGCTCCGCCGCATCGATCGCGTGAAGTCGTTCTCGAAACGCGTGGGCGTCTGCCTCGACACCTGCCACGTCTTCGCCGCGGGCTATCCGCTCCATCCGCGAAAGAAGCTCGACGAGACGCTCGACGCCTTCGACCGCACGATCGGCCTCAATAGGCTCGTCGTGATTCACGCCAACGACTCGAAGAAGCCGCTCGGCTCGCGGGTCGATCGCCATGAGGCGATCGGCGAGGGCTGCATCGGTCAGGCGGCATTCAAGGACCTCGTGACCCATCCCCGGCTCGCGGGCATCCCGATGATCCTCGAAACGCCCAAAGAGGGGCCCGACGGCAAGGCCGGCCCCGAACGGGACCTGGCCAACCTCGCCCGACTCCGCCGCTTTCGCCGCGCTGGCGGGGCATGACGCGGCGATCGCACCGCGAAGCGGCCGCGGGCCTCGCGACCATGGCCGACTACCCGCGTTCCGTCGGGATCTCGCGGCCGTGCGGGTCGCTCGACGCAGGTCCCACCTCCTCCTCGATCCGCCTCCGCACGTCGGCGCCGAGGTAGTGCTCGACCCATTCCGCGGGCGGATGGAGATGATCGACAGGAAGTTCCACGTTGCGGCCGAGCCACGCTTCCCAGAGCCGGTGCGACCGCACGATCGTTTCGGCCTCGCCGCGGCCGGCGTCGGTGAGGGCCAAGCGATCGGTCGGCCCCTCGACCTTTCCCCGCAGCCGCAGCCATGAGCCGGCCAGCCTGAAGAGAAGTCCCGCCGGGGTCGCAGCGGCATTGCCGCCCGCCTCCTCCCGCCGCCACGCCGCGGCGAGCACGTCCTCGCAGGCGACCCGCCAGGCGAGCCAGCCCTTCCCCGCCAGCCGCGGGATGACGCCCCCGTCCGCCGCCGCCAGCACGGCCACGAGATAGCACAGACCGAGCACGATCGCGATCATGCCGGCGGCGGTCGTGTTCCATCGCCACGCGGCAAGATAGCCCGCCACGGCCGCCGCCACGGCGATGGCGACCGCCGCGGCCATCACGCGGCCGAGCGATCGGAACAGCAGCTCCGCGGTCGCGGCCGGCACGACGAGCATCGCGACCACGAGCACCGCCCCCACCGCCTCGAAGCTCGCGACGGTCGCCACGGCGGTCATGGCGAGCAGTCCCGTGGTGGCGAAGCCCACCGGGACGCCGACGACCCGCGCCGCGTCGGCGTCGAAGGCCGCGAACAGCTGCGCGGGCCAGGTTGCCGCGAGGAAGACCGTGACGACCGCGAGCGCGACGAGCCCGTTGACCACCGCCCGCGGAACTGCGACTCCGAGCAGCGGGACGGTGTCGGCCGCCGCGAGCTCGAGGATGCCGTGAAGCACGCAGCCCGGGTCGAGATCGACCCGCGACGCGTAGAGCGAGATGAGAACCACCCCCGCGGCGAAGAACGTCGTGAAAACGACGCCGGCCGCGGCATCCTCCGACAGCCGCGCCCGTCGCCGAATCGCCTCGGCGGCCCAGACCGTCAGCATCGCCGCCGCGACGGCGCCGACCGTCGAGAGCATCCCTCCGGGCCGCCCCCCGGCGAGCACGGCCACGACGATGCCGGGGAGCACGCCATGGCTGATCGCGTCGCCGAGCAGGCTCATCCGCCTCACGACGAGCATCGTCCCCACGACGGCACACACCGCCGAAACGACCGCCGCGACGACCATCGGCCAGACCATCATGGCTCGCTCATACCGGACGGCCGCCGCGACGTCCGCAGGAGCCGCACGCCAAGCGACACGAGGAACGCCGCCGACGACGCGAGCACGACGGCGGGACCGGTGGCGAGCTTCGGCACGACCGCACTGGCGACGACGCCGGCGAGCGACGACACGAACCCGACGAGCCCCGCGACCGCGAGCATCGGCGGCAGCCGGTCGGTCCACTGTCTGGCCGCTGCCGGCGGAATCACGACCATCGCCGTCACCAGCACCGCGCCGGCGGTCGGAACGGCGGCCACGACCATCGAGGCCGTGAGCGCCGTGAGCGCCGCGTCGATCCAGCCGACCGGCCAGCCGGCGGCGGCCGCGAACGCGGGATCGAAGGCGACGAGCGTCGCCTCCTTGAGCCCGGCCAGCACCACCGCCAGGACCGCCACCGAGATCACCGCGACGAGCAGGCTGTCCTCGAGGGTGAGCGCGGCGGTCGAACCGAGCAGGAATGCCTCGAGGCCGGCGCTGCCGGAAACGCCGCGGGCAACGAGGCCCGAGATCGCGGCGATCCCCGCGCCATACGACACGCCGAGCACGATCGCCGTGGCCGCGTCGTCGCGGGTCCGCGAATGACGCCGGATGAGCGTGACCGCCCCGAGGCTCGCGATCGCCGACACGGCGGCCCCCGCGAGCAACACCCAGAGCTCCCGCCGGCCGGTGATCGCGAACGCCGCCGCGATGCCGGGCAGCGTGGCGTGGGCCGCGGCGTCGCCGACGAGCGCCCGTCGCCGCAAGACGCCGAAGCAGCCGACGACCGCGGCGGCGACGCCCACCGCCGCGACGCCACCGGCCACGACGAGCGTGTTGTGGGCAAGCAGGCTTTCGAGCCGTTCCTGCGGCGTCATCGCGTCCGCCGTCCCGTCTGCATCGCCCGACCGATCTCGTCGAGCAGGTCGAGATGGCCGGAATAGGTCCGTGCGAGGTTCTCCCGCGAGAGCACCTCGGCGGTCGCCCCGGCGGCCACGAGCCTCATGTCCACGAGCGCCACGCGGTCGAACCAGCTTGCGGCCGTCCGCAGGTCGTGGTGGACGATCACGACCAGGCTGCCCCGATCCCGAAGTTCCGAGAGCACCCGCAGGATCCGCTCCTGCGACTTCGCGTCGACGCCGGCCATCGGCTCGTCGAGAAAGTAGACATCGGCCTCCTGGGCGAGGGCCCTGGCGAGGAAAACCCGCTGCTGCTGCCCGCCCGAAAGGCCGCCGATCTGCCGGCTCGCAACGTCGGCCAGGCCAACGCGGTCGAGGCATGCCATGGCCGTGTCGCGTTCCCGCACGCCGGGACGCCGGAACCAGGAGAGACGGTGGAACGTGCCCATGAGCACGACGTCGATCGCGCTGACCGGGAAATCCCAATCGACGCTCTCCCGCTGCGGCACGTAGCCGACGCGGCCGCGGACGTCGTCGAGCGGCCTGCCGAAGAACCGCACGGATCCTCCCGAGAGCGGCACGAGCCCGAGGGCCGCCTTCACGAGCGTGCTTTTGCCCGCGCCATTCGGCCCGATGATGCCGTAGAGGCACGGCTCGTCGATCGCGAGATCGACGTTCCAGAGCACCGGCCGCCTGCCGTAGGCGACGGTCACGTCGTGCAGCTCGACGATCGCCGTCATGGCGACACCAATCCGTCGGCGATCGTTCGCACGTTGTGCTCGAGCATGCCGACGAGCGTCTCGGCCCCGCTGCCCGGCTCGCCGAGCGCGTCCGAGTAGAGACGGCCGCCCACGCGGACGCTTCCCCCTTTGGCCCGCACGCCCTCGCAGATCGCCTCGACGTTGCGGTCGGAGACGCTCGTCTCGACGAACACCGTCGGGATTCCCCGTTCGACGATGAGGCTGACGAGACGGTTGACGTCGGCGAGCCCCGCTTCGCTCTCCGTGCTCACCCCCTGCACACCGACGACCTCGACGCCGTAGGCGCGGCCGAAGTAGCCGAACGCGTCGTGGGCCGTGACGAGCACCCGTCGCTTCGGCGCGATCGCCGCGAGCCTCTCCCGGAGCCGCGAGTCGAGCTGCTCGAGCCTCGCCGCATAGGCCTCCGCGCGGGCGGCGAAGTCGTCGGCATGATCAGGATCGATCCTGCCGAGGGCGACGGCGACCGGCTTCGCGGCGTGCCGCCAGAGCATCGGGTCGAACCAGACGTGTGGATCGACCGCCTGCTCGGCCACGGGAATGAGGCGGTCGGCGGGCACTGCCTCACCGGCGAACACGACCGGCTTCCGCTTCGCGAGCCGCTCGAGGATTTCGGCGAGCTTTCCCTCGAGATGGAGCCCACAGGCCACCACGAGCCCGGCCGCCTCGAGCCGCCCGGCGTCCCTGGGCGTGGCCCGGTAAGAATGCGGATCCACCCCCGGGCCCATGAGGCAGTCGACGTGGAGATGCGGACCGGCCACCTCGCGAACGAGATCGGCCACCACCGTCGTCGTGGCGAGCACCGTCCGGCTCCCGGAGCCGCCGCCGGTGCCGCCGCTTGGAGCCGGCTCACAGCCGGCGAAAACA
>DHLZ01000068.1:9037-12775 GCA_002405515.1 Planctomycetaceae bacterium UBA4655
CTCACAGCCGGCGAAAACAAGCGAGGCGGCGACGCCGCAGACCAGGCAGACGCGTTCGAGGAGGGATCGGGCGGGATTTTGGAGGATCAAAAGCGGGATTTCGAGCATTCAAAAAGGATAGCAGCCCGCCCGACGGGGAGCGACTCCGGCCGGCGCGTTGACCAAATTGGAGCGCATGCTTACGGTGTCGCTAGGACGGTCGCGGGATAACGAGTGTGTCGCCCTGACGAGCATCGGAGATCCGCGTGGAATCGAGTTATTTCAAACGGTTTCGAATGGAAGCCGATCTCGCGGTGCGGCGGCAGTCAGGTCTGCCGTCTGGCTGCCGACCGGACCTCCCGCCGGGCTGCCGACCGGGCTTGCCGTCGGGCTACCGTTTCGTGGCCTGGAACGATGCCCTCATCGACGTCCATGCCCGCACCAAGTACCGGGCCTTCCGGGACGAGATCGACGCCACCGTCTTTCCCTGCCTGGGCGAACTCGAGGGCTGTCGCCGGCTGATGCGGGAAATCCGAGGCAAGTCGGGGTTTTTACCCCACGCATCGTGGCTGATCGCCTGGGGGCGAAGCCCCGAGGAACTCACCTGGTGCGGCACGATCCAGGCCGTCTGCGAACGTCCGATGGTGGGCATGATCCAGAACGTGGGGGTGGTGCCCGAGCATCGCGGCCGCGGCCTGGGGGCGGCGCTCGTGCAGCAGGCGATGCTGGCATTCAGGGAATACGGGCTCCGTCGGGCGTCGCTCGAGGTGACCGTGCAGAACGACCGGGCGGTCGATCTCTACCATCGGCTCGGCTTCCGCCGGTCCCGTACGGTCTACAAACTTGTCGATCTGCCCACCCCGGCGATCGGCGTCGCGGCACGGTAGCCACCGTCGCCCCGCCGCCTCCACGGGACCCGGCCTGACGTTCTTCCCCGCCCCACAGCCGGATTTTCGTGTATAAATCGGCGGTGAAGCAGACTCTTCATGCCGCCACGCTCGACAACGGAATCGTTCTGCTCGGGGAGGATCTCCCCGGGGTAGAGAGCGTCGCGATCGCGTTCCACACGCCCGCAGGCGCGATCCATGATGCGCAGCTTTTCGGCGGGCGGGCGGCCACGGCGGCCGATTCTCCCCCGACGGTCCGATGCGGGCTGGCCACGCTCTCCGGCGAGATGATGCTCCGCGGCGCCGGTGACCGCAGCGGCCGACGGATCGTCGAGGACCTGGAAAATGCCGGAGTGCAGTGGGCCCAGGCGGTCTCCACGAGCCATTCCAGTTTTTCGGGGGCGATGGTGGCCCGCCAGCTGCCGACGGCGCTGCCGATCTACGCCGACATCCTGCGGCGGCCACTGCTGCCGGAGGATCAGCTCGAAACCGCCCGACAGATGGTGCTCCAGAACCTCGCGGGCACCGAGGACGATCCGGCCCATCGCGCCATCTCCGCTCTCAAGCAGATGCATTATCCAAGCCCGTGGGGCCGCCCTGCCGAGGGTCTCTCGGTCGATGTCTCGCAGATCACGCTCGAGGAGATCCGTCGCTTCGTGGCGACGCTCGTGAAGCCGCAGGCGACGATCATCGCCGCCGCCGGACGGCTCGACTGGGACGACCTCGTGGCCCGGATCGAACGGCTCTTCGGCGACTGGCAGCCGGGGCCGATTCCCGACGTCGTCACCGGTCCGCGGGGCCCACGCTTCCAGCATGTCCCGCACGAGTCGCAGCAGACCCACATCGCGCTTGCCTGGTCGGTGCCGGCCTACCGCTTCGACGCCTCCTACGAGGCGACCGCGGCGCTCTCGGTGCTCGGTGGCGGCTCGAGCTCGCGGCTCTTCACGGAGGTCCGCGAGCGACGCGGCCTCTGTTACAGCGTCTCGGCCGGGTACCAGACGCAGCGAGACTTCGCCGCGGCGGTCTGCTACTCGGGAACCACCGCCGAGCGGGCCCAGGAGACACTCGACGTCATGCTCGCGGAGATCCGCCGGCTGCCGGGATCGATCACGGAGGAGGAGCTGATGCGGGTGAAGGCACGGGCCAAGAGCGGTCTTGTGATGCAGCAGGAGTCGAGCGCGGCAAGGGCCGGCGGCATCGGCCGGCAGTGGTATCACCTCGGCCGCGTCCGCACGCTCGCCGAGGAACTCGAGCGGCTCGACCGCCTCTCCGTCGCCTCCGTCGAGCGCTGGCTCGCCGATCATCCGCCGGAGGATCTCTCGATCGTGTCGCTCGGCCGCGAGCCGCTGGAGGTGCCACGTGACCTTTCTCCATGAACGCCTCGGCAACGGCCTGGAAATCATCGCCGAGCGGTCGCCCGCCGCGCTCTCCACGAGCATCGGCTTCTTCGTGAAGACCGGCTCGAGGGACGAGTCGGAGGATCTCTGGGGAACGAGCCACTTCCTCGAACACATGATCTTCAAGGGCACGACGACGCTCTCGTCGGAGGAGATCAACAGGCGGTTCGACGCGATGGGGGCGAGCGCCAACGCCTTCACGAGCGAGGAAGACACCTGCTACTACGCGACCGTGCTGCCGGAACAGCAGGACGACGCGGTGGGTTTGCTTTCGCAGATGATGAGGCCGGCGCTCCGCGAGGAGGACTTCGAGACCGAAAAGAAGGTGATCCTCGAGGAGATCCGGATGTACGACGACCAGCCGCCGTTCGGCGCCGACGACCGCTGCCGCGCGACGTTCTTCGCCGGCCATCCGCTCGCGCGGAGCGTTCTCGGCACGGTCGACTCGATCCAGGCGCTGCCGGTGGAGTCGATGCGGGGCTATTACCGCCGCCGCTACTGCCCCGGCAACATCGTGCTCGCGGCAAGCGGTGCCGTCGACTTCGAGCGTCTCGTGAGGACCGCGAGGGAGCGGTGCGGCGATTGGGAGCCGCTCGACCTGCCACGGCGGACCGTTCCGTTCCGACGCGGCTGCGACCTGCGTGACACCGTCGACCGCATCGAAAGGCCGGCGGCGACGCTCTCCTACGCCGTCCGCATGTCGCCGGCGCCGCCGGGCGATGACGAGGACCGGTTCGCCGCGAAGCTGCTTGCGATCATCCTGGGCGACGACTCCGGCAGCCGCCTCTACTGGTCGCTCGTCGATTCCGGCGAGGCGGAGCAGGCCTCGCTCCACCACCACGACTTCCTCGACGCCGGCATCTTCACGCTCCAACTCTCCTGCGACCCAGAGGACGCCGGCAACCTGCTCGAGCGGCTGCCGGAACTCCTCGACATGCGGGGGCGGCGGGCCATCACCCCGTCGGAGCTCGACCAGGCCCGCAACAAGCTGGCCGGACGGATCGTTCTCTCCGGCGAGCGACCCCGCAGAAGGCTCTTCACCGTCGGGCTCGAGTGGACGCACAACGGCGACCACCGCTCGGTCGCCGACGACCTCGCGATCGTGGAGCGGCTGGGCCTCGACGACCTCGATCGCGTGCTCGCCCGCTGGCCGCTCGAAGCCGGCGGCTGCACGGTGCTCGCAGGCCCGTGACGGGCTCGCTGACGCGAAACCCACAGCGTTGACCGTGAGGGGCTGCCCGTGCCCAGGAGGCGGCGCATGCGGACGAGCGAAGCAAGGATTGCGGAGCGAAGTCGGCATCGAATGGCGGGAAGTCAAGGCGTTACTACCCCGAGCACGATGTTGTTGACGGCGGTTTTCGGCTGACTGAGCGGCACCATGGTCCCACGGAAGCCCGAGGCGCGAGTTTCCCTGCAGGCGTTTGCTGGAAATGCCCGGAAGGCGCAGGCGCGAGTCTCAAAGGAGTAGAGTGAAG
>DHLZ01000114.1:0-1659 GCA_002405515.1 Planctomycetaceae bacterium UBA4655
GGCGGCTCCCCCGGCGGCAATGCGGTGTCGTTCCGGTGGGTTCGGGGCTGTCCATGCCCATCGCCGGACGCTCGCTACGGGCATCCTGTGCTCCGCTCGCTCGGATGCCGACTTCGCTCCGCAATCCTTGCTTCGCTCGTCTGCATACGCCGGCTCCTGGGCACGGGCAGCCCCTCACGGTCTTCACCCAGGAACTTTGATGCTGAACGCTGGCGGAGCGGACGCGGAGGAGCCTCAGGATCCTCGCCGAAGCGACGGAGTGTCGGCTTACCTGGCCGATAGCCTCCTCCTGAACGGCAGCGTCGAGCGTGCGGGTGGTAGCGGTCGCGTCGGTGCTGCCGCGGTCGCGAATGGTCGCAGTGGGTGCTCCTTGGATCGGACGATCCCTATTCGGTCCGGGAGATCGGGGGCTTGCCGCGGATGCGGTCGGAGGGACTGTGCATGCGATGGACGGCCATGCGATGGAAGGCTGTTGCGTCGGTGGTGCTCACGGTCTCGTGCGGATGGGCGCATGCCGATGCGGTGCCCAGCGGCCCCGACCCCTCCGATGCGATCCTTCGCGATCTCGGCGACCCGATCAAGCTCGCTTCGTTCGATGGCGTGGAGGAGTTTGATCGGCTGGTCGAGCCGGTCGGACTTGTCCGTGGCGACGGCGGCTCCAGCCGGCGGTTCTACGTCGCTCCGATCCTGGGGGCCTCCTGGGGCGAGATCATGGTCTTCGACGAATCGGCTCTCGAGCGGCGGCTCTTCGGGGCCGGCGGCGCGGCGGGCGTCGCCATCACGCGGCCGATGGGGCAGCTGCGGCTCGAGGCCGAGGGGCGGTATCGCGACGGCTTTTCTGCGATGCGGGCGGATGGGCCGCTCTTCGCAACGCTCGACACGACCGACAACTGGTCGGCGATGGTGAACGTCTGGCGGGACGTCAGCCTCACCAGGAATTTCGGCGTCTACGGCGGCGGCGGGATCGGGGCTGGCGGCTACCGCTTCGGACTGTTCGCCACGGATGGCGTGGATGTGTTCGCGTCGGGCGACCGCGACACGGCCTTCGCCTGGCAGGCGGGCGGCGGGATCCTCTACGCCGTGAGCGATCGCGTGACGCTCGACCTCGGCTACCGCTATTACTCGGTCGAACCCACCAAAGCCCCGGTGCTCTTCACGACGCTCCCCGGCGGCCCCGTGTTCGCCGGGCGGCTGCAGAATCAGTTCGTCGCCAGCGAACTCCTCCTCACCGTCCGCGTCTACGAGCCGTTTCGCCGCTGGCGGTGACCGCTACGCCCAGAGGCGGTCGATCACCGTGTAGTAGAGCGGGATGCCGACGCTGATGTTGAACGGGAACGTCACGCTCAGCGAGAGAAGCTCGAAGAGGCCCGGGTTCGCTTCCGGCACCGCCTGCCGCATCGCCGCCGGCACGACGATGTAGGACGAGCTCGCGCACAGGAGCGTGAAGAGCAGCGCGTCGCCCTTCCCCATGCCGAGCAGGTGAGCCAGCCCGATGCCGAGCGCCGCGTTCGCCAACGGGGCGAGGATGCCGAAGGCCACGAGCTTCGGCCCCACCTCGACGAGCTTCTCCGCCTTCCGCGCCGCCAGCATGCCGACGTCGAGCAGGAAGAGCAGCACGATCCCCTTGAAGAGCCCCGTCATGAACGGCTTGAGCCCTTC
>DHLZ01000114.1:1954-2844 GCA_002405515.1 Planctomycetaceae bacterium UBA4655
ATGATCCCCATGATCACGGCCGGCGACTCCATCATCGACATGACCGCCACCATATGGCCGCCGAACCCGACCTGCTGCCGATTGAGAAACTCCGTGCCCACGACGAAGGTCACGATGCTGATCGAGCCGTAGGTGGCCGCCATCGCGGCGGCGTCGTAGACGCTCAGGATCCGGCGGAGGAAGAAGAAGGTGTAGAACGGCACGAACAAGGCCATCCCCATGGCGGCCGCGATCGTCGCCGCCACCTCCGTCGTCAGGCCGGCATGGGCGAGCTTCTCGCCCCCCGTGTATCCGATCGAAATGAGCAGGTAGGTCGAGAAGAACTTCGGGAGCGGGTAGGGCAGTTCCAGGTCGGAACGAACGAGCACCGCCAGGAAGCCCAAGGCGAAGAAGAGCGCCGCCGGACTGAGGACGTTCGCCAGGATCGTCTGGGTGTCCATTGTTTCGCGAAACCTCCCGGGGTGATGGGGCGGCCGCTGCGGCCAAGGAAGGTTTTCGGCATCCCGGGATGATCGTTCCAATAGATAAAACCCATTGATGAATAGAAAATATCGATACCACTCATCGATGCTGCTTGAAGAGCGTTGCAGGCCGGTGGTGATCCTCGGCGGCTGCGGCTCGAGATCATGGTGACTTATGGGACTCTGCGGTTATGCTCATGGCATGAGTAAGCGGCTACAGGTGCTCCTCGCGGAGCAGGAATTGGCGGAGATCCAGGGGCTTGCCCGCCGTGAGCGGGTCACCGTGGCGGCTTGGGTGCGGCGGGCGCTCGACGAGGCCAAGCAGCGGCGGCCGGCGGGTGACCCGGCCCGCAAGATCGCGTCGATCAGGGCGGCCGCGGCGCATGGTTTTCCGTCCGGTGACATCGAGGCGATGCTCGCCGACATCGC
>DHLZ01000114.1:2991-7339 GCA_002405515.1 Planctomycetaceae bacterium UBA4655
TTTCCAATTGAGCTCGGAGACGTCGAGCGGGCGAAGGCGATCGTGCTGGAGACCAGCAGGCTGTCGTCGCGGGACGCCCTCCACGTGGCGATCATGGAGCGGCAGGGTGTGTCGGAGATCATGACCTTCGATCGCGGTTTTGCAGAGCGACCCGGCATCCGCGTGGTGGGCGTGTAATGCACAGCGTCACGGCGACCGATTCGACGTCGCCCGCACCGCGGGCCAGCGGGCACGATGCCGTCGGTGCGGTGCCGCCGCCCGCATGGGCCTGGCCGGTGGTGCTCGCGGTGTTCGCCATCGGCGGCGGCTGGGCGCTCGTCCACGAGATCGTCTGGTTTCAGTTGCTGCAGCTTTCGCTCGGATCATCCGCGGTCTCCCTGGCCGTGCTGCTGGGGACGTTCATGGGGGGCCTGGGCCTCGGCAGCTTCTTGGCCCCGCGGCTGGCCGGCCCCGGACGGCACCCGCTCGCGGTCTACGCCGCCCTCGAGGCCGGCATCGCGGTGTGTGGGGCGGGGCTCCTCTGGGCGGCGCCGACCCTCGGATCGCTCTATGCCGCGAGCCTGCCGGCCGGCTACCCGGGCCTCGTGATCCGCGGGCTCGTCGCGGCCATCTGCCTGCTGCCGCCGACGGTGCTCATGGGGGCCACCATGCCGGTGCTGGCAGGATTCGTCGCGCGGACGCCTGCCGCCGACGCCCGGCTGGGCCTGCTCTACGCCGGCAACCTGGCGGGCGCGGTCTGCGGCTGCCTGATCGCGGCCTACGGCCTGCTGCCCCGCGTCGATCTGTTCACGGCGGGCAGCGTCGCGGTGGCTGGCAACCTCGCGGTGGCGGCGCTGGCCGCCATCGTCGCCCGCTCGACACCCGCTCCCGCTCCCGCCGCACCGGCTGAGGCGGCGCGGCGGCCACTCGACCGCGGCCTGCTCGTGGCGATCGGCCTCTCGGGGCTCACGGCACTGGCGGCCGAGGTGGCGTGGACGCGGCTGCTCTCGCTCCAGATCGGCGGCAGCGTGTTCGCCTTCGCCATCATCCTCGCCGTGTTCCTCGCGGGGCTGGGCCTCGGCAGCGCGTGGGCATCGTCGTTGACCCGCGCGACCGGCGACGCCCGGACGGCGTTCGGCCTGTGTCAACTGCTGCTCCCCGCGGGCATCGCCTGGGCGTCGTTTCAGCTCGCCCATTCGCTTCCGGCGTGGCCCATCAATCCTTCGCTCGGCCGTGATGCGGTCGCCACGTTCCAACTCGACCTCGTCCGCTGCCTCTGGGCGGTGCTGCCGGCGACGTTGCTGTGGGGGGCGAGCTTTCCGCTGGCCGTCGCGGCGCTCGCCCGCGACGGGCAGGACCCTGCCAGGCGGGTGGCCGCAGCCTCCGCGGCGAACACGCTCGGGGCGATCGTGGGAGCGGTTGCGGGCGCGCCGCTGGTCTGGATCTGCTCCTCGCAGGGCATGCAGCGGCTGCTGATCCTCGTCGCCGCGGTCGCGGCCGGCCTGGCCCTCGCCCCTGTCGCGGCGGCGGTTTGGCGATCGTCCGCCCGCGGTCGCGTGGCGGTCTCCTCCGCCGCATGCCTCGCCGTGGCGTGGGCTGCCGGGATCGCATGGCTCGTGCCGCCGGTCTCACCCGCGCTTGTCGCCTACGGGCGGTTCAGCGGGCTGTGGGGGGGCGGCAACGAGTTCGTGTACGTCGGCGAAGGGCTGCAGGCCTCCGTGGCCGTCACGCGGACGCCGGCCGGGTTGACGCTCTACCACAACGCCGGCAAGGTTCAGGCCTCGAGCCTGTCGCATGACATGCGGCTCCAGCGGATCCTCGGGCACCTGACCACGCTCGTGCCCGAATCGCCGCGGGAGGTGCTCGTGATCGGCTGCGGCGCGGGGGTCACGGCGGGGGCGGTGTCGCTCGACCCGCGGGTGGAGTCCGAGACGATCGTCGAGATCGAGCCGATCGTGCCGGCCGCGGTGCTCGCGCACTTCAGTGACCACAACGGCGGGGTGCTCCGCAACCGGAAGGTCCGGGTCGTGATCGACGACGGCCGGCATCACCTCCTCTCGACGTCCCGGAGCTACGACGCCATCACCTCCGATCCCCTCGATCCCTGGGTCCGGGGGGCGGCGACCCTCTACACCCGCGAGTTCTTCGAGCTGGCGAAGTCGCGGCTTCGGCCGGGGGGCGTGTTCACCCTGTTCGTGCAGCTCTATCAGACGAACGAAGCCGCCGTGAAAAGCCAGCTCGCCACGTTTTTCGAGGTCTTTCCCGACGGGCTCGTGATCGGCAACACGCTCGGAGGCATGGGCTATGACCTCGTGCTCCTCGGTCAGCCCGGGCCGACCGTCATCGACGTGGACGCGATCGCCCGACGGCTCGACGAGCCGGAGTTCGCGGCCGTCCGCGGCTCGCTCGCCGACGTGGGCATCGGCACGGTCGCGGAGCTGTTTGCGAGCTGCGTCGGCGCCGCCGACAGCCTGCGGGAGTTCCTCGCCGACGCGGAGATCACCACCGACCGCAACCTGCGGCTGCAGTACCTCGCCGGCGCGAGCCTCAACCGGTTCGACAGCGGGTCGATCTATGCCCGCATGCTCGCCGGCCCATTTCGCTTCCCGGCCGCGGCCTTCCGGGGATCCGCAGATGCTGTGCGGGCGGTGGAGGCGGCGATGGAGCGGGGCCGAGCCGGCGACGTTGGGGAACGCGGACCGCTGCCGGAGGCCGCATCGCCCCCCTGAAACGCGGCCCTGCGAGCCCGCGGCCAGAGAGACAGGTTACCGTCAGGCGGCTGACACGAGCCGCGGGGAAGTGTACAACGACGTTGCTTTTGAGGAGAGGCCGGCTATGTCGCTGATCCAACTGCTTCTGATCGGAGTCGTCGGCGCCGGGGCCCCCGACTGGCCGCAGTTTCGCGGTCCGCATGCGGACGCGCATGCCGAGGGACCGATTCCCGCCGTCGAGTGGTCGGAGACGAAGAACGTCGCCTGGAAGGCCGCCGTTCCCGGTCTCGGCTGGTCGTCACCGGCGGTCGTCGGCGATCGGGTCTACCTGACCACCGCGGTGCCCGAGGGCAAGGGGATGACGCTGCGGGCGCTGGCCATCGACGCGGGCAGCGGAAACGTCCTCTGGGATCGCGAGGTCTTCCGCGTCGACATGCAGCCGAAGATCCACGGCAAGAACAGCCATGCCAGCCCCACGCCGATCGTGCATGACGGGGCCGTGTACGTTCATTTCGGTCCGCTGGGCATGGCCCGGCTCGACGCCCGCGACGGCGGCATCGTCTGGCGGTGCGAGGAGCTCACCTATCCGCCGGTGCATGGCAGCGGCGGGTCGCCCGTGTTGATCGACGGCAAGCTTGTCGTGACCTGCGACGGGGCCAGCGACCCGTTCGTGGCGGCGGTCGATGCCGCGACCGGCCGGGTGGAGTGGCGGACGCCGCGGTCGGTGAAGGCCCGAAACAGCTTCTCGTTCGCCACGCCGGCCGTGACGGAGAGCGACGGGAAAAAGCTCGTCGTCGCCCCGGGAAGCGATCACTGCGCCGCGTACGACCCCGGCACCGGCGAGGAACGCTGGAAGGTGCGGGCCGCCGGCTGGTCGGTGGTGCCGCAGCCGGCGATCGGTCATGGACTGGTGATCTACAACCACGACTACGATCGGCCCGAACTGCTGGCCGTTCGGCTGGGAGGAACCGGCGATCTCACCGACACGCACGTCGCCTGGCGGCTCAGCCGGGCCGCCCCCAGCACGCCGTCGCCGCTGCTCGTGGGGGACGATTTGTACTTCGTGTCGGACAAGGGCGTGGCCTCCGCCGTCGATGCCAAGACGGGAGTGGTCCACTGGACCGAGCGGCTCGGCGGCAATTACTCGGCGTCGCCGATCCTCGTGGCGGACCGCATCCTGTTCCTCGACGAAGCGGGCCGAGCGACCTGGGTGCGGGCGGGCCGGACCTTCGAGCGGCTCGAGATCAACGAACTCCCGGGGAGGACGCTCGCCACGCCCGCGTTCGCCGGCGGGGCGATGTACCTGCGGACCGACAAGGCCCTTTTCAAGATCGCCGCGCCGTAAGATCGCTGCGTCGAAGGATCGCTGCGGCGCAAGGCCCTCCCGGCCGGGGCTCGGTTTCTCGCGGGCAATCCGCGAGTATCGCGGGACCCCAGATGGTGCATGATGTATCAGCCCGGTCGCGTCGGAGTCCACTTGGCAACAACCAGCATGATGCTACCGGGAGCATCAAGTAGTTGACATTACTCTCCGGGCAACTGGGCCTGATGACTTTCACGGAAGCCCGAGGCGCGAGTTTCCCTGCAGGCGAACAGGTGCCCAATACGGAAGCCCGAGGCGCAGGAATCCCTGCAGGCGATCGCTGGAAAATTCCCGG
>DHLZ01000065.1 GCA_002405515.1 Planctomycetaceae bacterium UBA4655
CGCGGAGGAGCCTCAGGCGCATCATCGCCGAAGAGACGGAGTGTCTGCTTCCCCGGCGGCAATGCGGCATCGCTGCGTCCGCTTCGCCGTCAGGCGCCGACGGGGGCGGTCACTTCCGACGCGTCGAGGGCGCGGAGGTATTCGGCGATGAATTCGCCGTAGCGTCGCTTCACATCTGCCGTAAGGTGCTTGTATCCCGCGATCTTTTTTCGGCAATGCTGCGAGCCGCACTGGCACGGTCCGCCCATGTGCTCGATCTCGTACTCGAAGGTGTCGTAGTCGATCGTGATCTCCTCGCCCGCGGCGATCGGCCGCATCGCACGAACTTCGATCTCGGTGGTGCCCGAACGGATCAGCACGCCACAGTTCGGCTCGCAGGAATGATTCGTGGCCACGAGCGCGCCATGCGGTTGGATGTGCACGTCGGCATCGACCTGCATCGAGTGCCGCGTCCGCTTCGGAATCCGCGGGCCCCACGTGCGGAGCACCGTCTCGCCAGGACGGATCTCGCGGGCCGCGAAGATGCCGCGCCCGAGCCGACCGGTTCCCGTCACGACCGGCTCGTGCGGAGCGGGTGTCGGTCCGGCGTCGCCGTGCGAAGCAGGGCCCGCCAGGTCTGCCAGCGACTTCTCCTTCAGACGTGAACCGTAGCGTTCGGTGAGCCAGGGAACCGTCTGCTCGACCGTGTCGGGCTGCAGGAGGACGAGGTCGCCCGGCTTCACCGCGTCGAGCACGAGCGCCGCGGCCTCGCACCACGTCCCCCCCTTCTCGATGGCGACCGGGCTGCGGGAATCCATCGCCTCCACGATTCCCTGCGAGATCAGCCGCGTGATCTCTCCCGGTTCGCGGCCTCGAAGATAGGCATCCTCGTAGATCACGACCCGCTCGACGGCCCGGGCGAGCAGCCTTCCCTGGCCGATGAGATCCTCGTCTCGACGGTCTCCTGCAGCGGAGTAGACCGCGATCCGCCTCGCGTAGGGGAGCTTCGCCATCGTCTCGCAGATACGTTCGAGCGACGGCACGTTGTGACCGTAGTCGACGATGATCGCGGCACCGTCGAGGTCGTAGAGGTTGAAGCGGGCCGGAGAGCCGGAGGTGCCCGCGGAGAATCCCTCGAGCCCGATTCGGACCAGTTCCAGCGGCACGCCGAGCCGCCAGGCCGCGGCCGCGGACGCCAGCACGTTTTCCACCTGGAACGACACGAGCCCACGGTGCACCAGGGGGACGCGATCGAGGCTCGCGAGCCTCGTCTCGCGCGGGCCGTCGCAGAGCACGATCCACCCGTCGCGGACCGTCGCCGCGAGGCCCCCCTTCGCGAGATGCTCGACGACGATCGGATTGTCCGGATCGAGTGAGAAGTAGACCACCTGCCCCTTGCACCACTTCTTCATGTCGACCACCAGCGGATCGGCGGCGTTGAGCACCGCGGCGCCGGTCGGGCGAACCGCCGCCACGATCGCGCCCTTGACCCACGCGATCCGCTCGGGCGTGTCGATCTCCTCGATACCGAGGTGGTCGCCCGCGCCGATGTTGGTGACCACGGCCACGTCGCAGGAGTCGAATCCGCAGCCCTCCCGCAGGATGCCACCGCGGGCCGTCTCGAGCACCGCCGTCGTCACCGACGGGTTGGCGAGGATGCGGCGGGCGCTCTTCGGACCGCTGCAGTCGCCCGAGTCGATCATGCGGGAGCCGACGTAGACCCCCTCGGTGCAGGTCATGCCGACGGTGGCGCCGCCGACCGACGCGCAGTGCGCGATGAGCCTGGTGACGGTCGTCTTGCCATTCGTGCCGGTGACGGCCGCGATCGGGATGCGGCCGTCGTCGCCGGGGGCGAAGAGGCTGTCCACGATCGCCGCGCCCACGTCGCGGGCCTTGCCGTGGGCCGGATCGAGGTGCATCCGCAGACCGGGGCCGGCGTTCACCTCGATGACGGCGCCTCCCTGCGACTCGAGCGGCTGCGAGATGTCGCCCGCGACGATGTCGATGCCAGCCACGTCGAGGCCGACGATCCTCGCCGCCTCGATCGCGCGGGCGGCCACCTCGGGGTGGACGAGCTCGGTGACGTCCTCGGCGACGCCGCCCGTGCTGAGATTCGCGTTCTGTCGCATCAGCACCCTGCGGCCGGCGGCGGGAACGCTCTCGGCGGCCAGCCCCTGCTCGGCGAGCACGCCGCGGGCGACGTCGTCGATGAGGATCGGGCTGAGCGCGGTGGAGTGGCTGTTGGACCTCCTCGGGTCGGCGTTGGCCCGAGCCACGAGCTCGATGATCGTGGAGCTGCCGTCGCCGGTCACCGTCGGCGGATAGCGTCGCGACGCGGCCACGACGACGCCCGCCACGACGAGCACCCGGTAATCGCCGCCGGCGACGTACCGCTCCACGACGACGGTCGGCTCCTTCTCGAGCGCGAGCGAATACGCCGTCGCGACCTCCTCGCGGGTCGCGAGATTGACCGACACGCCTCGGCCCTGGTTGCCGAACTGCGGCTTCACTACCACCGGGCCGCCGACCTCCTCGAGCACTTCGAGGGCTTGCTCGAGGTTGGCGACGGGCCGGCCTTCCGGCACCGGGACCCCCGCCTCCGCGAGGAGCCGCCGCGTGAGATGCTTGTCCTGCGCGATCGACTCGGCGATCGCGCCGGTGCGATCGGTCTCCGCGGCGAGGATTCGCCGCTGCTTCGAGCCGTAGCCGAGCCTGACGAGCGACCCCTCCGAAATCCTCGTCGAAGGGATGCCCCGTCGCGCGGCGGCCTCCACGATCGAACGGGTGCTCGGGCCGAGCCTCGACTCGAGCAGGAATTCGCGAAGCCGCTTCAGCTCGGACGCGACGTCGAACGACTCGCCCGCGATCGCCGCCATGAGCAGGCGGTGGGCGGCGTGGAAGCACTCGATCCCGAACGCCTCCTCCTTGAACTCGATCACGACGCGGTAGACGCCTCGTGTCGAGGTCTCGCGGGCGCGGCCGTAGCCGACGGGCGTTCCGGCGAGCGACTGCAGCTCGAGCGTCACGTGCTCCAGGATGTGACCCATCCAGGTGCCGGTGCGGAGCCGCTCGAAGAACCCGCCGCGTTCGCCGATCGAGCAGCGGTGCTCGATCATGGTCGGGAGCCAGGCCATCAGCCGGTCGTTGAAACCGGGAATCGTGTGCGAGGGGGAGTCCTCCAAGACTCCGAGATCGACCCAGGCCTCCAGAACCGGAAACGAGGCCCATTGGTTGGGGCCCCGGAGAACCTTCAGCTTTGTGACTTGCATCGAAAGATGCCGTGCCTTTTCTTCACGAAGGGGGGAAACCGATCAACACTTCCATGCAGAGCACGATCCATGCCAGATGCCGGAAGAGCCGGCCGAGAGAATCGCAGGCGGCCCGGGCCGCACAACTGCGCACATCCGCAGATGCGGAGTGAAGCGTTCGTCATGGAAGAATCGACAAACAGGTTTGAAAAACAGGCGGGCGGATGACCGACGGTGGGAAAGTTCTTCCGTGAGCGGCAGCCGCGTCCCTGCTTCTCCCCGCTACTGTAAGACTGTTCGTCGAGCGATGCAAGAAACTTCATTCCAGCCGCTCCGGACGTTGCCGGCGGTCCATCCCGCCCCGGAAAACGCCCTCCGTCCCGCAATCCCGGCCATTGTGGGATAAACTCCGTCTCGAGCCGCTTTCTGAAGAGGTCGTATCCGGTGCCACCGTCAAACCCCCCCGCCCCCGCCGGTTCCGCCCCGTCCGCCGACACGCCAGCCCTCCCCGCAGGCTGCCGGATCGAGCTGCCCCCGGGGGACGAGCTGCTGGCCGTAGCGAGGTACGACCTCGATTCGCAGCTCGATTTCATCGACGGCTGGATCGTGCTCACCGATCGCCGCGTCATCGCGGAAGCCGACGACGGCGTCCGTGCCTCCCATCCGCTGCTGCCGACGACGAAGCTCGACGTCCGGATTCGCGGAGCCGTTGGCCGGCTCGAACTGGCCGAGGATGGGGCGGTCGTCGCTCGATGGCTCTTCACCCCGGCACGCGCGGAGGAGATGCACTCGCTCGAGGATGCCTTTGACGAGCGTGACGCTCGTGCGGTCGACCGACGGGCGACGGCCGTGCGGCCGCCCAAGTCCTCGGAGGGAGAGGTTCCGTTGCCCGCCGCCGGTGCGGCGAAGGCGACGGGCATCACGGTCGATGGCGAGCCCCGCGCGGTCGCGAAGGATTCGACCATCCTCGACGAGCAGACTCCCTCCACGTGGCGGACCCTCTGCCGACTGCTCGCCTTCGCACGCCCGCATGCCGGCATGGCGTTGCTCGGCGGAGTGCTGTCGCTCGCGAGCACCGCGGCGGCGCTGGTGCCCCCGTACCTCACGATGCCGCTCGTGGACGACGTGCTCATTCCGCGGCAGTCCGGCGTGGACATCCCCTTCTCGCACGTCTGGTGGTATCTCGCCGGCCTGGCGGCCGCGGCCTTCTTCGCCTGGCTGCTCTCGTGGGCCCAGACCTGGACGCTGGCGTACGTGAGCGAGCGTCTCGCCGCCGATCTGCGGGTGCGGACCTACTCGCACCTCCAGAGCCTGTCGCTCGACTTCTTCGGCAGCAGGCGAACCGGCGACCTCATGGCCCGCGTCGGCAGCGACACCGACCGCATCAACAACTTCATCTCGCTCAACCTGATCGAGTTCGGCTCGAACGTGATGCTCCTCTGCCTCACGGGCGTCGTGCTCGCCTGGATCAACCCGACGCTGGCGGTCGTGACGCTCCTGCCCTTTCCGCTCGTGCTCTGGCTGGTGTACGTCGTCCGGGAGCGGCTCCGCCGCGGGTTCGAGCGGGCGAACGTCGCCTGGGGCGACATGACGAGCGTGCTTGCGGACACGATTCCAGGCATCCGCGTCGTAAAGGCGTTCGCCCAGGAGCGGCGGGAGATCGCCCGCTTCCGCGAGGCGAACGACGACGTGCTCGAGGCGAACGACCGCGTGAACGTCGTCTGGTCGTATTTTGGTCCGCTCGTGACGCTCTTCAACGAACTGGGGCTCATCATCGTCTGGGCCGCGGGGGCCTGGCTCGTCTTCGGGGGCTCCGTGACCGTCGGCACGCTCACGGCGTTCCTCGCCTACATCTCCCGCTTCTATGCCCGCGTGGAGTCGATGATCCGCATGGTACCGGCGGCCCAGCGTGCGGCGGCGAGCGCCCAGCGGATCTTCGAGATCCTCGACTGCCAGCCGACGGTGAAGGAAGCTGCGAACCCCGTCCGTCCGGGCCGCGTGCAGGGGAGGATCGAGCTCCAGGGCGTGCACTTCCGGTACGGCGCCCGCGAGGTGCTCCACGGGATCGACCTCGCCATCGAGCCGGGCGAGATGGTCGGCCTCGTTGGCTCGAGCGGCTCGGGAAAATCGACGCTCGCGAACCTCGTCTGCCGGTTTCACGATCCCTCGAGCGGCACGATCCGCATCGACGGGCATGATCTGCGGACCCTGTCGCTCGAGGCGTACCGGAGAAACCTCGGGGTGGTGCTCCAGGAGCCGTTCCTCTTCTACGGCACGGTCGCGGAGAACATCGCCTACGGCTGCCCCGAGGCCTCGCGGGAGCGGATCGTGGCGGCCGCCCGCGCGGCCGGGGCCCACGAGTTCATCCTCGCCCTGCCTGCCGGCTACGACTCCCGGATCGGCGAGCGAGGCGCGGGCCTTTCCGGCGGCGAGCGCCAGCGGATATCGATCGCGAGGGCGCTGTTGGTCGATCCCGCGATCCTGATTCTCGATGAGGCCACCTCGAGCGTCGACGCGCGGACCGAGGCGGTGATCCAGTCGGCGATCGACACGCTCGTCACGGGCCGTACCACGATCGCGATCGCCCACCGGCTCTCGACGCTGCGGCGGGCCAACCGGCTCGTCGTGCTCGACTCCGGGGCGATCGCCGAGATCGGCACGCACGAGCAGCTGCTCGCCGCCGACGGCATCTACGCCCGGCTCTACAGGGCGCAGTCACAGGCGCAGGACGAGGAGGCGAGGGCCGCGATGGCCTCGGTCGACGCACCATGAAGAGCCCGGACACCGCCCCCACCTGGAGGCTCGACCGCCGATCCGACGGGACACTCGACCTCGTCGATGCCGCAGGCGTCGTCCATGCGGATGTGGATGTGCTGCGGGCGTTTCCGATCTCCGATCCCGGCGGTGCCGTGGCGATCCTCGGGGCCGACGGGGTGGAACTCGCCTGGATCGACGAGCGATCCTCGCTGCCGGCCGCGGATCGCCGACTCGTGGAGGCGGAGCTCGCCGTGCGGGATTTTCTGCCGGTCGTGGAGTCGATCGAGTCGGTCACGGAAGGGGAGCCCACCCACTGGCAGGTGCGGACCGACCGTGGCCCGCGGCAGTTCACGACGGCGAATGCCGACGCCATCGACCGGCGACGGGACGGCAGCATCGTGATCACCGACACCTACGGCATCCGCTTCCTCATCCGCGATCGCTCGGCCATCGACGCGAAGAGCCGCCGCCTCCTCGACAAGTGCTCGTAGCGGCTTTGCGAGGACCGTCAGCGAAGCCTGAATGACGCCGCATTGCCGCCGGGGGAGCGGACGCATCGTCGCTACGGCGAGGATACGCCTGATGCTCCTCAACGTTCCCCGACTTCCCGACCACGCCCCCCGGGAGCGTTCAGCATCAGAGTGCCATCACGGTGCCTACGAGAAGACCGTGAGGGGCTGCCCGTGCCCAGGAGC